>NZ_JBXENV010000020.1:0-107344 GCF_059383755.1 Paenibacillus sp. JT22N15 | reverse complement strand
GGCGAATTTGACGGTACACCCCCTCTTCTATCCGAATAGCGATTTATCTATTGGAGAGATCCTGCGAATAAGCGAGCATTCGTGAGAAAACTACATTTTACCGAGGGAGTTTAATAAAGTGCAGCCAAACCTATCATTCTTGTTTAACACTCATTGCTGTAAATTGTAGTCGATGCTCAATTGGCGTTTTTATAAAATTTGGATATATTCTTTACATAAATAAACCCTTAAAGCATCATCGGTTTCCCATAAGGGCTTTCCAATGTCTACTCTAAGGGTTGCACTTCACTCAGGCAACTGGCTGCTTTCGCTGGCCCCTGCTACCGCCTATGCTGCCTCACACCAGCTTCTTGCGCACATAGCCGGAGATGAGGTCAATAACGGTAATCATCATAACGATGCCGAGCAAAATAATGCCGACCCTAGGCCAGCTTCGGGTACTCAGCGCGAAAATCAGCGGCGTGCCGATACCGCCAGCGCCAATGACGCCCAGTATCGTGGCCGAGCGGACGTTAATTTCAAAGCGGTACAGCGTGTAGTTCAGAAAACCTGGCAGCACTTGAGGCAGCACAGCGAACCAAAGCTGCTGCAAACGCGTCGCTCCGGAAGCGAGCAGCGCTTCGGAAGGACCGAAATCTATATTTTCGATATCGTCCGCAAACAGCTTGCCGAGCATGCCAATCGAATGCAATCCAAGGGCGAGAACGCCGGCAAAGGAGCCCGGACCAACAGCTTTAATGAACAATATAGCCATAATAATTTCCGGAAACGTCCGGATGAAGCTGAGCATGATTTTGCCCGAGCCGGAAATCGGCCGATATTTGCTCATATTGCGGGCGGACCAGAAGGCGAACGGAATGCAAAGCACAGCCGAAATCACCGTACCGAGTATCGAAATAGCCAGCGTATCCAGCAGCCCCCGCAGCAAATCCTCGCCTTCAGGCAAGTATACATAACCCCAATCGGGAGAAAAAATGCCCGCCATAATCGACTTCATGATCTGACCCGCGGTCTCTTTAAAGCCAGTAAACGGAACGCCAGAGAACGCCCAAATATAAACAAGCGCGAGCGCAATAATAATCGGCCACCGAAGCGGGTTTTTCCGCGGTTTTTGGATGAGGTAATCCCCATTTTTCGTCGTCATAGTAGTTTCTCCCGCAGCTTCGTGCTTGCAAAATCAATAAACAGAACAATGACCAGTGTAAATAATATAATAACAGCGGTTTTGTCATATTCGAGAAAGCCAAGCGTCGCTTCATAAAACAAGCCGATGCCGCCAGCCCCGACAAGGCCGAGAATGGCGGCTGCCCGCACATTAATTTCGAAGGTATAAAGCACGTACGACATAAAGGCAGCCGAAATTTGCGGCACCACTCCAAATACGATGCGCTGCATAGCGTTGGCCCCAACCGCCGTCATCGCTTCAAGCGGTCCCTGGTCTATCGTTTCCAATGTCTCATAAGTCAGCTTGGCGATTAAACCGACCGAAAAAACAGCAAGCGCGAGAATGCCCGGCACAGGCCCAAGCCCGAAGACCGCGACGAACAGGGCGGCGAGCAGCAGGTCAGGCAGCGTTCTTACCAAATTGAGCAAAAATCGTGCCGGATAATACACCCAGCGATGCGGCATTAAATTGCCTGCACACAGCAATGCCACTGGGATGGCGATAATTGCCCCAATCGTTGTTCCTACTAATGCCATGCGAATCGTCTCCAGCATGCCGTCCACGATATTATCAAAGTAGGTCCAGCGGGGAGGAAACATTTCGCCCAGCAGATCTAACATGTTCGGAAAGCCCTCAATCAGCTCCTTAAAGCTCACTTCCGTCTGCACGGCACTGCCCCAGAGCAGCAGCAAAATAAGCAGCGTAGTCAGCACATGCTTCGTGCGCGTAGGCGGCAGGGGACGGGGCGCCTGGCTTGTTCCAGTCTCAAGCGGGCTTTTCATGCCGATACCTCTCCCAGCAGCTCGCCTTCAAGAAGAGGCCTGCCATAAATTTCAGCAAACCGCTCGTCTGTAGCTTCAGCTACAGGGCCATCAAATACGACCTCACCTGCCCGCAGCCCGACAATTCGCGTCGCATATTGCCTAGCTAAATCGACAAAATGAAGATTAACGATCGTCGTAATGCCCAGCTCCTGATTAATTCGCTTCAAATCATCCATGACTTGCTTGGTAGTAAGCGGATCTAGCGAAGCGACAGGCTCGTCCGCCAAAATGATTTTGGCCTCTTGCGCCAGCACGCGTGCTATCGCGACACGCTGCTGCTGTCCGCCGGAAAGCTGGTCGGCGCGGGAATAAGCTTTTTCCAAAATGTTGACCCGCTCCAGCGCTTCAAACGCCAAATCCACATCCTCCTTGGGAAAACGGCCCAATATCGTACGAAGAGTGGAGTGGTAGCCGACGCGCCCTGCCAGCACATTGCGCAGCACGGTGGAACGTTTGACGAGATTGAAGCTTTGAAAAATCATGCCAATGTCGCGGCGGATCATTCGCAGATTCTGGCCCTGAGCACTCGTAATCGAGTTGCCGTTAATGAGGATATCGCCCTCGCTAATGTCGTGCAGCCGATTAATCGAGCGCAGCAGCGTAGACTTGCCTGCACCCGATAATCCGACAACAGCGACAAACTCGCCTTGTTCGAAGGTGAGATTAATATTATTCAGGCCCTTGGTCTGATTGGGATACACTTTAGATACTTGACGAAGCTCAATCATGACGTCAATCCTTTCGGTTCAAGTTCGGTGCGAGAATAGCGGCGGGCAACAATGCAATCAATGCAACAAGCCAGCACAGCGCACGCTTGCGCTGAACTGGCTCGCCTTGTGCCGCACGGTGCAGGACGAAAAATCGTACTACTCTGTTTTTACTTTTTCATTATATTGACGAACGATATCGAACTTGCTGTCATCGGATTGCACATAACCTTCATGGGAATAAATTTCTTTAATAATGGCATGTCCTTCTGTATCTTTGCCGATATCAATGAAAGCTTGCGAAATTTTAGCAGACCATTCCGCGCTCATGTCGGAACGAACGGAAATCGTATCGTTAGGAATCGCTTCTGTAAACGAAAGCACACGCGTGTCTTCAAACACGGTAGGGAAATCCTTCATGACGGTATTGCGCGCATCTTGGAAAATCGCCGCCGCATCCACATCGCCATTGATTACCGCAATAACACCTTGGTCATGGCCTTTAACCGTTACAGGCTGTACATCGCTAAGCGGGTTCAGACCCTTGTCCATCAGCAGGGCGGCCGGCCATACAAAACCAGCGGATGACGTCACGTTCTGATAGGCGATTTTTTTGCCTTTAAGCTCTTCCACCGATTGAATCGGCGAATCTTTTTTCACAATAATCAAGGATTTGTAGAAATCAACAAGCTGGTCTGTAGGAGCGCCAGTCTCATCGTTTACGCCAAAGCGCTGCGCCTGCAAAATAACTTCAGCTGCGCCTTTTTCTTTAGCCAGTACATAAGCAGTTGGAGGCAGGAAGCCAACGTCTACCTTTTTAGATGCCATTGCTTCAATGATTGTGTTGTAGTCAGTCGACACGCTGACCTTTACCGGAATGCCAAGCTTGTCTCCCAGAAGCTTCTCAAGCGGCTTTGCTTTCGCTTCCAGCGTATCTGCATTTTGTGAAGGGACGAATTGGACAGTCAGTGTTGTTGGCACATAGCCTGTGTCTGCACTAGCTGTTGGTGCTGGCTCAGTTGAGGCAGCTGTAGATGGGCTTGAACTAGGACTAGCGGATTCGGTACCAGCCGAACCAGTCGTATTGTTCGTTCCGCAAGCTCCAAGCAAGAGCGTAGTCAGTAACAGAGGCAACATAAAGGCATACATCTTTTTCAATCAAAAACCCTCCAAGAGATTGTATTTTTTGACACTTGCTTACTATATTCAATTTATATTTGCGGAGTATCAACGATAAATGAATTAATTGTAAAACAAGCTTATGCACTGCTAAGTTGAAAATGATTTTGCTAGAATAGTTACATTGGAAAAAAATGATGCTGCAACGAGGGAGAGGTTTATGTTGACGCAAACGAACAAGTACACCTGCGAAATTATACTGACGAGTGATCTGCACGGCGCGATCCGTCCGATCCATTACCCGACCAATGCCTACAGCCATAACGGACTGGCTTTATTGGCAGCGCGAATTAAGCAGGAACGCGAACGGGCGCCTGAGCTGCTGCTGGTGGACAATGGGGATTTGCTGCAGGGCTCGCCGCTGGCTTCCTACGCTGCTGCCTTTCAAGACAGCTATGACACGCATCCTTTTATAGAGGTGTTGAATGAGCTTGGCTATGATGCTGCTGTTATGGGCAATCATGAATTTAATTACGGCCTGGATATGCTGAACCGTGCTGTTCAGGCTTCAAAATTTCCATGGCTGTCGGCTAATATCGTCGATGAACAAAGTGGCGAGCCCGCTTTTGGGCCTCCGTTCATCATGAAGCAAATGGCTTCTGGCGTAAAAGTCGCCCTGCTTGGGGCTACAACCCACTACATTCCCAACTGGGAGCAGCCTCAAAATATGAAAGGGCTGCGTTTTCTTGACGCGTTAGAGACGCTTCGGACATGGGTTCAGCACATACGCGACAAGGAGCAGCCGGATCTCGTTATAGTCAGCTATCACGGAGGCTTCGAAAATGATCTAGCAACAGGTCAACCAGCCGAACCGCTGACGGGTGAAAATCAAGCCTATGCCATTTGCCGCGAGGTGGAAGGCATAGATGTATTGCTGACCGGGCATCAGCATCGGTCGTTTGCGGAGGAGCTGCATGGCGTCACGATTGTGCAGACGGGCTATAACGGGTCATCTGCTGCTCATGTTGCGGTGCAGTTGGAGCGGAAGCCCGAAGGCTGCTGGGAAATTACGAGCAAGCGAGCCGAGCTGCTTTATCCAGAGGAGTCTGCCTTGCCTGACGCTGCTGTTCTTGCGCTTACCGATGAGCTGGAGCGACGTACGCAAGCTTGGCTGGATCAGCCGATTGGCGAAATTATTGGCGATCTGTCGATTCAGAATGCAGCTGAGCTGAGGCTGGATGCCCATCCGTTCCTTGCTTTTGTCCATCAGGTCCAGATGGAGGCTACGGGGGCACAGCTTTCTAACGCCGCTTTGCTAAGCGAGGAGGCGCGCGGTTTTGGGAACAAGGTGACCATGCGGGATGTATTAACGAATTTCATCTATCCGAACACGCTGACGGTGCTGGGGCTAAGCGGACAGGACATTCGGGCTGCGTTGGAGCAGGCCGCGTGTTATTTTTCATTGGACGTTCAGGGGGAGATTATTGTAAATCCATTGTACATGGAGCCGAAGGCGCAGCATTATAACTACGACATGTGGGCAGGCATCGACTATGAGCTGGATATTTCACGGCCGGAGGGAAGCCGGGTGGTCAAGCTTGATCGCGATGGAGAGCCCTTGCAGATGGATGCTCAGTATTCGGTTGTAATGAACAGCTATCGTGCGGCTGGCGGCGGCAATTACGCGATGTATGCAGGAAAGCCTGTTCTTTTTGCCGGTGATACGGATATGGCGATGCTCGCAGAAAATTACATCCGCAAGCATCAGCCGCTGGATGCCCCTCGCGCGGGGAATTGGAAGGTTACAGCAGGGTAAAGGTTTGTGTGCGTCAAATACCGTTGCTAAATAAAAAAGCTCTCGTGTTTCCATAAAGGAATCGCGAGAGCTGAATTTGTGAGCAAGAATGGATGAGCAAGCGCTGCTGTCCGGTACTGGGAGCTTGTCGCCAGAATAGGCAGAACTATTTTTTGAAAATATAGGAAAGGATATTCTTTCGTTATCCTATCTCTATTTTTCCCGGAATGAAACGCGCCGCGTCGCCAAGGACGACGACAGCCGTTTCACCTTGAAATATAGGAAATTATATGATTATTTTATCCTCTTTCTCTATATTTCTCCGCGAAACGATAGCTTTGCCGCCAAAGGACGGCTTCAGCCGTTTACGCTTGCTTGAACGGTGATCGTTTCGCTCATTGTCACTCCTGCTGCATTCACAAGCTCGGCCCGATATTCGTAAGACCCAAGCTGGCGGCCAGACAGTGCTGTTACGGCATGTTGAGCGGCAGGAGCAGCTGCTTTCAGCGACTGGGTATCGATGAGCTCGTTATTTTCGTACAAACGGTATTCCGTCGCGTTCGTTCCCCACCACATATTCATGGTAATGCTGTATTGGCCGTCACCGTCCCAGTTGTCTTGCGACAGCACAGGCTTGCCCGGAGACGCATCGGTCACCCGTACCGTTAAGACCTCGCTGCGGGTTGTCCCCTTGGCATTCGTAAGCTCAGCGGTATACGTGTACGTTCCATTGGCCTTGCCGCTTACATGGGTTTGGGCAAATTGGGCAGAGGGGGAGACATCAGGCAGCGTCTGGCTGTCAATAAGCTCGCCATTTTCATAAAGCTTGTAGCTCGTCCCATTGTTGCCCCACCACATATTCAAGGAAATCGTATAGTCACCGTCTTGCAAGCCTGTATCATAGCCGTTGTTGCTCGAAAGCACAGGCATTCCAGGAGCACCTACCGCAAGCGGCTGCCCGGTAATGCGGAAAGAAGCTTGCAGAGAAGCTTGATTGCCGGCAAAATCCGTTACCAAGTAAGCAACGGTATGAGCGCCAATGCCAAGCTCAGATCCTTTAATGGAATAAGGGCTGTTAACAGGCTGCCCGTCCAGCAGCAGCTGCTCGCTAGCAATACCAGACAAGGCATCCGAGCTGCTCAGCGCAAAAATAAGCGTATCCGTCTCGGAAGCATCAGCTATCGCGCCTCCGGACTGCGTTAAAATCACGTCGGGTGCTGATTTATCCAGCTTGACCGTTACAGATTTCACCGCTTCTTTATTGCCAGCCGCATCTGTAGAGAAGAAAGAAATAACAGAGCTTCCTTCCTCATTAATAAGAAATGGTGCTTCATAGGCTTGGTAGACACTCCCGTTCACGGCGTATTCTGTGCGAAGAGGGGAGGTGCTGCTTGCGTCATCGGTTGCTGTCAAGGTTACGGAAACGTCTTGGTTCAGCCATCCCGCCTCATTAGGCGAAGCGGAAAGGGAAGCCGTTGTCTCCGGAGCGGCTGTATCGCCTTGCAGGGTGAAATCGCTAAGCCCGCGTGGCTTCAATTGAAAGACATCTCTGAAAATAGCCGCAACACCCGTAATGCTAACCTGCTGGCCTTCGACATACGGGAAGGAAGCTAGCGATAAGCCTGTGCGTGTGTCTACGCGGATATGGTTGCTGATTCCGGCAGCATCGACGGCATCAAACTCGAAAGAACCGACTGGCGTTGCACTCGTCAAGTTTTGAATCGTTACTTCTGAAAGCTGAACAAGCTGACCCTGGTTATTTGCCGAGACGCGGTCTGCTGCAAGGGGAGCTGGCAGCGGCGCTGTGCCGGTTTTTTCAATTGCGATAATATCGGTCAATTCAAGCTCCGTATTGTATAGTGCTGTAGCGGCTGTCACTTTAATGCGGTCGCCTTGATGGAAGCCGCTTGCGCTTTGGAACACATAAAGGCCGCCTGAGTCATCCTGCAAATAAAAAGCTTGTCCGCCAAATGCACCCGGCTCCGTCGTCACGATTCCTTCAACCGTTACGGTAGAGCCTACTGGCTTATTGCGAGCTTCCGCAATGGGTACCAGAGCGGGGATCGGACCTTCCTCTTCAGGAAGCGGCTCTGCCGGTACATTGCCTACGGTAACTGCGTTCGTAATCAGATTGCTTCCGTTCAAGCGCAGGCGCAAGCTGGCTGCACCGGACGTTCCGGATTTAATGCGGACAGTCAAATCTTTAAAGGCATGTCCTTTGCTGTCTGATGTGACACTAAAAGCTGAGCTGTAGCCGTAGGCAGTCGGCCAGGTGCCATTTTCATTTTGAACCATGGCTACCTGCGTGCCTCCGGTCAAATAAATGCCGGCGCTAAAGCCGGATACGGTCGTATTGGCAGGCAAATTGTCGGCGACAACACGAATTTGAAAATCCTGCGCGTTCGGAAGCGTCGCCTGTTTGACGAAGCTGTAAGCGGCATTGGCGCTCGCTGTTGGGCCGCCGTACGAGCCAGGCTTAAATGTAGAACGGTCGTACCATTTATAGCCTGCGCTTGGCGCGGACCATGGTTCTGGCTGCGGCTCCGTCGAAGCAGCAGGGTTCTCAAAAGGCAGCAATGCCGTAGCACTGTCCAATTGCAGACCGTCAACCTCGGTAAGACTCGTGTAGCTTTCCTGCTCAGCGAGCCAATTAACCAAATTCACGAGCAATACGCCGTCATCTTCCTCTTTAAAGCCGTCGTAGGTCGTTTTGCGCGCTCCGGTTTCCTCGCGCAAATATTTTGGAGAAGCATCTTCAACCGGAGAGGAGTCCCCGATAAAAGCGGCCTTGCCTGCTCCCAGCTTGGAGACAGCGACATAAGGCCCTTCAGCGACACCGCCGCCGTTGTATACGCCTTGGTCTACGGCGCTGCCCCAAGCTTGATTCGTTTGTGGCAAATATACAATGCCTTTGGCTTTGGTCGGGTCGGTTATCGCAAGCGTGGAGCCCGCATGCATCGCAACAGCGGATACGCCAGCGGTGATGCCAAAGGCCTGCTCTTGCGGTACAATTTGATTAGCGCTTATGTCGCCAAGCGCGTTGTAGCGAAAGCGAACGCCAAAATGGTCGGACAGCCAGTCTGAGCTGGTTACACCTTGCATGGCCTCTGAGCTGCGCTCTTCAGCGCTCATGCCTTTTGCCGGATCTGTCCATGCACCACGGCGGTAGCCGTTGATCGCTTCGGAGCCGTCCCAGCGGTTTTTGTTGCGATCGGCATTGTAGTGGTCGCCAACGAAGAAAATGCTGCCGCCGCCTTCTACATACTGCGTCATAGCAGCTTGTTCTGTTGCTTTGAAAGGGATGTTGGGTTCTGCGATGACGAATACGCTGTAACCTTTCAAGTCATTGTAGGTAAATGGGGTTGTTTTGCGAAGCTCTTGAACATAATAGCCATCATTAGCGAGTGCGTCGCCGAAATCAGAGAAGCCGCCGTCAATGACCCAATCTGCTGCTCCAGCGGTCTGGGCGTGGGTATTGTCGAACAAAATCTTTTTTCCAGCGTTTTCGTTCACGACTTTAGGCTGGATAAAAGGGGCCGGGTCAGTGGGGCCCTCAGCGTGAACCGCTGTCGTGCCGCCCCATAAACCAGCTTGCAGCGGAATAGCGACAGATAGAGCGATAAGCGACTTGATCCATTTTTGTGACAAGGATGACTTCCGTTGTGTAAGCTTCATCAATTCCATTCCTCCCATGAATCATTAATCTTAGCGTTCGTCCATATTCTAGCATGTGAACATCTGCTATAGTGATATGAATTTGTAAAAAATAGTTAAATATTCCTATGTGAGGCGTGAATTGGGGAGGATGGACTAGGCGTTTAAGAAGAGCGTATATCTTGCATTCGTGCCCTACTATATAGGGACATAATTTGAGATAATTGTGATGAAGCGGCTGTAGATAAGAGTATGGTTCAAGTTTATCGAGTTAATCAAGTCTATTAAGTCAATTAAAGGTGACATATAGGAGGAATTAAGATGAGTAATCAAATGCTAAAAAGGCTGCAAACGGCCGAGGGACAGGAGCTGCTTGTCCAAATGTATGGCAAGCAGCAGCTTGTAGAGCAAACTAACCGGTATCAATCGCTTGTTGAGCAATTTCAGACGTATTTCGGAGAGCAGGAGATTGGACTGTTTAGCTCCCCTGGAAGATGTGAGATTGGCGGCAACCATACGGATCATAATCACGGCAAGGTTCTAGCGGGAAGCATTACGCTGGATACGATTGGGGCGGCGGTGAAGGTGGACGAGCCTGTTATTACCTTTTTCTCGGAAGGCTATGCAACGAAATATGTGATTGATCTTCAGGATATACAGCCTCGGTCTGGAGACGATGGCACGACCTCGTTGGTTCGCGGCATTGCAGCCGGATTCATTAATGCGGGCTTTCAAGTAGGCGGCTTCCATGCTTATATATCGAGCAACGTATTTGCTGCATCGGGATTAAGCTCTTCTGCGTCTTTCGAAATGCTAATCGGCACGATTCTAAATCATTATTATAATGATGGAAAGCTTGATGCTGTGTCGCTCTCTAAAGTCGGCCAATTTGCTGAAAATCGCTATTGGAATAAGCCGTCCGGCCTGCTGGACCAAATGGCCTGCGCCTATGGCGGTTTAATCGCGATTGATTTTGAGACGCCTAAGGAGCCTGTTATTAAGCCCGTGCGTTGGGATTTTCAGAAAAATGGCTACTCCTTGGTCATTGTAAATACAGGCGGAAATCATGCTGATTTAACGGAAGATTATGCGGCGGTACCTAATGAGATGTATGCGGTGGCCAAAGCGCTAGGAGCTTCGGTCTGCCGTGATTTAGCGCCAGAGGATATTTACGCTAATTTGAAGGCGGTTAGAGAAGCGGCTGGAGACCGGGCTGTACTGCGCGCCTTGCATTTCTTTGCGGAAAATCAGCGCGTCGATGAGCAGGTGCTGGCACTTGAGGATGGCAGGTTCAATGATTTCTTGACGCTCATTACGGCTTCGGGGAATTCATCTTGGAAATGGCTTCAAAATGTATATCAAAGCGGGGCTATTCAAAATCAGGAGATCGCTATCGCCCTGTCCCTTACTGAAAACTATTTGAAAAAAATCGGCGATGGCGCATGCCGAGTTCATGGCGGAGGATTCGCGGGAGTGATTTTGACCATTATTCCTAACGAGCATGCGGAAGCGTATATGTCATGGATTGGCGGAATGCTGGATACTCCGGTCCTGGTTGTGAATGTGCGTGAGCATGGGGCTGTATGCTTAAATGAACTGTTAGATAGGTAGTAAGTTGAAATGCGGAGCCAGTCCGGGTATTGATTGAATAGGCTTGGAATTGCAGAAGCCCCAGAAATCATTAGATTAATGGGGCTTCTTTGCTATTGAAATGCGTGCAATACAGTTGAGAAAAACGGCACTAATTTGTTCCCAACTGGGCACCAAACAGAATAAAGCCCATTTTGATTCTGGTGTAAAAAAAAGAAAAATCCTTATAGAATAACGGTTTTGAAGACTTTGTTATGGCGCGCCCGATACGATTCGAACGTACGACCTGCAGTTTAGGAAACTGTCGCTCTATCCTGCTGAGCTACGGGCGCGCAGCATTGATTATTTTACCATGGAAGGCGGGATCAAGCAACAATGCTTGCCTGCCTAACCGTTTGGTCAGCCTATTGAGCTGAGACTTCATCAGTCTGCTCCACCATTTTGCTGCCCTGCTACCCTACCCTGCTGCATTATTTTCATCACGCTTATTAAATCCGCATCTTATTGCGCACAGTCAGCGCTGCGCCGGTTACGACGGCATCCTCTTTGAGCTGGCCTTTGGAAAACCTCGGCTCATAGGCGGGGGAATAGTAGGTGTTTTTCTTCGCGGTTTCTGTAGCGGTCTGAAAATACATCGGCTTAGAATTGATTAAAGCGCCGCCCAGAATAACAAGCTCCGGATGAAAAATATTAATCAAATTCGCCAGGCCGACGCCGAAATAGACGGCGGACTGCTGGAACAGCTCCTGCACATACGGATCATCCGCCGACAGAGCTTGCAGCAGCACTTCATAATTCAGCTGCTCGGGCGTGACGGAATACGCTTTGAGCAGCGAATCCTGCCCCATCTTCGCATGGGAGCGTGCCTGATGCTCCAGCGCCTGAATCGAAGCGTACGCCTCCAGCGCACCGTAATTGCCCGCCGAAGACAGCCGAGGCCCATCAGTGTGAATAATCATCTGTCCGATCGAGCCTTCCATATCCATCGTGCCATGGACGATACGGCCATACGACATGATCGCGGAGCGCAGGCTGACGCCGGCATGCACATACAGCGCATGCTCGATGTCTTCATGGCGCAGCGCCCAGCGCTCGCCAAGCAGCGCGGTGTTGGCGCCATTTTCGAGAAACGCTGTGAATCCGGTCGCTTCCTCAAACATCTGGCAAATCGGAACCTGCGTCCAGCCCCTGGCCGCAAAATACAGCGGGTCCAAAATCATCCCGCTGCTCCGGTCAAGCGGCCCAACTGCCCCAATGCCAATGCCGAGAATCTGCTCCCGCTCAATCCGGTGATCCCGAAGAAGGGTACGCATCAGCTGCGACGCGTAGTCGACCAGCGCCTGCGGTGTCATCGCTTCATCCATCCGCCAGCGAACGAGTGATTTCTGATTCAGCTGCATATCGAATAAGCCTAATGTCGAAGAGAAACGCGAAATTTCCAGTCCAAAAATGTACCGGTACTCCGCATGAATCTGATACAAAATCGGCCGTCTGCCGCCGCTGGAGGGACCAAGACCCGTCTCCTGAATCAGCCCGTCCATCACAAGCTCCTCCAATACACGCGTTAGCGTACTGCTCGTCAGCTTGTGCCTGTCCAGCAGCTCCGCTTTCGATACGGTGCCTTGCTCGGCGATTTGTGTATAAATAAGCTCTTTATGAGAGGGAACGCTCCGTTCCGCTTTGTACATAACTAATCCCTGCTTACTATAGGTAGGATGAAAAAAATGAAAGTGCCACTCCTCATTATATCGTAATTCATGGACAGTCGCTATGTTCACGTCTGCTTCGAACATTTATTCGAAAAGAAATAAACTCAACCCAAATCACTCATAATTCAATCGAATAGCTTCGATAAAACGAAATGATGAGCCTTTTTTTGATAAGTTAAATCCATTATGGAATAAAGGTGGTATAATAGAGAGAAAGCATCACCCCATCAATGGAGGGAACCTCATGGCAAATGGACAAAATAAACGGCTGGGTATGCTGCTGCAGCTGTTTTGGATATTTTTTCGAATTGGACCTACAACGTTTGGCGGCGGCTACGCGATGATGCCGATGATCGAGCGGGAGGCCGTACAGAAGCGGCAGTGGCTGGATGAAAAAGAATGGACGCAGCTCATTTCGCTAGCAGGGTCAGCGCCAGGCGGTGTAGGCGTCAATGCTGCAGCGATGGTTGGCTATCGCCAGGCCGGTGCCGCAGGAGCTATTATCGCCATCGTTGGCATAACGCTCCCTACGCTGCTGCTCGTTTTGCTGCTGGGCTTGTTTATACGCGCCTTTGGCGATCATCCGAAGCTGGTGGCGGCGCTTAAAGGGATACATGGGGCGGTCATCGCCTTAATGGTGATGGCCGCTTACCGCATGGCGCGGACGGCATTGTTTGATGTTGCGACGACGTTCGTAGCGGTTGTGACGCTCGCTGTGCTGCTGTTTACTGCGATTAATCCGATTTACGTCGTCATGGCGGGGCTGCTTGGAGGCATCATATTCACGAAGGGCAAGCAGCTGCTGGGGATGAAGGTATTGACGGAGAAAGCTTCTGTCAGCAGAAGCAGCAGCGAAATTGAATACTACATTTAGACGGGAAATGGAGAGGGGGGACGGAGCATGCTCGGAGAGCTGTTTATTGTTTTTTTGAAAATAGGCTGTGTGTCGTTTGGAGGGGGCTACGCGGTTATTCCGATTATTCAATATGAGGCTCTATCCCGAGGCTGGATGACGCAAGGGGAATTTGAGCAGGCCGTCTCCCTTGCCGGGATGGCGCCGGGCTCGATTGCAACAAATTCGGCGACGTTAATCGGTTATCAGACCGCCGGCATCACGGGTGCGATTATATCGACTGCTGGCATGGTGCTGCCGTCGCTGGTGCTCATGATTGTGCTGTCAGCGTTTATCCTCCGCCTTCAAAATAATAAATGGCTGTCAGCCTCCTTTTACGGCTTGAAGCCGATGATTACCGGCCTAATGGTCTATGCAGCCATTCATTTCGGATATCCGAATGATGGCGCGATTCTGAGCTGGTCGTTCGCTGGAATGCTGCTCATCGTTGCAGGCAGCTTATTCTTACTGATGCGCTTTAAGCTGCATCCGTTTATTATCATTGCCGGAGCAGGGGCAGCGGGTATCATTTTATTTTAGCAGCCATTGTCGAAGGGTGCGCAAAGAAAAAGCCGTTCATTCGTTTGCTAATAAAACGTTATTTTCCAGCTTGAAGCTGTATGAAGGTATATGATGGGGTAAGAAGTCGCATAAAGCCGCTTGTTTTGAGAGTTTGCTCCTTGCAGCAAGCTCCCGAAACAAGCGGCTTTTGGCTTTCTTTCAAATCATGAATTCAACAGCATTCGCGAAGGATAATGTTCCATGTGGAACATATTGTCGAACGGATTAAAGAGTTTTTACTAAAAATTTAATAAAAAATAATTCAAAAGACCTAAAAAATCAGTTCTTTTTTACCGAAATATATTTAAACAACTTGAATTAGACAGTGAGGGATACCAATATGAATTCAGTCCAAGCTATGCTCCACGCCATGCCTTACATCCGGAAGATGATGCGGGAGAGTGCAAGCCTATCTCTATATGACCGCACTCATATGCTTTATTATTTGCCTATGCCGGGAGTCGATATGGGCTTCAAAACAGGCGATACGCTTTCTGAGGGTTTTATGAATTTTGCCGCGCTTAAAAATGGCAGGGAGGAAAGCATCACCCATATTCCCCAGGAAACGTTTGGAATTGCAATGGATGTTGTAAATATACCGCTTAAGAACGAGAATGGCGAGGTGGAGGCTGTTTTTTGCGTTGCTTATAATTTAACGAACCAGAATCAGCTGGAGCATCTTGTGCGCGAAAGTCATTCCATTACAGAGCATTTGGTGCAGATGGTACAGCAAATGGCAGCCCACTCCGAGGAATTGCAAGCGGCAAGTGAACAAATTTCGGAAAATTCGAAAACAACAGCGGAAAACTCGAAGCAAATCAACAAAGTAGCGGGCTTTATTAAAGAGGTATCTGAGCAGACGAATATGCTCGGGCTGAACGCAGCAATTGAAGCGGCGCGCGCAGGTGAAGCAGGAGCAGGCTTTGGCGTCGTGGCCACCGAGGTGCGCAAGCTGTCCGTCGATTCCAAAAAAGCGACTGTAGAAATTGAGAAGGCGCTTGGTGATATTCAGACGTCGATAAAAGGCATGGAACGCGAAATTTCGCAAATTGTGGCCTCATCCGAGGAGCAGGCTTCCATGGTTAGCGCTTTTACGAGCGTGATCGAGCGTCTGCAAAGCTCAAGCCAATCGATGAAGGACATAGCTGATCAGATGATTTCCTACAATCTTACGGAATCATAGTTCCAGAATGAAAGATCTGTTTGGGACAAACGCTTTCAGCATTTTGCAAGCGAGAGAAGCCTTGCCCCTTGGCGATAACCGTCAGGAGGCAGGGCTTTTTTTCAAAATGTCAGCTATATCAAGGTTTCTCCTAGGGGTGTACTTCTATGCTATGCAAAATGCATAAAGATACGGCACAGATAGCCGCGCCTTCCATGATAATGTCAGCTTTCATTTACAAAAAAAGATGTATTACGACAAAATCGTGGTGGATAAATCGACATCGCATGTCGGGAAAATAAAAATGACTTTCCCAAATGAAGAAATGAACAGCAGCAACCATTCATGAATGTCAGGTTTACCAATATGTTGCTGATTTGGTTAATCATTAAAACTTTAAAAATGGGTATAATGGACTACTATTTTGGAAGCTAATCCTGATTTTGTCGAAAGTTGCCTGAAAATTATAGGTGATTGTCGACACGTTTTTACAAACAGCCCACCGGAATAAGCGTATAATAAAATAAAATTGCCACACGAGCGCTATATTTAAGGAGTGGGCCACGAAGCGAGCTATGGACAAAATAATTCTACTCGATCAATTGCAATCGCTAAGGCTAAAGCTCCATGAGATAGCCGAAGCACGAGGTAGTCTGACAGACCCTGACGTTCTTGCGATTAGCGAGGAAGCAGATCAACTAATCGTTGCCCTTCAACAGATGCAGCGTGATGAGATGATTGGTTCTTCCATGCGTCGTAAACACGACTAGTCAACTATATATTTTTCCGTCGCAGCTTCCTGAAGAACTGGGTAAGCATTGTGGCGCATTCTTGTTGCAATACGCCGCTAGTCAGTTCCGTTTCGTGGTTGAAACGCGGCTCCTGCAGCAAATTCATTAGCGTGCCTGCGCATCCTGCTTTGGGATCGCCGGTACCATAAACGACACGCTTCACTCTGGATTGGACGATAGCTCCAGCACACATTGGACATGGCTCCAATGTTACATACAAGGTACAATCGAGCAGCCGCCAAGCGTCCAATTCCTTGCATGCATCGCGAATGGCGACCATTTCGGCGTGGGCAGTAGGATCATGCTGCGTTTCTCGAAGATTGTAACCTCTCCCAATGATTTGATGATTTTTAACAACAATTGCTCCTATGGGAACCTCACCAATTTGCTCAGCTTTTTTGGCTTCCTCAATAGCCTGTTGCATCCAAAATTCGTCTTCCTGCTCTTGCAGCATGATGCAATCCCTCCTATATATGTAAAATCAATTGCGTTTATTCAGCGAACAAATATTCTGTTGTTAACATGTGGTGGATAACATTGGGGATAACTTTCTGGTTATGCACTTTTTTATACACAAAATATTCGACCAGTATGTGTATAAGTAGCGTATATTGTTTATAAAATGTGGATAAGTCGTTCGAATTTACGACGATAAAGGTGGTCTTCGTAGTGCCATTCAAACTCAAGCTCTGCTTACTGATTGCGATAGCATTCTTCTCCATGTTTGTTACCCTACTTATTGTGGACCAATATTCGATGTTTCGCAATATGCACAAAAATCTTGGCAGCATGCTGAGCAAAGCATCTGTACAGCTCTACGAGACGCTGGCTTTATCAAATAACGAGCTGGCGGCGGGCATGCCTCTTGATGCAGAGACGGAGGAGCAGCTTAATAGGCTGATTGAAGACTGGAAGCGGTGGGACGCACGCATTTTGGATATAACCATATTACGGCCTCAGGATCATGAGGAGCAGATTACGAGCGTAGCTAGCTATGATATTATTTACGGCAAACAGAGCCTCTATGACGCCGAGCTTGAACAAGAGCTGATTAATCTGACAGCCAAGGATCGTCTTTATCGGGTTAATGAAATCGAAACGGACGGGGCCGCTTATTTAAAGAGCTACTACAGCAATAAAAATATGCAGCCCGCTGTTATCCGCATCGTCTATAGCTACGAATACTTTCAGGATCGGGCTGCGTACAAGGTGAAGGATTGGCTGAAATATGCCGGCATCTTTATGTTATTTATTTTATTTGGCAGCTATTTGCTGTCGGGGATGCTGCTCCGTCCACTTAAATCGATTTTATGGAAGGTCAATGAGGTGTCTCACGGCCGCTTTGATTCGTTCATTAAAGTGAGAAGCAGGGATGAGTTTGGCCTGCTTGCTGTGAAAATAAACGCGATGTCGCAAAATCTCAGCATTTACATGGACAAGCTGCGCAAAGCTTTTGAAGAAAACCGCCGGATGAAAAATTTTCTGCAATCCTTCATTAATCATACGAGTGATGCGATCCATGTTGTCGATCTGCAGGGAATCATTATTCAAGTGAATCAAGCCTTCGAGCAGCTTTATGGCTATACAGCGGAAGAGGCGCTTGGCAGCCAACTTACGCTCATACCAGAAAGCCACCGGGGCGAAATGAAGCTGATCCTTGCCTCGCTTCTAGCGGGCAAGGTGCTCCCTGCACAGGAGACGAAGCGTTTAACGAAGTCGGGCGAGATTATCCCCGTTAGCGTCACGATATCCCCTATTCGCGATAGCGCGGGCGAGGTGAAGGCGTTCGCGAGCATTACTCGCGACATGAGGAGCCGCAACAAGATGGAGGAGCTGCTGCGCCGCTCCGAGAAGCTGACGACAGTTGGTCAGCTGGCGGCTGGTGTCGCCCATGAAATACGCAATCCGCTGACGACGCTGCGAGGCTTTCTCCAGCTTCAACTGAAAAATCGTACGGGCAATACCGAGCATACAAGCTTGATGCTGTCGGAGCTAGATCGCATTAACCTGATTGTCAGCGAATTTTTGATTTTGGCCAAGCCGCAGGCGACACAGTTTACCTTAAAGGATGTTAAGCAGGTGCTGCGCGACGTACTGCTGTTTCTCGATAGCGAGGCTCATCTGCATAATGCGGAATTTCTGACCGTTTTCGCCGAAGAGCCCTGCCTGATTTCCTGTGAGGAAAATCAGCTCAAGCAAGTGTTCATTAATGTGCTGAAAAATGCGATTGAAGCGATGCCGACTGGAGGGCCCATTTACATACGCTTGAAACGAAATACGGGCCACATTACGATAGAAATAGCAGATGAAGGCATCGGCATACCAGAGGAACTGATTTCGCAAATCGGCAGTCCATTCGTGACGGGCAAGGAGAGCGGTACCGGACTTGGCATGATGGTCAGCCAGCGTATTATCCAGAGCCATCAAGGCATGATTGATATTCAAAGCCAAGTGAACGCCGGAACAACGGTGACGATTACGCTCCCTGCTTTGAAAGACGAGGGAGACGGAGGTATACTAGTAGAAAAAGCAAGCGCTGCAGGTTAATATGAACAGCAGAATGAGCGGCATACTTGAATGAGGTGAGCGCAAGTGAGAATTAATAAATTTATTAGTGAAACCGGTTATTGCTCGCGAAGGGAAGCGGACAAGCTTGTTGAGAACGGACGTGTGACCATTAATGGTCACACGGCGCTTCTAG
Organism: Paenibacillus sp. JT22N15; assembly: GCF_059383755.1. Lineage (NCBI taxonomy): Bacteria > Bacillati > Bacillota > Bacilli > Caryophanales > Paenibacillaceae > Paenibacillus > Paenibacillus sp. JT22N15. Next base: position 88,674 of record NZ_JBXENV010000020.1, on the reverse strand, counting down.
GCAGCCAAGCCGAGCACGGCGATGATGTGCGCATTGACGGCAACCGTATTGGTGAACATAAGGGGCATGTGTATATCGCTTTAAACAAGCCAGCTGGCATCACTTGTACGACTGAGCTGCATATTGAGGGCAACATCGTTGATTATGTGCACCATCAGGAGCGGATTTTTCCGATTGGCAGACTCGATAAAGATTCGGAAGGGCTTATTCTCATGACGAATGACGGCGATGTCGTGAATCCGATTTTGCGTTCGGAGGGCAAGCATGAGAAGGAATATATTGTGACGGTGGATCGTCCGATCAGCGAATCATTTGTCATTGGCATGTCGGAGGGCGTCAAAATTTTGGGCAGCATGACGCTGCCCTGCAAAGTGACGCGCAGTGCGGAGCGCGTGTTCCGCATCGTATTGACCGAGGGGCGCAACCGCCAAATTCGCAGAATGTGCGAAGCTTTTGGCTACCATGTGCGTAAGCTTCAGCGGGTACGCATTATGAACATTCAGCTGGGCGAGCTGCCTAACGGCGAATGGAGAGACTTGACGGAGCTGGAGAAGGCGCAGCTGTTTGATCTGCTGGATTATACGCCAGCTTCGCCGACGCCGTCATCGTCTGCACAAGCAGGGTCTAAATCAGAATCGAATCAATAGTTAGAAATGGTCGTATCATGTGGAGGAAGCAGCTCGAGCGAAGGCTCGGGAGCTTTCTTTTTTTATAACACTAGCAAATAACGACGAGGGGCTGAGCTAGGATGCTGCATGATTTAAAAGGTGAAGCGAATATGTCGCCGATTGTGGGAATGCTATATTCCGCTGTAAAAGAGAACAGTGAGCGACTAAAATTCATCACAAGCGGCATGTCGCAAGAGGAAGTAGACAGCAAGGGGCCTAGCCATCATTCAAATAGTACGGCTCAGTTAATCAAACATATCCTCTATGTTGATCTGAACTGGGTTTATAGAATAAAAGGACAGCCGCTTCCGCAGTTATTGAAAGAACAATATGGCCCTATGATAGATGAAAATAACCGGCTTCCCATGGTCCAAGGCATGCCCTTGAACACGCTTATTTCCAGCTATGAGGATGTTTTAAATATGTTGAAAGACATATGTGCACAATTAATAGATGCTGATCTAGATAAAGTTGTCACTTTCGGTCATGAAAATGAAAAGCAAGCAACTATACGCTGGGGGTTGTGGCATATGGCTGACCATAGCCGCTACCACCAAGCCCAAATCAACCAGCTTAGAAAGTGGTTTAGTGAAAATGTTCTGTCGAAATAAAAGCACTAATGCGATTACTTTCATTAATAGCAAAAAAAGCCGTCGCTTCCGATGCATAAGCATAGGGGCGACGGCTTTTCTATTACCCATTCGTGCTGCCAAGCCGGTTATTCTTTTGGTTTGATTTTAAGCTCCTGCGCTTTCTCCAAATCTACATAGTTGCGGATAATGGATACTTCAACGCGGCGATTTTTCGCTCGGCCTTCCTCGGTGTCGTTGCTGGCAAGCGGGCGATTTTCTCCGTAGCCGCTTGCGGTAAATCTGGTCGGTGAGAGCTGTTGGTTTTCAAGCAAAATGTCCATAAAACGTACAGCACGGGAGGTGCTTAAATCCCAGTTCGATCTGAAGAGATAGGTGTTAATCGGTTTGTTGTCCGTATGTCCCGATACGATAATTTCGTAGTCCGGGTACTGCTGGAGCATCGTGCCGATGGAAATGGCGAGCTCGCGCGAATCTTCCTTCACTTCAGCGCTGCCAGATGCGAACAGTGCCTCGTCGCTAATAGTAATCATCAGCTGGGACTGGTTGAGCTTCGTCTCAAGGTCGGAGGTGAGACCATTTTTCTTAATATAGTCATCGATTTGCTTCTTCAGCTTCTCCAGATCCTCTTGCTCCTGCTTCATCAGCTCTTCACGGCGCTTCTGCGCATCGTCCTTCTCGTCATCACCAGCAGCTGGGTTTTGCGTTGAATCGTTAGGTGACGGCTCCTGCTTGTCTCTTTGATCACCCGTAGTGACCGCAGCTGGATCGGTAAGCAGGCCTGTACCGCCGGTGAAGGCGATATTGAAGGCGTTGCTCATTTCCTCGAATTTTTTTACGTCTACCGAGTTCATTGAATACAATACGATAAACAGTGCCAGCAGCAGAGTGAGCAAGTCGGCATAAGGAATGAGCCAGGATTCGTCAACATGCTCCTCATGTTCTTCGTGCCTATGCTTTTTGCTCAACGGCCCCTTCCTCCTTCTCCCTCATCTTCTCACGCTCAGTCGGAGTCAGGAATACCGACAGCTTTTGGTTGATTGCGATGGTGGATACGCCTGATTGGATAGAGAGCAAGCCTTCTACCATCATTAGACGAATTTGAACCTCGGCTTTAGAAAGCCTCTTGAGTTTGTTGGCAAATGGATGCCATAACACATAACCTGTGAAAATACCGAGCAGCGTTGCGATAAACGCGCCGGCGATAGCATGGGACAGCTTCTCAATGTCACTCATATCCGACAGGGCGGCAATCAGGCCGACCACGGCGCCGAGTACCCCGAGTGTAGGAGCGTATGTACCTGCTTGGGTGAAAATAAGCGCGCCGACTTTATGGCGGTCTTCTGTAGCGGCAATATCCTCAAGCAGAACGTCACGAACGAATTCCTGATCGTTGCCGTCAATAATCATCCGCATGCCGTTACGCAGGAAATTATCTTCGATTTCATCTACTTTAGCTTCAAGAGCGAGCAGGCCTTCGCGGCGTGTAATGCCGGCCCATTCCATAAATTGAGTAATGAGTTGTTCACGTGAAGTCAAGTTCTGAGTGCCAAATACCATTTTAAACAGCTTGCCGATTTTTGTTAGCTCTGACATGGGGAAAGCGATCATTACGGCTGCGACGGTACCCAAGATGATAATCATGTAGGCAGCAGGATTCAAGAGACTGGAAATTGGAGCTCCCTTGACGACCATCCCGCCAAAGATACCTATGATAGCTAGAACAATACCGATAATAGTTGAATTTTTCATTATACACCCCGTCCAATACAATTTCGAAAGTTCTCTATTTATATTATCGACAGAAGGGGGCGGTGAGATTAGACCTGAAAAGGATTTAAACAGAAAGGCATTAAAAATTGTGAAAATGAGGTAAAATGAATCATATAAATCAGTGAAAAGGTGGAACCTTATTATGGGCGTAAAGCATGCAAGGGAATATGCGGATATATTGAAGGAACTGACAACAGCGGTTAGCGCGATTGAGGGAAGCTACTCTTTTTTTGAAATGGAAAAGGAAGAGTGGGAGGCATTGGGAGAAGAAGAAAAGCACGAGGTGATGGAGGCGTTGGCCGATGATGTGTTTTTCGGATTGGGCGAGCAAGCGCTGATCGAGGTGGGCGCAGGCAAAGTTTCCTATCACGCGAAGCATCATGTCATTGAGGTCGCGCAGGGCGATAATGTCACGCATATGGTGCGGTTGATTTAGAGCATAGGGCGAGCAGGGCATTCGGAGCCCGAACAGCTGGGGGAAAATCGGTCTTAGCGAACGCTGTCGCTTCTTTACAACGAATGTCGATTCCGCTACAATAGGGTCTAACTTTAACAATGGAAGAATATATGACATCGTTTTTATGTAGAGGAGCACGCGATGAAGGACCGACAAACGATGCGAAAGATACCGGAATCGCTAGGCCTTAAGGGCGAGCAGCTTGCTGCCTTCTATCAGCCTATTCTGGCGATGGACACCAGAACCATTATGGGGTATGAGGTGCTGGGCAGAGCCTATGCAGGCGAGCGCGTGCGAAGCTTGGGCCCTTTTTTTGGAGACGCCGCCATTTCGGTAGAGGATCATATTGCGGTCGATCGGATTTTGCGGGAGCAGGCGATGCGCAAGCTGGGTGCGGAAAATTCCGAGTCGCTGCTGTTTATTAATTTAAAGCCGAACTGGATTCATCGCTATCAGCAATCCGGCGAGCTGTTTACGCTGCAGCTGATCGATAAATACCGGATTGATCCGCGCCGCATCGTCATCGAGATTACCGAGGAAAGCTTTAATGGCCCGATGGATGAGCTGCGCTCCATTGTGGATCTGTACCGTTCGAGAGGGTGCCTCATTGCGATCGATGATGTAGGAAGCGGATTCAGCAGTACGGATCGTATCGCCCATATTCAGCCGAATATACTGAAAATCGACATTCATATGATCAAAAAGAGCGCGACGCACAATGGCTATCTAGGCGCCCTTCGTTCCTTCTCCGCGCTGGCAGAGCAGATCGGGGCGTCGCTGCTCGCTGAAGGAGTGGAGACGCGCCAGGATTTGGTGCGTGCGATTGAAGCGGGTGCCCGTTATGTGCAGGGCTTCTTCTTCTCCAAGGCCGAGCCGGAATTTCAGCGAGCGGATCGTTTCGCCGCAGCACTGGAGGCCGAGCTTGCGGAATATGTCCAGCAGCGCTTGCGCACCGAGAGGAATTGGCAGAAGGAAGCGGCGCAGCTTGCTGCGTTCATCGACAAGGAGCAAGCTTTCGCTTTCGGTCGAGAGGACGAACCCGGAGCAGGCAATGGATGGATTGCCGGACTGTTGGAGGAGCTGCCGCCGAGCTGCGTTCGCATTTATTTGTGCCGGGAGGACGGCATTCAGCTATCGGCCAACTATTGCAGGGTGGAGGCTGGCGAGTGGGAGCGGCAGGAGGAATATTATGGGGCGAATTGGAGCTGGCGCCCCTACTTCATTCCTACCATTGCGCAGTTAAGCGAGACGCAGAGCACCCTAGTGTCGCGTGCCTACGTCGATTTGGATACATGTGAATGGATTCGGACCGTATCGGTCCTTGCAGGTCCCGGCCTTATTTTATTTGCAGATATGAAGGATGATGAACAGCAGACGGATCGGCAACGAGAGGACGCTGCTTGCAGAACCACGACAGGATGAAAAATCCGGCGTCGTGGTTCTTTTGTTAGGATATAGGAAAGGATATGATGGTTTCAGCCCTTCTCTATATTTCTCGGACTGAAACGCGCCGAGCCGCCAAAGGACGGCGACAGCCGTTTACGCTCGGGCGGGACCATATGCCATGATAAAGGTGGGGGCGTTGAGAAGTGTATCATGATTTCAAGCTCATAGAAGGCCGTCCAGTATCGATTCAAGTAAAAGATTATATGAAGCGTTTAATGATAAAAGGCGCGCTGCAGCCTCATCAGAAGCTGCCGTCGACACGGGAGCTTAGCGTATTGCTCGGTGTGAGCCGCAATACGGTCATTGCCGCTTATGCGGAGCTGGCGGACGAGGGCCGCGTATATGCCCTGCAAGGCAAAGGCAATTATGTGTCGGAGGATTCGGCGGGCAGCGCCGCACCGTCGTCCTTGTCTTGGCAGTTGCCATGGAAGGAGCGTCTGAGCAGGCAGGCTTTGCTTGCGGAGGAGCTGGACCTCATGAAGCGCGGGATTCGCGCAGGCAAGAGTACGATTTCTTTTACGAGCATTGCCCCGGATGAGAAGCTGTTTGATCTGGATCATGTGAAGCAGGCGTTTCTGGGCCGTATGTCGGTGGAGGGCCATGTACTGCTGAACTATGGCTATGCCAAAGGCTATAAGCCGCTGATTCAGTATTTGATGACCTATATGGAGAACAAGGGCGTGGATGTGCAGGGCAAGGATATGATTATCACTGCCGGCTTTACGGAAGGATTTGACCTTGTGCTGGCCGCGCTTCGGCAAAAGCACGGCGCAGTCCTCTGCGAAAATCCGACCCATCATACCGCGATAAAAAATCTCAAGCTGCATGGCTTTGACATTAAGGGCGTTACGATGGAGCCGGATGGCATTCATTTGGGGGAGCTTGAACGGGCTTTGGAGGAGCGCCCTTACGATTGTGCCTATTTTGTCCCCTCCTATCACAATCCGACAGGCATCGTCATGTCGATGGAGAAACGGCTGGCGCTCATGCAGCTCATGAGCCGTTATGAAATTCCCGTCATTGAAGACGGATTTAATGAGGAGCTGCGTTATTCCGGAGCGCATGTGCCGCCGCTCATCGCATCGGCGGGCAGCGGCAACAGCGTCATTTATATTGGAAGCTTCTCGAAGGTGCTGTTCCCCGGCCTGCGGGTGGGGTGGGTGCTGGCAGACCGAGAGCTGATTGATTATTTGGAAAGCATGAAGCGGGCCCGCAACATTCATACCTCGACGCTTGACCAATCGCTGCTCTATCAATATTTGCATAATGGCAATCTGCACAAATATTTGAAGCGGGCGCGGGCGGAATACAAGCGTAAATACGAGCTGACGCTGCAAGCCTGCAAAGCCTATGTTCCCTATGAGACGCTGTCGGGAGATGGTGGGCTGCATCTGTTTGTGACCTTTCGGGAAGCGTGCAAGGTGCGGGAGCTTCTGGAGGCGTGCTCACAGCAAGGCGTTATTTTTACTTTAGGCCATCATTTCTTTACGGATGGACGGGGCGGTAATACGCTGCGTCTAGGGTTTTCCCGCGTGGCGGATGAGGATATTATGCATGGTATTCGAATTATCGGCGATACGGCAAAACAGCTGTGGGGCCTTTCATAAGGAATAGAGCGACAACTATACATTTGATTATTTTGAAAAGGGGATGCAGGCATTATGGTGCAGTATAACGTTTCACCGCTTGTAAAGAGCTTGCCCGCTTCGGGCATTCGCAAGTTTTTCGATATGGCCGGGCAGGATGAAAATATGATTTCGCTGGGCGTGGGCGAGCCGGATTTTGCAACACCGGAGCGCGTGCGCGCCGCGTGCATACGAGCGCTGGAAAGCGGTCAGACGATGTACACGCCGAATGCCGGACTCATGGAGCTGCGCGAGGAAATCGCCCGTTATTTGGCGAGCAGCTTTGAATTAAATTATGAGCCGAAGGATGAGATTCTCGTGACGGTGGGCAGCAGCGAGGCGATTGATCTGGCGATGAGAACCTTGATTTGTTCGGGCGACGAGGTGCTGATCCCGGTTCCAAGCTATATCGCTTATTCGCCCATTGTAGCGCTGCAGGGCGGCAGTATTGTAAACGTTGAGACGCATGAGCATGAGCAATTCAAACTAACGGCACAATCGCTGCGGGAAAAAATCACCCCGCGCTCCAAGGTGCTGCTGATCAACTATCCGAACAATCCAACGGGTGCGGTCATGTCCTATGAGGATTGGCTCCCCATTGCTGAGCTGGTGAAAGAGCATAATCTAATCGTCGTATCCGATGAGGTATACGCGGAGCTGACTTATGAAAGCCAGCATGTGAGCATCGCATCGCTGCCTGGCATGCAGGAGCGGACGATCGTCATAAATGGCTTCTCGAAAGCTTTTGCCATGACAGGCTGGCGTATTGGCTATGCCTGCGGCCCTGTGGAAATTATTTCGCAAATGCTGAAAATTCATCAATACACAGCAATGTGCGCGCCTATTATGGGACAGATTGCTGCTCTGGAATCGCTGCGCAGCGGATTGGCAGACAAGGATCTAATGAAGGAGGCTTACAAGCAGCGCAGGGCGATGTTCGTGGGCGGCTTGCAGCAGCTGGGGCTTTCCTGCCATATGCCGGAAGGGGCGTTTTATGCTTTTCCATCCATCGCCCATACGGGACTAAGCTCGGAGCAGTTCGCCTTCAAGCTCATGAAGGAAGCGGGCGTGGCCGTCGTGCCAGGGCATGTTTTTGGACCAGGCGGTGAAGGGCGCATCCGCTGCTCCTATTCGGTATCATCAGCAAAGCTGTCGGAGGCTTTGGAGCGAATGGGCTGCTACATGAGCCAGACGAGGCAGGCTGACCCGTTGCAGCAGTTGGAGCGGGTCGGCGGTTGATGGGAACGGAGCGGAAAGGGCTAAGGAAGGGCTAGGAAAGGAAGCGGAAAGGAAGAGGAGGGGGGAGAGAGACGCTAGGCTTCTTCCCCTCCTCCGTAAACCATGCAATGAAATTCCGCCGCGCCTTGCGGTGTCGGGCGGATATACGTGTCGGTAATGCGGAAGCCTGCCTTCTCGTATACGCGAATAGCGCGTGCATTCCAGGTCAGCACCTCCAAATCCAGCTCGCTGTTTGGAGCGCGGCGGCGAGCCTCCTCTACCAGCAGCGCAACAAAGGCGGTGCCTGAGCCCCTGCTGCAAAGCTGTGGGTGAAGACCCAATCCAAGCCGCAGCACTTCATCCCCCAGCGGGAAAAACTGTGCAAAACCAGCGAGCTCCCCGCGGTTGTCTAAAATAGCCGCATATTGCCTCTGGCGCAGCTCGGGATCACCGAACTCCATTTGGGCTTGCTCCATAACCTCCCATGCGGGCCATTGATAGATGCCGTAAGGCGGCTCATACCGCCAATCGCACAGCTGGCGGGCATGGGATGCATCCATTGCGGCAACCTTCCAGCCAAATGGCGGCTGGGCGCCAGCAGGTGCAGCATTTGCTTTTGTCATCATTATACAATCTCCTTATAAACCTCAATCGCGCGGGCGCGTGAAGCTTTCAAATCAACGATGGCATGCGGCTGCGGCAGGTGGATTCGCTTATCAGGCAGATGGGCAAGCTCCGGCAGCCAGCGTCTAATGTAAGTGCCGCCCGGATCATGTGTTGCGGACTGCGTAGCCGGATTCATAATGCGAAAATATGGCGCGGCGTCGTAGCCGAGTGACGAGCTCCAAAGCCAGCCGCCTCGGTTCAGTGTATGATCATAATCGGCGAGCTGGCGGCGGAAATACTGCTCGCCCAACGTAAATGGGCATAACAGATTTTTCGTCAAAAACATGGCGGTAACCATCCGCAGCCGATTCGGCATTTCCCCCGTTTCATTTAGCTGCTTCATAGCGGCGTCAATAACAGGAATGCCCGTTTTTCCTTCGCTCCATGCCTCGAAATGCTGATCGCTCAGCGAAGATAAATCAAACTTCTGCTCATAGCGGTAGAAGTCCTCATTGTATTTTCCTTGATATAGAAAAAAATCCCGCCATGCCAGCTGTCTAATCCACGCCTCGGCTCCAAACTGCTGCTGCGCCGCTTCGTAGGCTTGCCGTGCTGACAGCGCTCCCGTATTCAAATAACGCGCCAAATGGCTCGTCTGGTCGTCCGCAAACTGGTCGCGGCCGCCTTCATAGCCAGACAGGCGTTGATTTAGAAATTGCTCCAGCACCTCGGCTGCATGGCTCGCGTGGGATTGGCCGCGCCCGGCTGAGTCATCTATCTGCTGAAAGGCTGCCGCAGCCAGATGCTCCCGCGGAAGACTGAAGCGCTCTGCCATGCTGGCATCTATATTTTTCAGCGTATTAAGCTGCTGCAGTGTTGTCTCGCCCGCAGGGGAATAGTGGCTCTGCATAAAGGCTTGCCACATGCGGTAAAACGGCGTAAATACCTTGTAAGGCTCACTGCGCCGAGAAAACGTATGGAGCTCCTCCAAATCGGCCAGCGGCGCATCGTCGAGCGTCATCCAGCGGCGTCCCGCTGCGCGTACAACCTGCTGCATACCGTGGTCGCGTGCCCTTGCATAAGGCGTTGCCAGAAAACAGCAAAGCCGCAAGCTATTTGTCCGAAGACAAACAACTGCGGCTTTGCTGATTGAGACAGCAGCTTTTCGTTATGTAAGCGAAAAAAGCGTGGCCTGGCTCTATTGCTCGCTTGCGTACTTGTCGTAAGCGTCTTGGCTCATAACGCGTGTAGCTGATACGTAACGATCAGCATAATAAGACTCGCTAAGTTTGCTAATAATAACGCCTCTGCTCGAGGAAGCATGTGCAAACTTTCCATCGCCTACGTAAATACCAACGTGGGAGATGCCTTTGCCGCTCGTGTTGAAGAATACGAGATCGCCAGCGATCAGGTCACTCTTCTTCACTTCACTGCCATCGTTCGATTGGGCTTGGGAAGTACGGGAAAGATCGATGCCCATTTTGTCGAAAACATACTTCGTAAAACCGGAGCAGTCGAAGCCTTTCGTAGTCGTTCCGCCGCTTTGGTACGGTGTGCCGATCAGATCAGCGATAACACCATCCATCTTCGAACTCGCGAACACGCTGCCTGCTTGGAAAGCAAGCATTAATACAAGACCAACGAGTAGTGCAGTAACCTTCTTCAAAATTTGAAACTCCTTCCGGTGCCGACGAGGTTAGCTGTGGGGTTCGGTTGTGAAGGTTCCCTATGATTTCCAAGACACTTGAATCAAGCCGTCCAAGCATCGAAATCAATTCACCCAAAGTGGTTCCCCCGTATTTCTATACCTTTGCGGTATAAAAAATTAGGCTGGTTTAATTTTGCTCTGCGCTAATAATTCGTTTTTTTCATGTGATTTCCTTCTATATGAATGAATTTCTAATAATTCTCATGTAACCTTTTGGCTCAATTTTGCGTTAAAACAAGTTTCTTGCCTAATAAATGTTCGATCTATCGCCGTTCTTGGGCAAAAAAACATTTTGTCAGTTTATATGAGAAATAGGCAGCTAATATGCTATGAATCGTGTGAATAGGCAAGAATTATAGCGTAAAATGAAGATTTAGAGAGTTTGAGCTAGGTCGCCATATAGGCTGGGAAGTAAATGGAGGCTTTACCTGCAGGTGCAGGATAACGGCAAAAAACCGATTTCGGCCTTTTGGCCGCAATCGGTTTTTTTATGAGAAGGGCTTTAGAAAAATGAGAATACTAAATGAGAATTAGGTGGGGTTGCCCTCATTTTTCTAAGGGTCTCAGCTCTGCTTTGATTGCAGGCAATCGTATTGGGCAGCGAGCGTCCATACTTTTAACAAGGTGCGCAGCAGATGATAGGCTTGATGCATGATGAGTGCCAGCATGCCTGCCCAAGCATAGGAAAGCCCAGACACAGCGAGCGAAGCGGCAACAGCCAGCAGCCACATCAGCAGAGAGAGGCCGGCATAAGGGAAAAGATTTCGGAGCGCATGGCTGAGCCAGCGCAAGGAGCCCGTGCCGGAGGCGGCGCCGAACTGCATAGCGAGCAGCAGCAGGTGAACGAGGAAGCTCCATAGCAGCCAGCCGCCAAAGCCCGGCAGCGTGCCTTGCAGCAGCTCGCCCAGCGAATGGCCCTCCATAAGCAGCTTGAAGGCGCGAGGCAGCAGGAACCAGCCGGGTGCGAAAATAAGCAGCGTGCGCAGCCAATAGAGCAGCGTCACGGGCTTCCAAGCTTTGCGAATGCCTTGAAGAAACTGTGTTTCACCTGTTTCGCCCATATGATGCAGCGAGTAGAGCAGCCCCGCATTGAACAGCGGCGTCAGCAGCATGCGGGCAGCGAACAAGCCGCCCAGAAGCCACAAATAAGGATTGATCAAATCCGTCTTCGTCAATTGAAACTGGGCCTCGCTGAAGAACAGCGACACGGCCGAGTCAGACGGATGCTGGAGCGGAAAGCGCCGCAGCAGCGGCAGTACAGTCATATCAACAAAACGGTAAAGGAAAAGTCCCCATAATAGCTGGTAAAGGAATAACAGAATGACGATATAGAAATGGCGGATAGCGAGCCGCCAGCCTTGCTTCATATGCTGCTTCATTTTTCAACCTCCTCTCTACCAGCCTACGGATCCGAGCAAGCCTTCGATGAGCTTCGTCAGGCCGAGGCTCCATCGAATGCGCGACTGCTCGGGCACTTCTGCGCGCATAAAATTGTTAATATGCTTGTTGTCCAGCACATTGCTGTTTTTCGGGTCAACCGCCACCCAGGCGAGCGGAGCAGCGTGCACAACCTTGTACTGGATATGCGACTCGGCGGCATCCCATGTTTTCGAAATCTTTTCGCCATCGGTAAAGGAGAATACGAGCGGGATTGGCCCATTTTGCCCGCCATTGCGCTTAATCAGCACGGTAGACTCGTACTCCGTTTGGCCATCCTGCTCCACTTCATTCACTCGAATAGCCTCTACTGAAAAATCCGCCATCAGGCTGCCGTATACATACTGGTGGAAATAGTCCTGCCATTTTTCCTTCGTAATCTGCTCAACGACACGCTGGAAATCAGACGTGGTTGGATGCTTGAATTTGTATTTTTGAAAATATGTGCGCATAATTTTTGACATCGTCTTTGCTCCAACCTGCTTCTCAATGCCGACCAGCACAAGCTTGGCGCGCATGTATACATTTTCCGCGTACTCATCGCTGTTGTGATAAGCCCATGAAGGCTGCTTCAGCGGGGCAGGGGCCGTAATATAGCTGGCTTCCATAGCCAAGTTAGGCTCAACGCCATAGGCGTTCTCCATCACCTTATCCTCCGCATAAGAAGTAAAGCCTTCGTCGAGCCACGCTTCTTCGAACTCGTTCGATGCAACCATCCCGTACCAATACTGATGGCCAATTTCATGTACAACGGTGCGCTCGAGGCTGTAGCCAGGGTTATCGGATTCAGCAGCTAAAGCGGTTACGAGCGTTGGATACTCCATGCCGCCTGCACCATTCGCACCCTTCGGAGGGACGATAATGGACAGCGTCGAATACGGATAATCGCCGTACCACTCCGCGTATTTGGACAGTGCTGATTTTGCTGCATGCATATAGCGGTCTTTCAGCCCTTCGTGGGCAGGGTCCAAATAAAGCTTAATGCGAACACCCGGAATACCCGTTCCTGACAATGTGTCCTCCGCATATATGAAGTCCGGCGAGGCTGACCAAGCAAAGTCATGCACGTCTTCGGCATAGAACTGATAGGTGCTTGTGCCATTTTGCGTCACAGCTTCCCTGGTCTGAATGCCGGTAGCAGCGACCGCAAAGTTTTCTGGCACTGTAATCTGGGCGCTGTACAAGCCAAAATCGCTGTAAAACTCCGAATCGCCATGATACTGGTGGACGTTCCAGCCTTCATTCGTTCGGCCGCGTGTGCCAGCCAGTTCATAAACAGCAAGCTTCGGAAACCACTGGCCCGCCATAACAAAGTTCCCGGAATAGCCCATGCGAGCGAACACCTCGGGCAGCTTGACCTCATAGGTCATGGAGAGTGTTACTGATTTGCCCGGTGCGACTGGAACCGGAAGATTGAGCTTCGTCAGCGTAAAGTCGTCCGTATTTCCGTCATCGGGCTGAACATAATGCAGACGGGGAAGCAAGCTCTCGCCCTCCAGCGTTTGCAAGGTAAGCAGCTTCATATAACCTTGGCTGTCGACCGTGGCCTTATCACCCCGCAGCTGGCCGCCAGACTCGCGCATGAACGTCGACTTTTCGGACTGAAAGGCATTGGGATACAGATGAAAATACAGCTCGGACACCGTTTTTTTGCCTGGGTTCGTCCAAGTTACGGTCTGGGAGCCATCCAAATATCGGATATCCTCCCGAAGCGCCACTTGCATGTTGTATTGGACGACTCTTTTGCTAAGCGTCTGTACCGTTTCGATCTGGGCAGGGTCGGGCTGTGCTGGCGGTGCCGGGGCAGGCGGCTTGGCCGTTTGCGGAGCAGCTTGCTCTACTGCTGCTGTCGTGAGATCGGCAATGCCAATCGGGTCTGTGGCGCCAGAGGCGTACGTATACTGGGATAACCAAGCGTTGCCGAAGCCATGATGCAGCGACAGTCCGAGCAGGACGGCCGAGAGCATAATGAGCGCGATTCGTTTGAAAGGTCCTGGAGTCATTGAACGTTTCCCTCCCGTTGACAAGCATCTACAGCATGTATATGTCGGCTTGTACCGGAATAGTCTTGTGGATTTTTGCAGCGGCTCTGATGAAGGCGTGTAAAGCGGCAGCCGCTTGCGGATTCGGCAGGAAATTGTGCCGTGTGCGCTTGTGTTATTGCGAAAAAACGTTCAAAATGGAAAGGAGAGATTGGCTGCAAGCTGCTGCGGCAGTACAATAGATGAAATGTGACGAGAGGACGTGTACGAACGGATGGAACAGCAAGGACAACCGGAGAAAAAAGAAAAGAAATCACTCGCGCTTAACGTCGTGAGCAACAAACAGCATAAAGGCTTTGGTGCAGGCACCATCGACCTAAGCCAAGTATCCTGCGTTATTATTGATGCGGGCGTCGCTTATATCGACGACGGCGCGATGCATGCCAAAAGCAAAGTAGAGCGCGGCATCAAGTTTTCTCCTAATAAAGAGGACACGCCTAATGGCCGCCAATGCTGGATTGTATGGGTTGCGGTAGAACGTGGAGAGAACGGCACGAACTACGCTGGCGCAACCGCTTGCGAAATGTGGATTGACACGGAAGCACGCCGCGGCTGGAAAATTCTCGCTGACCATGTCAACAAGCTTGATCATGCGATTAAGCGCCGCTACAACTTGGGCGAGCTGGGTGCGGAAGAAAAGGCTGCGTTCCGCAAGCTGTTAATCGAGCATAATGAAGAATGGTGGACCAACTCCTCCGATGAGCTGAAGCAGGCTTTGGAGGCATAGAATGACAGAAAGAATGACAGAAGAATGACCAAGGCAGCTTCTAACTGGGAAGCTTATAAGTGACGGGTTCCGCCCCAATGCAGCAGCGATTGCTGCGCTGGAGCGGAGCCTTTTTACTTTTTTATAAAAAATATTGCTGCAGGTGCAGGGGATAGCCATCGTTTTGGCGTCTAATATAAAGGGAAGGGGGAGAGAGAGATTCAAGATGAAGCATGGTTAATAGCGCTCCGCGACGGCGGGCCTGCAGAATTCCAGTCATTCGTGCAGGAATATGGCGCTCATATTTATAAAACGGTTTATGCTGTGCTTCATTCGCCGCATGATGCGGAGGATGTTACCCAGGAAGTGCTGCTGCAAATTCACCGCTCTCTCCCCGAGTGCAGGCTGGAAGGCTTTAAAACCTGGGTGACCCGCATTGCTGTAAACCGTGCGATTGATTGGAAGAGGAGCAAGGCACGCAAGCCGGAAGAACTGAGCGAATATGTGGACAATCTGGGACCCGGCACCGATGGGCAAGGAACTGCGATGCCTGCGGAGCGCGCTGCGATCGAGCGCGAGGAAAAACGCTACATAAGAGAACAGGTCGAGCAGCTCCCGGACAATTATCGTGAAGTCGTAAACGCCTATTATATAGAACAGAAATCATACGAGGAAATTTCGTCCTCAACCGGACTGGAGCGCAAAAGTGTAGAATCGCGCCTATACCGGGCAAGAAACTGGATTAAGCGGCACTGGAGAAGGGAGGACTTTGAATGAGTCATCATGAGGAACACAAGCATAGCGAGAGTTCAAGGACGAAACAGCAGGGCAAGCAGATAGAGCAGCCCATAGAACAACCGATAGAACAGCCGATCATGCCAGTGACGGATGAAGCATCCTCAGCATGCAATCCTGTGAATCATTTGAATCATGTGGAGGCTTCCCTTCTGGAGCAATACGTGGCGAATGTGCTTTCCGAGCCTGAACGCGAGCAGATCGAGCGGCAGCTTGCAGAATGCGACGAATGCTTAGAGCAATTTATGCTGGTGTTGGAGGCGGATATGGCGGGGAGTCCCCCTACGTCTGAGCCTCATATAGCAGGAGCCGTTCCAGGAGCCAGTCCGTTAAATCAGGCGATTGAGCTTCCGGATTTTGAGCAGATGGGCCACAAGCTCAGCAAGCAGCTGTTCGGAGCGTCGGAATCCGAAAAACAGGATCTGCTGTCCGTGCCGGGTCCGTTCCTTCAAGAGAAATCATACCGCCGCAGATCCTGGCTCCAGCATCCGGCAACCCACTATACCGCTGCGGCGGTCATTACCCTGCTGCTGCTCGGTACAGGCGTACTGAACAACATTTCGCAGGAGCTTGAAAAAATAGACCATAGCAGGCTGCAGCATAAAGAGGAGCAGCTCATCCGAGACAAGGAGCAGCGCGAGTCCTCCTGGTCGCAGCAAATGATGAACCGCACTTCCCTCTGGCTGGACGGCATCGCCTCCAAACGGTTTAAATAACGAATGATGAAGGAGAGATCAAGGAATGAATAGGGAGAAAAAGCCCCTTGTTGCGCTGCTGCTGTCCATGCTTCCCGGTTTCGGCCATGCATATATGGGGCGTCCGATAAGATTTGTGTTATATGCGGCAGGAGGATTTGGACCGCTTGCGCTTCTGATTCTAATAGCAATCGCGGATCATATTAATGACGATACGGCCTTTGTTCTATGCTTGCTGTCGTTTCTCTTCTGGGGCATCAATATGCTCGATATGATTGTAACGCTCATTGGCAGGCGGCAGCCGCATCCGAATGAGGCCGCCTATGGTGTGGGCGCACCTCCAAGTCCAGATCAGATGTACAGCAACCTGCCGCCGGGAGCGATGCGCGCACAAGCAGACATCTTAACCTACAGCGAGCAGAAAGAGCGTACGAACACGCTGCTGCTCTCCATCGTTCCCGGTTTGGGCCATATGGCGCTTGGGCTGATGCAGCGGGGCATTGCCTTTCTCGTTGCATCCATCGGCTTATTCGCAGTTGTTATTTTTATATCGATGGTAACGGGAACAGGAGAGTTTCTTATTTTCCTGCTAGGCGTGCCCGTCATCTGGATTTACAGTATTTTTGATGCTTCACAGCAGCTGCATCGCAAGAAACGGGGCGAGCCCTTGGAGGATCGGCCGTTTTTCGAAGAGATGGAGGAGTACATGAACAAGGGGCGCAAAAATAAAGCGCTCGCTGCAACGCTGTCGCTCTTTCCCGGTGCAGGGCATCTATATCTCGGGCTTCAAACACGCGGCCTGCAAATTATGGCAGGCTTTCTCGCCTCCGTCTATTTAATGGATGCGATGCGGCTGTCGATGTTTCTATTCCTTATGCCGCTATTCTGGTTTTTCGCTTTCTTCGATGTCATGCGGCAGCTGTCGACTGAACCGCAGGAAGGCTTAAAGGATCAAGCGATTATTACGCAGTTTGCTCCTTATCAGCGCTGGATCGGCATCGGTCTGCTGCTGATCGGGCTGTATTTTATGGGTGATCGTGTTCTGGCCGAATACGCTGCGAATTATTTTCCAAGATGGTATGCCCAGTATCAAAATATAAAATATAATTTGCCAACCGCCCTTATCGCCTTTGTCATGATCGCCGCTGGGCTGCGCATGGCATTTGGCAGAGGATTCCAACGAAATAAGGGGCTTCCCCCTAAAGATTGGACACCAACGGAATCGCTGCGGAAGGGGAAAAGCGAATGAAGCAGTGGCGTGTAGGCACGCTTTCGATGGGCGTTGCCTTATTATTGATGGGAATCGCTGTGGCGGTTTCCATCTGGAGCGGCACGGGGGCATACGATATGCTGCTGTGGGTGGCACCGCTTGTTTTTATTTTGCTCGGAGCAGAAATTTTATTGTACATTTGGTTTGCGGGCAGCGAACGGACGACGCTTCGTTACGATTGGATCAGCCTATTTATAGTAGGGATGATCGGAAGCTTCAGCCTTGCGATGGCGGGCCTGATTTCAACTGGGATTTTGGATGAATTCCGCGGGGCGATGCGCCAAATGGAACGGACGGCACTTATTGAGACGGCGCCTATTTCCGTGCCAGAGAAGGTCGATAAAATCGTCGTGCAAGCGCTCCGTCCGGTAAGTGTAGATCAAGTAGACGGTGGAAAGGTGCAATTGCTCGGGCAGGTGCAGTACTGGGCTGCAGAGCCGATCGACACTTCAGAGCAGCTCGTTAGCACAAGCGTAGTGGGATCGGTCATGTATGTGATGGTCGGCGAATTTGATCGGCATAACGGACCGATTCAGTCGAATATGTATAACGCTCAAATGACGCTGGTATTGCCGAAGTCTATCAAAATCGAGCAGCGCGGTTTTTAAGAACTCATTGATTATATAAAAAAGAACGATAAAACGCTTGCTCCAGATAACAACCGGAGCAAGCGTTTTATCGTTCTAGCGGGAAAGCGGCAGCCAATCAAGGACGCGCTGGATATTGCGATCCCAGTAGCCCCACTCATGCATGCCCGGCTCCTCGTCATAGGCGAGAGTCAGCCCATACTCCTCCATCGCTGCCTTGAAGCGAAGATTATCTTCATATAGAAAATCTTCTGTCCCGCAGCATTGGTAAAACTTCGGCTGCTGTTCAGGGGCGAGTTCAGCTGCAGAGGCTAAAAGGTTAAACAAATTGCTTGGCCCAGCCTCCAGCTTCTCTATGCTGCCGTACAACCGTCCAAACTCGCCTTCATCCGTATAAGAGAAGTCGGGATGCTGGAGACGGCTCACAACATCAAGCGCGCCAGAAAGGCTCGCCGCAGCTGCAAAGCGTTCAGGATGATGCAGTCCCAGCTTGAACGCGCCATAGCCGCCCATCGAGAGGCCGGCGACAAAATTGTCTTCTCTGCGAGCTGACAGCGGGAAGAAGGAGCGGGCCACACGCGGCAGCTCCTCGCTGACAAAGCTCCAGTAGCGGCCGCCCTGCTCCATGTCTGCATAAAAGCTGCGATGCACGCCAGGCATGACGACAGCGATCCCTTTGCTGGAAGCATAACGTTCAATTGACGTATAACGCGTCCAGGCGGTATGGTCGTCGGACAGCCCGTGCAGCAAATACAGCACCGGATATTTGTAATCCGTTCCTTCCTTGCGGGAAGAAAGTTCAGCTAATGACGGCTGCGGCAAAATAACCGACATCCCGGTCGAGAAGCCCAGCTTTTCTGAGTAAAAATCACATTGAAACAAGGCCATTGCAATGGAACCTCCTTGTTAGCACTCTTGATAGCCTATTCACATCGTGAAAGCTGCTGCGTTTATTTAATGCCGGAAATCGAATAATTCTCAATAATTTGCTTCTGGAAGAAAATAAATACGATAACGACTGGCAGTACCATAAATGTGGAGCCTGCCATTTGCAAAGCATAGTTGCTGCCATGCTCTCCCTTAAGCAAAGCCAGCCCGACGGATAGCGTGTAAAGCTTCTCGTCATTGGCGATAATGAGCGGCCATAGGAAGCTGTTCCAGCCGCCGATAAACGTCAGAATGCCTTGAATCGCAAGAATGGCTTTGGAGATCGGAAGCACGATTTGAAAGAAGGTGCGCACTTCGCTTGCCCCATCCAACCGGGTCGCCTCCAGCAGCTCGTCGGGAATCGTGGACATAAACTGGCGAAACAGGAAGATGCCAAATGCGCCGACAAAGCCCGGAAGCACGATGCCGACCATCGTATTCGTCAGATGCATTTCATTGAGCAGCAGGTAAACAGGAATCATCGTCACCTGGCCGGGAATCATCATCGTAGCGAGTACGAGATAGAACAGCTTATCTTTGCCTTTGAACTTGAACTTGGCGAATGCATAACCAGCCATTGCGTTCAGGAACAAGCCGATAAAGGAGAAAAAGACAATCAGCAGCGTATTGCTCAAATACGTGCCAAAATGCATATTGACGAACAGATTGCTAAAGTTTTCGAACGTAATATTTTTCGGCCACAGTGTTGGAGGCAGCTGCTTTACCTCGCTTTCCGTTTTGAATGCCGACATAATCATCCATACGAACGGAAGCATCATTACTATCCCGCCGCCAGTCAGCAAAATGCCGAGCAGCCATTGAAGGGCTGTGCCGCTTTTTGTTTTCGGTGCCATAATTATTCCCCTCTCCTTTCCTTAAACATCTGTTTCCTTGTTCTGGAACTTAAATTGAATGAGCGTAATGACGATTATGGAAATAAATAGTATAAAGGATCCTGCCGCAGCATATCCGAATTTGCTGTATTGGAAGCCGTTGTTGTAAATGAACAAGGCTACGGACATCGTGCCGTTAAGCGGCCCGCCTTTGGTCATAATGAGCGGCTCTTCGAAAAATTGAATCCAGCCAATCATTGTGGTGATGGAAACGAAGAAAATAGCATAACGCAACAGCGGAAGCGTAATCGTCCGCATTTGCTGCCAGTTGCTAGCTCCGTCAATTTGTGCAGCTTCATAATAAGAGCGTGGAATGCCCTTGATAGCCGCGATAAAAATAAGCATATTCAGACCGATCGCCCGCCATAAGGCAAGAATGATCAGCGAGATTTTAGCGATAATCGGATGCTGGAGCCACTGGACATCTGGAAGATGCACAAGGTTCAGCAAATAGTTGAACAAGCCAAGCGATGGGTTGTACAAATAAGTCCATACGACTGCAACGGCAACGACGTTGGTTACGGACGGCAAATAGTAAATAACGCGGAACGTTGTAAATACTTTTGATTTGCCGAAGTTAATCAGCAGCGCAATCGCTAGCGATAGGGCGATAACGGACGGAACGCCAATAATGACATAATAAAGCGTGTTGGTAATCGCTTGGAGAAATAAGGGATCAGTCAATACGTCCAAGTAGTTTTGCATGCCCACAAATGAAATGTTGGATACATCGGCAAGGCCGGCGAGATCCATATCTGTGAAGCTGATGACCAGCGCAATAACAATGGGCAGCAGGGAGAACATAGCAAGCAAAATCAAAGTTGGCGCAATAAAGAAATAAGGGGTTTTATTATTCAATATGCCTTTCATCGGCTAAGTCACATCCTTTAAATTTACGCTTGAGCGCAAATGGACAATAATAGGGATAACCGGCAACCCTACCCAAAAGCAGCTGCCGGCTAAAAGATTATTTAATTAATTTTTCGGCTTCAACGTTCAAAGCGTCCATTTCCGTCTGCACGTCAGCGTTAGCGCGATAAATTTGCTCAAAGTGTGATACATATTTTTGCGAAATTTGGTCATAAGCGGTGAGAGCTGGCGTTGCTTCAGCATGCTTGAGCTGCTCCCCGATAACTTGAAGGTTAGGATCAGCAGTCATGGAAGCATCCTGCCATACGCTTTGTACAGCTGGAAGCGCGTCGGACAGCTCTTTCCATTTCAACTGAACTTCTGGTTTGCTCATGTAGGCAATAAACTTAACTGCCGCTTCTTGGTTTTTGCTGTATTTGAATACAGTCAGATCAGAACCGCCAAGAATCGAGTTGTTGTTCGCAGAACCGGATGGAAGAACGGCTGTTGCCCATTTGCCCTCGATATCAGGCGCTTGCTCTTTAATTGGCTTGATCATCCAAGGTCCGCTGATGAACATCGGGATAACACCGTCGCCAGCAAAGCCTTGAACGGCATCAATGCCAAGATCTACAGGAGAAAGCTTCTCTTGATAGAAGCTGCCTACATATTTTACAGCGTCAACGAATTCCGGTTGATTGAACAAAGGTTTATTTTGCTCATCAAAAATCTTGGAACCGTTCTGGCGGGCAAACATAATACCCAGCGTCGGCTCGCCTGGAACGAGGTCAATGCCGTATTTGCCTTCGCCGCGTGCAGTCAGCTTCGTTGCTGCATCCTTCAGCTCATCCCAAGTAGCAGGCGCTTTGTCATAGCCTACTTCTTTCAGCAGGTCAGTACGGTAGAACAGGACGCGAGTTTCAGCATACCAAGGAATACCGAACGTTTTGCCGTCAAATTGCGTTGTATTTACGATACCGTCGAAAAAGTTCTCCGGTTTAAATTCAGGATATTGGTCGATGTAAGGCGTCAAATCAAGCAAAGCGCCCGCATTTGCAAATTCCGGCATCCAGGAAGTACCCATTTGCAGCACGTCAGGACCGGATTTGGAAGCAACAGCTGTCAGCAGCTTGTCATGCGCCGAGCCCCAAGGAATAACTTGCACATCTACTTTAATGTTCGGATTGTCTGTTTCGAATTGCTCGGAAATCGTTTTGAGCGTCTGCTCTTGGTCGCCCATGCCCCAAACTTTAATGGTGACAGGCTGATCGCCAGTAGCGGCTTCGCCAGTTGTATTTGTATTATTGGATGAGCACGCTGTCAAAATACCTGAAAGCAGCATGGTGCTGATAAGTGCAGTTTTAACGGATTTATTAAACATTCCAATCTTCCTCTCTTTAAGAAGCAGTAATTTAAGGTGCAGTAGCTTAAGTAAATGATGACTCTATTGTTGTCGGTTTATGCAATGGTGTTGTCATTAAAGCAGCTGGCTTCCTTCTGAACATATCCCTTAAGCGACATGCCTCCCCTCTCATATTCCTGAAAAGCTCCCCTTAATATATAAGCCTTATGAAACATAGAAACGTTTCGATTTTAGATTATACGCGATTGCATCAGAAGATGCTAGTGACTATAGAAACGTTTCGATGTCATTATAAAACAGAATGTAATCGTATTCAACACATTTTTTTTGGCTATTGAAATTTACTTCTGAGGCGTTAAAATGATAATAGAAACGTTTCACTTATATAAAATTCGGGTAATGGGAGCAATTGACGGGAAGTTGAAAACGTTCTATAATCCTTTTAGTTGTAAAATAGAAACGTTTCGATTGATTTCGGCAAATGCCGTCAATCTGCATCAACTTCGCTGGTATCAGCTGTTTATTATGCGTTTATTGATGAAAGCCTATGTATACAAATAAGCAAGCGTAAACGACTGAAGCCGTCCTCTGGCGGCAATGCTACCGTTTCGCGGTGAAATATAAGCTGATTATAAGGGTGAAACTTATAAATTCTTATATTTTAAAAAAGTCAGGAAAGTGAGTGATGAACATGACAGCAGCAAGCACAAGCAGCTTTCGAGTAGAGGCCGGGCCATTAGCATTCACCTTTCTCAGCAGCGGCGATCTTTATCAAATTACCCACAACAACACGATGATTAATCAGCTTCTATCCAATGCGGTAGACGGTTCACTCAATAATATATATTTGCGTTTGCATCGTGAATCGGGCATTGCAGCCTTTCCACTGCTTGGTGTGCGATCGAATAGCCGTGTCTCCTATAGTGCAAATCAAGTCGTATGGGCAGGAGAAGCGGAGGGCGTTCGTTACCAAGTTCGTTTCCTACTGTCGGAAGCAGGCGTATGGTTCTGGGATGTAAATGTAGTTGGCAATGGCGAGACGGTGGATGTGATCTACGGTCAAGATATCGGGCTGGCTGACCAAGCTGCTGTTCGCAGCAATGAAGCTTATCAATCGCAATACATTGACCACTCCGTATTTGAGGACGGGCAGCGCGGTTATGTCGTCTGTTCCCGCCAAAATATGCCGCAAAGCGGCAGCTTCCCTTATTTGCAGCAAGGGGCATGGACAGGGGCGGCTGGCTATTCGACAGACGGCTTCCAGTTCTATGGCTTGAGCTATAAGGAAACGGATATTGCTGAAGCATTGACCAAGCCATCATTGGCTAATGAAGTTTACCAATATGAATTTGCATATACAGCTTTGCAAACACCGCTTGTTAAGGTGGACGGCGAGCAGAATGTTGTTTTTTACGGCTTGTTTAAAGCCAATCATCCTGAGGCTGTAACGTCGCTAGCCTTTACGGCGGAAGTGCAGCAAGCGTGGGAGCAAGTTTGTGCTGCGCCTGCTTTACAATCGCAAGATGCGAATCCGGTACGCAAAGCGGAGGCTATTGGTTCCCCTTTACAAACGGTATCGATGACGGCGGAAGAGATTAACGGCTTGTTCCCTGAACGCTCGCAGGAGGAGTATGTGGGAGAGTCTCTGCTTTCTTTTTTCACTGCGACCCATGAGCATGTTGTATTAAAGGAAAAAGAGCTGCTCGTTGAGCGTCCGCATGGCCATATTCTAATGACGGGCGGCAATGACCACTTGCACACGCATGTGCTGACGACGACCTCGTATATGTACGGCCTGTTCAATTCGCAGCTGGTTGTAGGCAACACGACGTTCCACAAATGGGTGACGAATGCCCGCAACGCGCTGAATGTGCCGAAAACGTCGGGACAGCGCATTTATGTAGAGCTGGATGGCGTATATCGTCTGCTTACGATGCCTTCAATGTTTGAAATGGGCTTTAACTTTGCAAAATGGTATTACAAAACGTCCGATGATCTCATCATCATTACGAACTATACAACCGTAGACACGCCGGAAGTTCGGATGCATGTTCGCTCGACAAGCGGAAGAAAGTACCGTTATCTGGTCACGAACCAAGTGTTGATGAATGATAATGAATATATTTTGCCGTATCAAATGAACAAAAATCAGGATTGGCTTGAATTTACGGCCGATTCGGCGGCGCTGAGCGCAAGTGTATATCCGAAGCTTCGCTACCGTCTGCGTGTGGATGGAGCGGAGATGACTGTTGCGGATGAGCAAAAGCTCGTAACGGGAATGGAGTCTGGCGGCGCATCGCTAGTCGTTCTGGAGTTAGGCGCAAGCAGCGAATGGACGGCTACGGTGCAGGGCTTGCTGCAAGGCGAAGAGCTTCCAGCGGCAACCGTTAGCGTAGAGGATGCAGAAGTGCAGGCACAGGCTTACCGTGCTTTTTACAAGCGGGTGATGAATGGATTTGAGCTGACGCAAAAAGGCGGCAATACCGCTGAAGTAGACAAGTTCAATACGCTGGCATGGTGGTACACACACAATATGCTCGTCCATTATTCGGTACCGCACGGGCTAGAGCAATATGGCGGCGCTGCATGGGGAACACGAGATGTTTGCCAAGGGCCGACCGAATATTTTATGGCGATGCAAAATTACGGCGCAGTTCGCGAAATATTGCTGACGGTATTTTCCCATCAGTATGAGGAAGACGGCAATTGGCCGCAATGGTTTATGTTCGACAACTACGTGAATATACAGCAGGAAGAAAGCCACGGCGATATTATCGTATGGCCGCTCAAGGTACTGAGCGACTATTTGACTGCGACGCAGGATTATTCCGTGCTGGAGGAGCAGATCCCTTATACGACGAAAGAAGGTTTTGCTTTCACATCGCATACGGCATCGCTGCTTGAACATGCGCAGAAGGAAATCGCCTATATTAAGGGACATTTCCTGCATGACACCCATTTGTCCTCCTACGGCGATGGCGATTGGGATGACACGCTGCAGCCTGCCAACGCCCAGCTTAAGCAGTATATGGTGAGCAGCTGGACAGTAGCGCTGACGTACCAGGTGTTTACGCACCTGTCTGCGGCCATGCAGACGCACAATAAAGAGTGGGCGGCAGAGCTCGGAGCATTGAGTGCGGGCATTGAAGCAGATTTCAATCGTTATATGCTGCAAACCGATGTTATTCCTGGCTTCTTGTACATGGAGCAGCCAGATAAAGCGGAACTGATGCTGCATCCATCGGATGCGGTAACAGGCATACAATACCGCCTGCTTCCGATGACCCGCAGCATGATTGCTGAGCTGCTTACAGCTGAGCAGGCCGAGTCGCATTATGCGCTTATCAAGCGCGAGCTTTACTGCCCGGATGGCGTCCGGCTGATGAACCGTCCGGCGAAATATACCGGTGGTGTAAGCACGCATTTCAAGCGCGCTGAGCAGGCGGCGAACTTTGGACGCGAGGTAGGGCTGCAATATGTACATGCCCATATCCGGTATGTAGAAGCAATGGCTAAGCTCGGCAAGGTAGATGAAGCATGGAATGGACTTACAATCATCAACCCGATTGGTTTGAAGGATGCTGTGCCTAATGCGGAGCTTCGCCAAAGCAATTCTTATTTCAGCAGCTCGGATGGCAAATTTAATACGCGTTATGAGGCGCAGGATCGTTTTGCACAGCTGCGTGATGGCTCTGCTCCGGTTAAAGGCGGATGGAGAATTTATTCCAGCGGACCGGGGATTTATATGAACCAGCTTATAGCAAACGTGCTTGGTATCCGCCAAGTGGAAAATAAGCTGATCGTTGATCCGGTGCTGCCACAGTCGTTGGATGGCCTGCAATTCGATTTCGAATATCAGGGCGCTCCGATTACCTTCGTTTACCATTTGAATGGCGATAGCGATGCGACTGTGAAAAGTGTGAAAATAAATGGTAATGAAATGGCAGCTGTACTCGGCTCCAATCGTTATCGTGCGGGCGGTTTGGAAATTTCTCCGCAGCTACTGAAGCAGCATCAAACAGGTGAAACGACGATTATCGACATTTTCATGTAAGGACTAAGTGTACGGCGATTCGTTTCGGATCGCCGTATGCACATAAGTCGAGGCAACTTTAATCTGTTATGATATAGTTAATTAATCAGGAATATTTTAAAATATAAGTGTTTATAAGTTTAAATGCCTTTAATAGGCTTTTATATAATCTCGGTTTATTTTTTTACGCGAAACGAGCAAAAATTACCGAAGGTATCGTATGCCGTTTACGCTTGAAATCTAAGGGTAATAAGGAGAACTCTTATTATCAGGCTTATATTTCTACGCGAAACGAGCCTTTTCCATTTGAATGGAAAAGCCGTTTACGCTCGAAGTAACAGATTGGAGAGAGTGCAGTGGTCAGTATTAAAGATATCGCTAAGAAAGCTGGTGTCTCGATATCGACGGTTTCCTACGCGCTGAACGGCAGCCCGAAGGTGACAGCGGAGACATGCGCCAAAATTTTAGCTATAGCCAAAGAGTTGAACTACGTGCCGAATGCGGCTGCCCGTACGCTTAAGACACGCGAGACTAAAATTATTGGCGTATATTTGACCGACTTCAGTGGGGCCTTTTATGGGGATTTGCTGCAAGGGGTGAATGAAATGCTGCACCGCAAAGGCTATGATACGATTGTATGCAGCGGCAAGCGTTCGCATCGCATGCTTCCAGAGCGGATGATTGACGGTGCAATTGTGCTCGATGCCACGTTCGATAGCACAGAGCTGCTGCGGTACGCGGAGCTGGGGCATAAAGTAGTTGTGCTCGACCGCGAGCTGAACCACCCGAATATTAATCAGGTACTGCTTGATAACAAGGCAGGAGCTACACTTGCGATGGAGCATTTGCTGGATCGGGGCTTTCGCAAAATCTATGCGATTATGGGGCCGGAAGAGTCTTATGACGCAGGTCAGCGGCTGCAAGCGGTCAAGCAGGCGGTGGAGCGCTGCGATGACTTGACGTTTGAAGCCATTGAAGGCAGCTTCCGCAAGGAATCCGGCGAGGAAGCAGCTAAAAAAATATTGGCTGAATACACAGAGCCGGCTGCTGTTTTTTGCATGAATGATGAAATGGCGATTGGCCTGCACAACTATGTATCCCAGACAGACTATGTCGTGGGCGAGCATATTCATATTATCGGTTTTGACAATGTGGAGCTGGCCTCGTATATGCAGCCAAAGCTGGCCACGATTGATTATTCCAAACATAAATGGGGAGCGCTTGCATCTGAGCAGCTGCTGAAAATCATAGCCGGAGAGCCGGTCGAGAACGAGCGAATTTATGTGACGCTGGTTGAAGGCGACTCTGTTGGCACAAATAAAGAGGCTAGCGCCCAGCGCTAGCCTCTTTCCTTGTTGCAGGGCAGATACAATATACAATGCACCTATCAAAACTATTTCGTTTTCTCTGGCTCCTCGAACGTCATGCCTTTCAAGTCGACGGTCACTTTCGTCATTGAAAGCGGCTCATTCGGACGATCCTGGCTATTCGTCGGCTGGTTGACGATTTGATCAACCGCATCCATGCCTTCAATAACGGCGCCAAAGGAAGCATATTCGTTATCAAGCGTTGGCGCATCCGCTACCATAATGAAAAATTGGGAGCCGGCGGAGTTCGGTTCACCCGTTCTCGCCATGGAGATCACGCCGCGCGTGTGCTTCAAATCATTTTGAAAGCCGTTTGACGTGAATTCCCCTGGAATCGAATAGCCAGGGCCGCCGGCGCCTGTTCCATCCGGATCGCCGCCTTGAATCATAAAACCTTGAATGACACGGTGAAAAATCAACCCGTCATAATAGCCTTTTTGGACGAGCGATATAAAATTGTCAACTGTATTCGGTGCAATTTCCGGATACAGCTCAACTTTAATGTAGGTGTCATTGCTCATCTGAATCGTTACGACCGGATGCTTGTCCGAGTCAAGCAGATTGGCTGATGGGCTGGATGAAGGCTCAGCCGATGCAGCAGGTGCCGAAGACTCGCTGGACACGTTAGCTGCCGATCCAGCGGCTCCTGAGCTGGAATTGCTGCCTGTACCGCTTCCTGCGCCGCAAGCGGATATAACAAGCATCATGGCTGCCAGAAGCAGAAGCAGCGAAAAAGCTTTTTTGGTGCTTTTCATTTTCAACATGTAAAGGGTTCCTCCTAAAATGAATGTAGAGACACAGCGTAGCAGCTGTCTAATCAGGCTAAAAGCTATTCCAAGTGTACTATAGCCCTATTGGAAAATAAAGCGAAACAACAAGAACCCCCGCCAGCACTCAGGGAGCGCCATCGGGGGTTCTTGTTGTTATGCGTAAGCTAACCTACAACGTTGTAGGACATAATCCAGATAGAGCCTGCAACGATGGTGAGCAAGATGACGAGCCCGAATATAAGTGCCATCGTATTGTAACGCGGCTTTTCCTCGTCTCTTAAATGCATGAAGAAGAACAATTGAACGACGAATTGCAAGGCTGCCATAATCAGAATGACGATTATCGTCAGCTTCTTGCTCAGCATATCGTTCATGACGATGACAATCGGGATAATCGTCAAAATAATCGACAATACAAACCCGATGACATAGGATCTCATGGAACCATGTGATTCATGAGACGGGGAATGCGAGTTGTGGTTATCCATGCTACATCACCCCCATCAGATAGACGACCGTGAGGACGAAAATCCAAACGACGTCCAAAAAGTGCCAGTACAAGCTAATAATATTAACCTTGCGCTGTGTTACTGGCGTAATGCCGCGACGGTACAATTGAATCATCAGCGCGGTCATCCATACGATACCGACCGATACGTGAAGACCGTGCGTACCGACAAGTGTGAAGAAAGCAGACCAGTAAGCGCTAGTGCCGATTGTTACGCCTTCGTGTACCAGCTCAATAAACTCGCTGACCTCCAAATAGATGAAGGCAAGACCGAGAACTGCGGTAACGGCGAGCCAGCCAATAAGGCCTTTCTTATTGCCTCTGTGCATTTGAAGCACAGCGATACCGCTTGTAAAGCTGCTTGTAAGCAAGATGAACGTCTCGGCGATAACGCCAGGCATCTTGAACATTTCGTCGGCCGTAGGGCCGCCATCCGTGCTGAGTCGAAGTACGACAAATGTTGCAAATAACGTACCGAACAAAATAACGTCGGTAATCAGAAACATCCAGAAGCCGAATGTTTTGAGTGATTCATGTTCATGCTCATGGTGCTCGTCATGATGACCGTGGCCGCTATGGCCGTGCTTATCATGACCGGTTACTGCTTGTGCCATTATTTTGTCCCTCCTAATGCGGCTTCCGTCCGCTCGATCTCATCTACAGGAATGTAGTAGTCGGTATCGTAGCTGAAGGAACGTGCCAGCATGCAAATGGCAACGCCGATTGCGCCAGGTATAATCATCCATTTCCAATCCCATACGAACCCGAAGCCCATAACGAAGAAGGAAACGGAAATCAAAAATGGAATGGCGGAGTTTTTCGGCATATGAATCGGCTCAAGTGGAGCAAGCGGCTTAGGCTTTCCGCCATTTGCCAAACGCTGCTTCTCTTCCCACCAAGCATCCTCGCTGTCTACAACCGGAACTCTTGCAAAGTTATAAAGCGGTGCAGGAGATGGAATCGACCATTCCAGCGTACGGCCATCCCATGAATCGCCGGTTGGCTCTTTTTTGTAAAACTTGATGCTGTGCGCGATTTGCCATACTTGGAACAGGAACGCCAGACCCATAATAAACGCGCCGACAGTAGAGACGATGTTAAGCGGCTGCCAGCCCATATCAAAGTTGTATTCGTTGAAACGACGGGTCATCCCCATCAAGCCAAGCGCGTACTGCGGCATGAAACAAACGTAGAAACCGATGTTCCACAGCCAGAATGCCCATTTGCCAAGGCCTTCATGCAGCTTGAAGCCGAACATCTTAGGCCACCAGTAGTAAAGTCCGGCGAAGTAACCGAATACGACGCCCCCGATCAGCACTTGGTGGAAGTGGGCAATCAGGAAGTAACTGTTGTGGAACTGGAAGTCAGCAGGCGCGACAGAGAGCATAACCCCGGTCATACCGCCGACGATAAAGCAAGGAATAAAGGCGATCGTCCAAAGCATCGGCGTTGGGAACGTCAGCTTGCCTCGGTACATCGTAAACAGCCAGTTAAATACTTTAACCCCTGTAGGAATGGCAATCAGCATCGTCGTTACGGCGAAGAAAGCATTGACGTTCGCGCCGGAACCCATGGTGAAGAAGTGATGCGCCCATGTAAAGAACGAGAAGAAGCTAATCGACATCAGGGCGAATACCATGGATTTGTAACCGAACAGCTTTTTCTTCGAGAAAGCCGATACGACTTCGGAGAAAATACCGAACGCCGGCAAAATAACGATATATACTTCGGGATGTCCCCACATCCAGATGAGGTTGATATACATCATCGGGTTGCCGCCGCCATCGAGCGTAAAGAAGTGAGCGCCGAAGTAGCGGTCAATAAACAGCAGGAACAAAGTAACGGTCAAGATTGGGAAAGCAAACATAATTGTAATACACGAGGAAAGTACGGACCAGACAAACATCGGCATTTTCATCAGCTTCATGCCTGGTGCGCGCATTTTCAAAATCGTTACGACAAAGTTAATACCGGTGGCTAAGGAGCCAATACCGGAAATCTGAATGCCCCAAATATAGAAATCTTGTCCTAGACCCGGGCTTCCTGACAGCTCGGAAAGCGGTGGATAGGCCAGCCAGCCCGCATCCGGCGAACCGCCGATAACGAAGGAAACGTTAAACAGCATGGCGCCAAAGAAAAACATCCAAAAGCTGAGCGAGTTCAGGAACGGGTAGGCGACGTCGCGCGCGCCGATTTGCAGCGGCACAACGATATTGAATAAGCCGAACATAAGTGGCATCGCCATAAATAAAATCATAATAACGCCGTGCGTTGTAAAGATCGCATTATAGTGATCGGCGTGGAGGAACTCTACCTGCGGCACAGCGAGCTGCACCCGCATCAGCAGGGCATCGACGCCACCACGGAAAAGCATGAGAATCGACGCGATAATATACATAATGCCGATCCGTTTATGATCGACGGTGGTCAGCCATTCCGTCCATAGCCAGCGCCATTTTTTGAAATACGATAGGGCGAAAACGACGGCAACCATGGACAAGCCGATGGATACCTGTGCTCCAAGTATGAGCGGGTCGCCAGTGATGAAAAAATCATTGAGCAAGAAATCGATTAGATTCTGAAACATGCGGCGTCTCCTTTCGTCTTGTGTTTAGTGTGAATGCTCGTTCGTTGAAGATTCTTGGTCATGATTCATATCCATGCCGTCCATATCTTTCATGTCCATATCACTCATATCCATGTCGTGATCCTTGTTGGTGTCTTCTTCTGTAGCTGTGGAGCCGCCATGATGATGGGCAGAGCCGCCTTCGCCAATGTATTGCATCACGACTTTCTGGAACAGTCCTTCAGGGAAGGAGGAGAACGATTGCACCGTCTCAACACTTGGCTCAGTAAGCTTCTCAAAGCCTTCTTGTGTCAGCGCTGGGGCGGTTGTCTTCACCTCTTGAACCCACGCTTTATAATCATCCTCGGAAGTTGCCTTCACATTAAAGGTCATTTGGGCAAAATGCTCCCCAGTGAAGTTGGCGCCCGAGCCATAATAATTGCCAATCTCATCTGCTTGCAGATAAAGCGTCATAGCCATGCCGGACATCGTATAAATTTGGCCGCCCAGCTGCGGAATCCAGAACGAATTCATCGCCGTATCCGAAGTCAGTCTGAACTGAATCGGAGTGCCCTCTGGAATTTGAAGGTAGTTGACTGTAGATATGCCCTCTTCCGGGTACGTGAACAGCCATTTCCAATCCAGCGAGGTCACTTCAATCGTTATCGGTGCTTTCGCGGAAGCAATCGGCTTGGATGGCTCCAGCTCATACGAATACTTGACCGTTACGATTGCCAGAATAGCGATAACTACAATTGGAATACTCCACCAAATAATCTCCAGCTTCGTGCTGTGATTCCAGTTCGGCTGGTAGGGAGCGTTGTTGCCTTTTTTGTCACGGTAGCGCCATACGATGTAGCCGGTCAAGATCAGAACGGGCACGACAATAACCAGACAGAGGATCGTTGAAAAATAAATCAAATCCTTCTGGCTCTCGCCAATTGGCCCTTTTGGATCGAGCACCAGATACTGCTCGCCGCAGCCAGAGAGAAGAACGGCCATCAGCATGATGAGCAGGGGTGTCAATACACGAATATAACGTCTCAAATGGTTCAACTCCTTGGATATACTCTTAGCCTTAACATTAGCAGAAGTTACGGAGAATAACTGCTGACTTAACAATTACGTCAACAATTCGTCTTTTTTTTGTAATAGAAAGTTCACCAGTTCGACAATTGTCTTTGTCGGGCTCTCTAAAAAGCTCCGGCTTTATCTAAGGTGAAACGGATATCTCCGTCCTTTGGCGGTTTGCGCGGGCTAAGGCTTGTCCTGCTGCATGAATCCTATCGTCATAATTATGGCTGCATTAAATAGGTTGAAAAAAATAAAAAGCCTCACTGTCAAATCGACGGTGAGGCTTTAAATTGTACGTTCTCAATGGCTGTGCTGCTTCAGCACGGTTACTTCTGTTCTTCTTCAGCCTGCTGGGCCCGTCTTGCATGCACAAGGCCAATGGCAGTGCCAATGGTGTAGATAAATACGCTGCCTACCATAAATCCGAGCCCGACCATAAGCCATACGTTCTTATCGCTGAAGTGGCTGAGATTTATTAAGCAAAGGACTACGCCTACTGAGAGAACGGTCCAAGCGATGATGGTCATTGCGGTTACTAAACGTTTCACACTAGCTGCAGTTGCAGATTTAACGTCGCTGATTGTTGCTGTTTTCGTTGTCATTATAAACACCCCGTTTACTTGTAAGTGCTTTCTTGCACTCATTATAACACACTTTATGCGAAATGTTCAAAGAAAATTCACGATTTGATCAAATTTCCGACAAAATTAGGGGAAGTGCCTTTACTTTTAGGTTTTTGTATTAGTCGTGCTGCCACCAGCGCTTCAAATCATTCCACCAGGATTTTCGCTCCTCGGCAGCTTTGCTCTCTCCTGTTCCCTGAACGGAGGTGTCCCCGGGCTCTCCCGATGCTTCGCCGCATACTTCGACAGGTTCTGTGCCTTTGACGAAATATTCGAGCTGCTTCGCCGAGCAGGTGGCTTCTGCCAGCTTGCCGCTGGCGGGATCGACGTAGACGCTGACGACATCCTCCGGTATCGGAAAAATTTTCGGCGGAACCGCCGACAGCGCCTGTTCGGTATAGGCGGCGAAAATCGGCGCTGCGCGGTGCGCCTCGGCAACGGTCAGCTTGCGGCCTTTGTCAAAGCCCGTCCAGACTGCTGTAGCCAGCTCTGGCGTATAGCCAACGAGCCAAGCATCATTAGCGGTCGTGCCTGTTTTGCCAGCGACAGGCCGTTTAATCATGGCCGCTACGCGATTTCCTGTACCTCCGGTATCGAAGACACTCTCCATCAGGCTGGTCAATACGAACGCATTTGCGGGATCGACAACCTGCTCGGCTTGTTGCTTCGCTTCATATAAGATGTGTCCGCTGCGATCCTCTATTCTTGTAATAGCAATCGGCTCTACCCGTTTGCCGCCGTTAGCCAGCACAGCGAAAGCCGAAGCCATCTGGTAGGGGCTGACCGGGAAGGTGCCCAGCGCGAGCGATGGCAGCGGGCTCATCGGGCTGGTTATGCCCAGCTTGCGCGCCGTCTCAATGACTTTGTCCGCGCCGACCGCCATAATCGTATCTACAGCGTAAATGTTATCGGAGCTGGCAATCGCCTGCCGCATCGTAATAAAGTCATTGGTGTACTTGTCATTGTAATTGCTCGGCTTATACACTTTGCGTCCCTCATCATAGATGAAGGAGGTCGGCTCGCTTTTGAAGCGTGAAATGGGCGTCAACAGCCCGTTTTGGAGCGCGGTTAAATAAACAATCGGCTTGAAAGAAGAGCCGGGCTGGCGTGTATCCGCAAATACGCGGTTAAATTGATTGTTCTTGTAATCCCGCCCGCCAACCATGGCTTTAATGTAGCCATTGCGCGGATCAAGCGAGATGAGCGCTGCTTGCTGACCGTCACTGTCCGCCAGCTCCTTGTCGACGGCGGCTTCGGCAGCATTTTGCGCCACAGGATCAAGGGTTGTATAAATCGTAATGCCGCCTTCGTTCAGCAGCTGCTCGTTGATGCCGAGCTTGTCTACGGCTAAATATTTCACATAATCGCGAAAATACGGTGCGAATCCGGTCTGGTTGCCGGCTCCGAGCGGCTGGAATTGCAGCACCTCTTTATAAGCCTTACCCGCTTCCGTCTTCGAAATCACACCATCTTCCGCCATAATGGACAAAATGGTAAGCTGCCTGTCCTTGGCGTTTTTCATATCCATGTATGGGGAATAGTATTTGGGACCCTTCGGAATGCCGGCCAGCATGGCGCTTTCGGCGAGCGTCAATTCCGATGCTTTCTTATTAAAATACAACGACGCTGCCGCCTCAATGCCATACGCGCCATGCCCGTAATAGATTTGGTTCAAATAGAGGCCCAAAATTTCGTCCTTGGAATAATGCATCTCCAGCTGAATCGTATAGATCGCTTCTTTGAATTTGCGCTGCCACGTTTTCTCATGCGTTAAATACAAATTGCGGGCGAGCTGCTGCGTCAGCGTGCTGGCGCCTTGCTTGGCTGATAACGAAACGGTATTCGCCACGATGGCGCGTCCCAGCCCTTTGATGTCGAAGCCAGGGTGGTCGTAGAAGCGCCTGTCTTCAATTGCAATGGTCGCCTTCACCAGATTGGGGGATATTTGATCGAGCGGGACGGAACGGCGATTTTCGCCCGTATGGAATGTATCGATAACCTGGCCATGCAGGTCGAGCATTTGGGAAGTTTGGCTTATGGATGCCGCAGGCAGCGACTGCATGCTTAAATACAGCAGTGCACCGACAAAGCAGGCGGTCAGCAGCAGAAACAGCGCGGCGAGCCGCCCCGCCCATTTTTTAAATCGATAAAAGGCTGTAGGCTGCTGGACCATTCCGGGTACCTGATGCTGGGGCGTCTGATGCCGGGATGCTTGCTGTGCGGATGCTGGGGCCGCTTGTGTGCGCCGGTTTCGGTTCAAGCTTGGACGCTGGTGGAGTCTAGGGAAAAACCGTTCAGAAAACGCAGAAAGCTTGCGTCTTAAGGACGGCTTGGCGGGCTTGATTTTGTGCTTGTTCATGGAGCGTGCTCCCTTCGGATGAACGATCATTCCTCATTAGTATGGAAAAAGCAGGGAGGCTATATTCATCCTATGTTAGCGGAGTGTTAATTTTTTGGGCGGATATGGTTTAAAAGGTTGCTTTTTGACCTCGTTCTACTATAATACAGATTGAACCATTGACGGAAAGAAGGGATATCACGCTATGGAATTGTGGTACACGGAGAAACAAACTGACAGCTTCGGCATTACGGCGAAGATTAAAGAAACTTATGTTACGGAACAAACAGACTTTCAAAAGCTCGATATGATTGAGACGGAAGAATTCGGAACGATGCTCGTATTGGATGGCATGGTTATGACGACAGTGAAGGATGAGTTCGTTTACCACGAGATGGTTGCTCACCCGATCCTGTTCACGCACCCGAACCCTGAGCATGTGCTCGTCGTGGGCGGCGGCGACGGCGGCGTTATTCGCGAAATCATGAAACACCCTAAGGTGAAAAAAGCAGTCCTCGTTGACATCGACGGCAAAGTTATCGAATATTCGAAAAAATATTTGCCGACTATTGCTGGCGAGCTGGACAACCCGCGCGTAGAAGTAATCGTGAATGATGGCTTCATGCATATCCACGATCACAAAAACACGTATGATGTCATTATGGTTGACTCCACAGAGCCAGTTGGCCCTGCAGCCAACCTGTTCACACGCGGCTTCTATCAAGGCATTTACGAAGCGCTGAAGGAAGATGGCATTTTCGTTGCTCAGACGGACAACCCTTGGTTTAAAGCGGACCTGATCCAAAGCGTCAACAAGGATGTGAAAGAAGTGTTCCCAATCGTGCGTGTATACGGTGCGAACATTCCTACGTATCCAAGCGGCCTGTGGACATTTACGCTGGGCAGCAAAAAATACGATCCGCTTGAGGTTGACGAAGCGTCGATCGCCGAGATCGATACGAAATATTACACTCCGCGCCTTCACAAAGCGGCATTCGTGCTGCCTAAATTTGTGGAAGACCTGATTAAATAAGCAAACGTACAGAAAGCGAGGACAAGCCCTCATGAAACTCGATCAAAAATATTCCGGCAACGTCTTCATCCTGAGCTCTGAGGATTATGCGGCTTCCAAAGCAGTCATCTACGGCATGCCTATGGATTTCACCGTCAGCTTCCGTCCAGGCTCGCGCTTCGGCCCTCCGCGCATTCGCGAAGTATCGATTGGCCTGGAAGAATACAGCCCGTATCTTGACCGCAGCCTCGAAGAGATTGAATACTTCGATGCAGGCGACCTGCTGCTGCCATTCGGCAACGCGGCACGCAGCCTTGAAATCATCGGCGAATTTGTGCGCGGCGTACTGAACGATGGCAAAATGCCAGTCGGAATGGGCGGCGAGCATCTCGTATCTTGGCCGATTTTCCAAGAGGTGTATGCGAAATATCCGGATCTTGCGATCATTCATTTTGATGCGCATGCGGATCTGCGTGAAAGCTACGAAGGCGAGCCTTTGTCGCACTCCACGCCGCTGCGCAAAGCAGCAGGACTGCTTGGCGGCAAAAACATTTACCAATTCGGTATTCGTTCGGGCTCGCGCGAGGAGTTCCAATATGCTCGCGAGAACATTAATTTCCACCCGTTCGAGGTGCTGGAGCCTTTGAAAAAAGTGCTTCCGGAGCTGGCAGGACGTCCGGTTTACTTGACGATCGACATCGATGTGCTTGATCCTTCGGCAGCGCCGGGCACGGGCACAGCAGAAGCAGGCGGCATCACATCGAAAGAGCTGATCGAAGCGGTTCACGCTATCGCGGCTTCCGGTGTGAACGTTGTGGGCTGCGACCTTGTCGAGGTAGCGCCAGCTTACGACCCGACGGAGCAAACGCAAATCGTTGCGGCGAAGGTCATTCGCGAAATGCTGCTTGGTTTTATTAAGTAGAACTTGAATATAAGCAGCACTTGAAATCAGAAAGAAGCTTGCTCTGGCATAGATTGCCGGGGCAAGCTTCTTTTTCATTCAGACTCAGGATTTCTACTTCTGAAACGAAGGCTATTTCGTCATTTCATCGCTTCGCCGACAGCTTCTCCCCGCCCGGTATTTCATTGTTGGCGATCATTTCGCCGAACGGGCTGATGAAGGAAGGGTTGCTTTCGGTATCCCTAAGGTTTAAGGGCAGCTTCGGAAAGAGCAGCTCGGCTGTTCGGTAAGCTTCCTCCAGATGCGGATAGCCTGACAAAATAAACGTTTCAATGCCCAGCTCCGCGTATTCTTTCATGCGTGCAGCTACGCTGTCCGGGCTTCCGACCAGGGCCGTACCTGCGCCGCCGCGAACAAGTCCGATGCCCGCCCACAGATTAGGGCTGATCTCCAGCTTGGAGCGGTCGCCGGCGTGCAGCTGCGCCATCCTCTTCTGGCCCTCAGAGTCCATTCTGGCGAAAATTTGCTGGGCAGAAGCAATCGTATCTTCATCTAAATGCTGAATCAATTCATTTGCAGCCTTCCATGCTTCTTCATCAGTAGAACGGACAATGACATGCAGGCGAATGCCGAACCGCAGTGTTCGGCCCTGTGCGGCTGCGAGCTTCCGCATCCGGGTGATTTTTTCCTCGACCTGCTGAGGCGGCTCGCCCCATGTTAAATACACATCGACATGCTCGGCTGCGACCTCCATGGCTGCTTCCGAGGAGCCGCCGAAATAGAGCGGAGGGTAGGGCTTTTGAATCGATGGGTACAGCGCCTTGCCTCCTTCGATCCGGATATGCTCGCCTGCAAAATCCACCGATTCCCCTTCGAGCTCCTTGCGCCACACCTCCAAAAACTCGTCCGTCAACGCATACCGATCATCGTGGCTGAGGAAAAGGCCGTCTCCAGCCAGCTCTACGGGATCGCCGCCCGCTACGACATTAATCAACAATCGACCGTTGGAGAAGCGGTCTAGCGTCGCGGACATGCGTGCGGCAAGGGTAGGCGATACGAGCCCGGGCCTGACCGCCACCAGAAATTTCAACCGTTCTGTAACGGGGATGAGGCTGGAGGCGACGACCCAGGCGTCCTCACAGGATTTGCCCGTCGGCAGCAAAACGCCGCTGTAGCCGAGCTCATCCGCTGCTTGGGCAATTTGCTTGCAATAGGAGTAGCTGACGGCCCGCGCTCCCTCGCGTGTTCCTAAATATCGCCCGTCGCCATGTGTGGGAATAAACCAGAATATTTCCATGCCGTAGTGGCCTCCTTTATTAAAATCGTTGCTTTATCGCAAGCTTGTCATTCAGCGCTTGCTGCTTTCCTTAAGCAGCCGCCAGACGGGGTCTGTCAGGCTTTCCTTATCAAAGCCGAGATATTGGTTGGCATAAGCCCGGACGGGATCGCCGGCATAGAAACGCTCATACAGCTCATGCCGTGACCCGAGCGGACTTCCGACCAAATCCCAGGCCAGCTTGAACAACTGGACCTTCTTCTCGGCGCTGACGGAGGCACCCTCAAAATAAAGATGCATCAGCTTCGAGATGGGGCCATAAAAGTCCTCGACGCCTGCGGGTGCCTGCACAAACCCGCCGCCACCGACCTGCTGGACAATTTCAATGGCTCGCGGGTAAAACTTCGTTCCAATATTGCGAGCTGCATCAATGTAGGAAATATCCGGAACGAGCACGCCGGCAGCATCGGGCCGGGCCTGTGTCTCGGAGGCGATGACAAGCGCCTTCATGACCGAAATTTGTGTCAGCAGCTCCCCGAGCTTTTCCTGCACATGCAGAAAGCCATTGGCGCCAATCGCCTCCGCAATCGCGAATGCAATGCCGGTTACAAATTCGAGCTTGGCGACATAGCGCACAACATTTTGATGGAAAGCCAGCGCATTGGCTGTCTTGTTCGCTCTGAGCGCGAGCACCTTCTCGGAATCGCCGTGCAGCAGCACCCTTTCCCAAGGAATGAGCACATCATCGAAAAATAGCACCGCATCCATCTCGTCATAACGGGAGCTCAAAATATGATTCTGCTCTCTGCCGTCCGCGAAGGATTCCCGGCACACAATATGCAGCCCTGGCGAGTTAGCCGGTACGATCAGCACATGAGCGTGCTTGCGCTCCTCAGACTTGAATTTAAGAAAGGAGAAAATGAGGAAATCATGGGTATAGGGCGCGCCTGTCGCAATCATTTTGGCACCCCGTACGACGATGCCTTCGCTCGTCTCCTTCACCACATGCAGAAAACGTTCAGAGATGCGGCTGTCTTCCAAACTGCTGGATCGGTCAATCTGCGGGTCGATAATGGCGGTAGTCAAAAATAAATCCTGATCCCGCGCTTTCTCATAATAGGCGGTGATTTTGGGTTCGAAATGGGGATCTATCTGCCCCAGCTCGGATCTTGCCGCATACCAGCCGGTTACCATCGACCGTGCATAGTCGGACAGCCTGCTCATCATGCCGTGCGTTTCCTGTGACCAGAAGGCAAACGACTCGCTGCGTTTCGCAAGCTGCTCAGAAGTATAGGGCACAAGGAAGGAGCTGTGGGCATAGCGGTCGGTCCCTGGAACTTGAAAGCCGATTTTATCTCGCACTTCCGGGTCGTCGAGTTGATTAAATAAGGTTTTGATCGTCTCAAGCGTGCCTTTGAAGGCAGGATGGGCAGGCAAATCACTTAGCTTCTCTCCTCCAAGCCATACGCTTCTTCCATCATTCAAGCTTTGAAGAAAATGTCCTCCCCGCACTGAAGCTGGTCTCCTTTCATGGGTAAACCCTTGCTTTTTTAATCTCGCAAAAACCAATTGATTTAGTTTGATTTATTTATTATTATAGCTAGTAACCTGAAGGCAGCAACAAACAATCTGCCTGCTTTTATTGCTAAACCAACATTAAGCGGCCATATGTTGCCGTGCTTTGCCCATAGCCTATTTTTCCAACATATTCAATTCATGTGTCGGACTAAGCGGAGGAGGACTGAAGTTCATCAGATGGAACATTCAAACGCTCATTCTGTTGATCGCCGTATTCAACGCACGCGCCAGACGATTATCGATGCATTTGTGAAGCTCATGATGGAGAAGGAGTTTTCAAGCATTATCATTAAGGATATTACGGAGAAAGCCAATGTGAATCGCTCAACGTTCTATGCCCACTATTTGGATAAGTATGATTTGCTGGATAAAATCGTGGAACAAAAGTTTTCTGCCCTGCGCATTCTTATGGAGCATGAGCTCGCGAAGCCGGAGCGCGAGCAGCCGGGTTTTGAAGCGCCTGATCCTTATTTTCTCGCTTTATTCGAGCATATTGCGGACAATGAAAGCTTCTATAGCGCGATGTTTGCTAAAAAGCCGAGCGAAGCTTTCGGGGTGAAAATGGCAGATGTCATTCGGGAAAGCTGCTATGCCCAAATATCAGCGATGAGCCTGGAGAAGAAGATGATGGTTCCTATGGACTTGCTGCTCGATTATATGAGCGCATCCATTATGGGCATTATCCAAAGCTGGCTTGACCAGCGGATGATTTATTCCCCGCGTTACATTGCCCTCCAGCTTACACGCCTCTCCCTTTCGGGAACGTATGCGGCAATGGGGCTGCAAAAATAAGCTCACTACAGATTCAGCTGCAAAGTGGATTATTGTTTTGATCCCTGCTATTCCATACGCTAAATGTAGGATATCCAACAAATTCGCTATAAATGGCGGTTGCATTGCTAGCGTGATTAGCTATTATAAATATCAAATACGATTAATTTTATCGGAATTAAATGCTTTCTTTTTTTAAAAACGTTTCATCATCAAAAACTGCCGATTAGACCACTAAAGGCACCTGATTTAAGTAAAGCTTCAGGTGTCTTTTTCGTGCGCAAAAATTGGGCCGCAAGGATGGATAGCGCAGGCTATCCTCTTGACTAAAAAATCAGTAGAGGTGAGTAAAATGACTTTGAAATTTGCTTATTGGGTGCCGAATGTAAGCGGAGGCTTGGTCATCTCCAAAATTCCGCAAAAAACCGGATGGTCGTTCGATGATAATGCGAGATATGCGCAGATTGCAGAAGAAGCGGGCTTCGAATTTGCGCTGCTCCAGACCCGTTTCATTGCCAGTTATGGAGCAGACAATCAGTTGGAGGCGATTAGTCTGGCTTCTGCGCTGGCGGCAGTGACCTCAAAGATTAAATTGATTGCGGCTGTATTGCCGGGTTTATGGCATCCGGGGACAGTAGCCAAAATGATTTCAACTATTGATCATATCAGCCATGGAAGGGCTGCCGTTAACATCGTCAGCGGCTGGTTTAAGGGAGAGTTTCATGGCTATGGCGAGCCATGGCTGGATCACGACGAGCGCTACCGCAGGTCG
The DNA here is from genome assembly GCF_059383755.1 of Paenibacillus sp. JT22N15. Taxonomy (NCBI): domain Bacteria; kingdom Bacillati; phylum Bacillota; class Bacilli; order Caryophanales; family Paenibacillaceae; genus Paenibacillus; species Paenibacillus sp. JT22N15. Next base: position 47,430 of record NZ_JBXENV010000020.1, on the reverse strand, counting down.
GAGGAATTTATCCGCGTGCTGCAAGAGCTGTGGTCGCAGGATGAAGCTTCCTTCCGCGGCGATTTCTACCGCCTTAACTCCGCACCCCTGAAGCCGAAGCCGAGCGTCATTCCACCCGTATTTCAAGGTGGCAATTCCTCGGCAGCACGAAAGATGGCCTCGCGAGTATCGGATTGGTATTTTATGAATGGCAATACGATCGACGGCTTCAAGGCGCAAATTGATGAGGTTAAGGCGGCTGCAGCGGCTAATAATCGTGAGCTGCGAGTAGGGGCAAATGCATTTGTCATCGTGCGGGATACGGAAGAAGAGGCCAGAAAGGTGCTGAGGGACATTATTGCGTATTCGGACCCCGAGGCTGTAGAAGGTTTCCGCAGTCAAGTGCAGTTCGCCGGGAAAGCCTCGCCTGAGAAGGAGGGGATGTGGGCGAACTCGGATTACAACGATCTGGTGCAGTACAACGATGGCTTTAAGACGGGTCTCATTGGCACGGCTGAGCAGGTGGCTGACAAGATCATCGCGCTAAAGGCCATTGGGGTGGACCTCATTCTGACCGCCTTTCTGCATTACGATGAAGACATTCAAGCATTCGGCGAAAAAGTGATTCCTCTCGTTCGGGAGAAGGAAGCAGCGTTGCTGAGCGTAGCATCCCAATAATAAGAAACTTAAGGAGAGATGAAGATGAGTGTACAAATAGCATCGACTGCAGACCATGTTAAGCCTGACTATGAGCAGCTAAGGGAAGAAATTCGCAGCTTGGTAGAAGCGGAGATTAAGCCAAGAGCGGAGACCACGGATAGAGAAGGCCGCTTTCCTAAAGAAAATCTGCAAGCACTGGCTGAAGCTGGCTGGAATGGCGTGCTGATCCCTGAGCAATGGAAGGGGCGCGGATTGGATCATGTCGCCTTCGCGATTGCGGCTGAGGAAATCGGCAAGGGCTGCCCTTCTACCTCGCTCGTATATGTGATGCATGTGGGCGCCGTCCAGACGATTGCGCTGTACGGCAACGACGATCAGAAGGAGCGCTGGCTTGTGCCGGTAAGCGAGGGGCTTGTAGGCACCTATTCAACAAGCGAGAAAGCATCGGGCGGTCATTGGTGGTTCAACTTCAGCGAAGCTTCCCGCGATGGGGACGATTATATACTGAATGCCGAGAAGTCGTTTACAACCAGCTCGGGCCAGGCGGATTTTTATGTGTTCCAGACGAGGACGCCTGGTGCGCAGACCCCTACCGATGTTAGCTTTTTCCTTGTAGATAGCAAGCTGCCGGGCATTACACCTGGCGTATGGGATGCATTAGGTGTGCGAGGCAACCATAGCGGCCCGATTACTTATGAGGGTGTACGGGTTGAGGCTCAGGACAAATTAGGAATCGAAGGACAAGGCCGGGAGATTTTGGAGAGCGGCGTATCTCCGGTATACCTGATTGGGCTAGGATCAACCTGGCTGGGCGTTGCAGAGGCTGCTCTGGAGGCTGCGACCGCTTATGTGAAAGGCATGGTTCACCGGGATTTCAATAAACGGCTGGCCGATTATCAAATTATTCGCCAGCAGCTGGCCGAAGTGAAAATTTTAATCGAGAGCCTTAAGCCGTGGCAGCAAGCATTGGCGAAGCAGCTGGATGAGCTGCAAGCGCAGGGCAGGCCGCAGGTAGAGCTGCTGCTGCCGCTGGTGGAATTTAAGGTGCATGCGGCCGAGGTGGCGAACAAAGCGACTAAAGCGGCATTGGATGTAACAGGAGGTTATGGCTACAAAAAAGGCGTATTCGAGCGTTTGTTTCGAGATGCCAGAGCTGGCATTGCGATGGGGCCTTCCAACAATATCGCAAGAGAGTGGATCGGCAAAGCGCTAGTCGGTCTGCCGCTGGAGCTGTGGCATGAGGGCGGAGACTAATCGAGAAGGAAGCAGCTTTTATTAAAATAAATAACGGGTACTGCTCTGATTGTAGAGCAGTACCCGTTTTTGTAATTATAAATGCGATTGAATCGCCTCGCGAATTTTCATCATCGTGCGATTCAGGTCGAGATTTTCCAGCACATGCTCACATTGCTTGCGGTAGACGACCTCTTCGGTGTAAATCGACATGTAGCTGTTGATAACCTCCGCAGGAAGCCCCTTCGCCTCCAGCCGCTCAATGACGGTGCGTTTCTCTACGTACAGGAAGATGCGGACGACTTGCTCGCCGTACAGCTTCTTGATCAGCGAAGCGCCATCGCTGTTGAGAATCATATACACATGCTTGCCCTCGCTCAGTAAGTCAGTAAGCTCATGAGTGCGGATTCCATAATGATGCTTATGGATAACGGCGGTTTCAATAAAATCGCCGCTTGCGTTCATCCGGTCAAATCGTTCTTGCTCAATATAGTGATAGTCGCGGTCAGGCGGCTCAGAATCTCGTGGAGGGCGTGTTGTGTAAGAGCTGACATGCTTGATGCCAAGTTCCTTGCCAATCCGGTGAGCCATCGTTTTTCTTCCAGATCCGCTAGTACCGGTGAAAATGAAGATATAAGGTCCAGCCATAGCCTGTCGCCTCCTTCATCGCGTAGAAATATAAGTCCATTTATAAGCTCATCTATAAGCTCTTCACTTAAAATGTCTTATATTTTAAAGATAGCATTCGACAAAAATCGCGTGAATCCTTCTTTATGGAAGAAGCCGCTATGATAATTTTCAATAAATTGGTAAATCAAGACCCCTTCGATTCAAAATAAGCCTTCGTAAACCGTATCCATTCTTGGGCGGCAAACGATAAATACCCGTCTCGACGCCAGATCATCGCAAGATTCCAAGGAATGACGGGATCTACCATAGCAATCGTGCTGATGCGCGACGTATCGAGTTTCTGGCAAATGGCTTCGGGCAGCAGAGCGATGCCGAGTCCAACCGCCACCGTTTCATAAATAAAATCCCACTGGGAGCTTTCGAGCATGATTTTGGGTTTAAAGCCGAGACGTGCGCATTCGTCTATGATGCGGGCATGCAGCGCGAAGTCCTCGCGGTACATAATGAACGCCTCCTGCTCAAGCTCGCGCAGCGTCAGCTTGCTGCGTCCTGCCAGCGGATGCTGGCGGTGCATGACGACTCTAAGGCTTGCATTTTGAACCGGAAAAACCTCGAATTGGTCATTTCTCACAGGCATCATGACAATCCCGGCATCAATGGCGCCGCTAGCTACTTCGGCCTCTACGGTCAGCGAGCCCTCCTCGATCAGCCGAATCGTCAGTCCGGGATAGCGCTTCACGAACAGGCTGACGATCTCAGGGAACATAATCGAGCTGATCATCGGCGGGAGGCCAATGCGCACCAGCCCTTTGCGAAAATCAGTTACATCGTTAAGCTCGTTTTGCAAGGTTTTGAACAGGCGGACAATATCCTGCGACTGGGCCACGATAGCTTGACCTGCATCGGTCAGCTGCACTTTTTTACCGGATCGAATGAATAGGGGAGTCTGCAGCTCATCCTCCAGGTTTTTAATCATTTTGCTAATGGTAGGCTGTGTAATATGCAGTGCCTCGGCTGCTTTCGTGAAGCTTTCATGGCGCACGACCTCCAGCACATATTCCAAATGACGAATGTCCATTCAGGCACTCCTATTTTTCTGACATAGATAATATCAATACGGATCATTCTAATTATTCATTTTACCTATGTCAATTCGCAGGTATACACTGGATGAAGGAAGGGGCTATACGCATGATAAGAAAAATAACACTTGGACTCGTCCAGGTTCTCTTTTTTGTAGCACTGTTTTGGACGCTTAATGGATTATCGGTTTGGCTGCATTTGAAGGTGCCGGGAAGCATTTTGGGGCTGATTCTCGTCTTTCTGCTGCTGCATTTTAGAGTGATCAAGGTGGAATGGGTCGAGCTGGGCTCGAAGTGGCTGGTGGCGGAAATGCTGTTGTTTTTCATTCCTCCTGCTGCGGGCATGATGCAGTTTAAAGATTTATTGCTGGGAAGCGGCGTGCAAATTTTGCTCGTTATTGTGGTGACTTCTATTCTCGTCATGGTGTGCGCTGGCGTAATGACGCAATTCGTAGCGAGCAGGAAAGAGCGGGGAAGAGGATGATGGCGCTGATCTATATTTTGCTGACAGTAGGCATTTATTGGGGAGCAAAGCGGCTTCATCGCTTGAAGCCCATGCTGCTGCTGTCTCCGCTGCTTGTGACACCGATTGCCGTCATTCTTATTCTGGCATTAGGGAAAATCCCTTATCAAAATTATAATGAAGGCGGCCATTTGCTCAGCAGCATGGTTGGCCCGGCAACGATTGCTTTGGCGGTTCCTATGTATAAGAATGCAGCTATTATGAAAAAGCATGTGCTTGAAATTATTGCGGGCGTTCTATCGGGCTGGATTGTCGGCATGATGGCGGCGCTGTTGTTCAGCCGTTCGCTGAAGCTGAGCGATAGCCTGATTGACTCGCTGCTGCTTCGCTCGACGACAACGCCGATTGCGCTGGCCATTAACGATATGATTGGCGGCATTTCTACCTTGACGGCTATTTTCGTGCTGGTTACAGGCATCCTTGGCACGATTATCGGGCCGCTCGTTATTCGAATGGCACGCATTCGCAGCGATATCGCTAAAGGGGTTCTCATGGGGAGCAGCGCACATAGCGCTGGTGCTCATAAAGCGTTTGAGTTTGGGCTTGTACCGGGATCGATAGCGAGCATAGCGATGATCGCGACCGCCTTTATCTCGCTGGCGCTGCTGCCTTGGCTAACGGGGCTGTTCATGCATGGGTAAGTGAGGCCAGGTGGTAAGCGAAGAGGCTTTGCTTGCCTCAGCTTAAGGCCCGAAAAAAAGCACGGCGAGCGGTGAAAACATAAAAATGTACCAGCCGAACAGCAGGAAGTTGACCCAAGCGACAGCTGCGTGCCAAATGGATTGTTTTCTAGCCTGAAACGGGCCGCAAAAGCTTAGAATCGAGCCTGCCAGGCTGGTTGCAAACCCAATAAGCCACTGCGAACCGAACAGCTGCTGCTTTGTCATTAAAAAATAGACGGTTAAAAGTGCCATGCATGCGGCTAATAGGGTAAGCATACTGCGTGCTTTGCTCATTTGATCAGCTCCTTGTCCTTTTATTTTAGAAAATTAATGCGGATTGAAGAAGTACTAACTTTGTGTAGTACTTCTTATTAGCATGTGTTAATTTGTGCGCGAGAAATTTCCCGCCAAAAATGCCATAATAGTTAAAACAGCTGGCAGGGGGTGACAGAGCGATGACAGAGCGTGTATATTCTTTTCCTCCCGTCATTGATGAGCGGGCCCGCGTGTTGGTGCTGGGGACGGCGCCGAGCGTGAAATCTTTGGAGCATCGCCAGTTCTACGGTCATCCGCGGAACTATTTTTGGGGAATGGTGTACGGGTTGTTTGATGCTGGGGCGCCGGATGAGGATTATGCGAAGCGGCTCGCTTTTTTGCAGGAGCATCGGCTGGCGGTGTTCGACGTCATTGAATCCTGCGAGCGCGAAGGCAGCCTTGATGTGAACATTAAGGATGAGAAGCCGAATGATTTGCCTGCGCTGCTGGCGCAATATTCGGGGCTGCGCTGCTTTGCATTTAATGGTACGAAGGCGTACGATACGTTTCGAAAATATTTTCGCGAGCATCCGGCGTTTGACTCGCTGGCGCTGCTCAAGATGCCGTCCACGAGCCCGATTCCGACGCAGAAAATGCGAAATCTCGAAGATCGGATCGCAGCGTGGCGCGGCATTGTTCCTTTTCTAGAGGAGCAGTAATCAACGGTAATCGTTGAAATTGGAAGGATACGTGTATATAGTAGAAGCATACGTCAAGACTGAAGATACAGGAGCACGAGGATGTCAGAAAGAATGAACGTCAGCATTAAGCTGGAAAGCAGGCAGGATGGCGCTGTTCAGGTGGGTGAGCATCGCGGGGAGCTGTTTCGCAAGGATCGCTCGCTCTATATCCGCTATGAGGAGCCGATCGAGGGAGAAGCGAATGCGGAGCCAATCAGGTCGCTTATTCGCTATCGCCAAGGCGAGCTGCTTATTACGCGCAGGGGAGCGGTAGAATCGGAGCAGCTTTTCGCTGTGGGCGGCAAGCGGGCTGGGCGCTATCGGTCCCCATTTATGAATTTTCAAATGGAGACGGAGACGAAGCAGCTTGTGCTTCATGCGGCTGGCGCTGCTGCGGGAGAGCTGGCGGAGCCTCCTTTTTCAATAGAGTGGAAATATGATTTGTGGATTGACGAGCATTTATCTGGCCGATTTCATATTCGGCTGCATATTCAGGGGGAACAGTAACGATGAGTGGAAATGTATTAGAGCAATTGTATGAGCAGGTAAAAGCGGCTATTGCCGACGCGGCAGTAGCGGGCGGGCTCGCAGCGCGCGAGGAGCTGCCAGCATTCGTGCTGGAGGTGCCTAAGGATAAAGAGCATGGCGACTTGGCGACCAATGCAGCGATGCAGCTTACCAAGCTGGCGAAAAAAAATCCGCGGATGATTGCCGAAACGATTATCGCGAATCTCGATTATGCGAAAGCATCGATTCAATCGGCTGAAATTGCCGGCCCAGGCTTCATTAACTTCCGCATGGACAAAAGCTACTTGTACGCCGTCGTTGGCGAGGTAGTCGCAGGTGGCGACAACTACGGACGGACGCAAATCGGCGCAGGCAAGCGCGTGGAGATGGAGTTCGTCAGCGCGAATCCGACGGGCAGCCTGCATCTTGGACATGCACGCGGCGCAGCGGTAGGCGATGCACTGTGCAATGTGCTTGAATATGCGGGCTATGAAGTAACCCGCGAATATTATATTAACGATGCCGGCAATCAGGTGAACAACCTGGCGAAGTCGATTGAAGCGCGCTACCAGCAGGCGCTGGGCAAGGAAGCGGAGATGCCGGAGGATGGCTACCACGGCGCGGATATTGTCGGCTTTGGAGAGCTGCTGGCTGAGCAGGAGGGCGATCGTCTGCTGAGCTTGAGCACAGAGGACCGTCTGGAGTTTTTCCGCAGCTTCGGCCTGGAGCGCGAGCTGGACAAGATCAAGCATGATCTTAATCGCTTCCGCGTCGGCTTCGATATCTGGTACAGCGAAACGTCGCTTTACAAGAACGGCAAGGTTGAACAGGCGCTTGAGGCGCTCAAGGAGAAGGGCCACGTCTATGAGGAAGAGGGCGCAACCTGGCTCGACACGATGCCTTTCGGCGACGATAAAAACCGCGTGCTCGTCAAAAATGACGGCTCCTACACGTATTTGACGCCGGACATCGCGTACCATATGGACAAGTACAGCCGCGGCTACGACCGGATGATCAACATTTGGGGCGCAGACCACCATGGCTACATTCCGCGCGTTAAAGCGGCGATGGAGGCGTTAGGCAACGACCCAGGCAAGCTGGTCGTGTTGATTGCCCAGATGGTCAGCCTGTTCCAGGACGGCGAAAAGGTGAAAATGTCCAAGCGTACCGGCAAAGCGGTTACGATGCAGGATTTGATGGATGAGGTAGGCGTAGACGCCATCCGTTATTTCTTCACGATGCGCAGCATGGACTCGCATCTGGATTTTGATATGGATCTCGCGATTTCTACATCCAACGAGAATCCGGTGTTTTATGTGCAATATGCGCATGCGCGTATTTGCAGCATTTTCCGCCAGGCGCAGGAACAGAACCTCGCGCTGCTGCCGCTTGAACAGATCGACCTCAGCAAGCTAACGTCGGAGGCTGAATACGACCTGCTGCGCAAGCTCGGCGAGCTGCCGCAGGAAGTGGCGGAGTCGGCGGAGCAATATGCGCCGCATCGCATCATTCGCTATGTATATGAACTGGCCTCCCAGTTCCACAGCTATTACAGAGCAGAACGCGTCATTACCGAGGACGCGGCGCAGACTCAGGCGCGCCTTGCGCTGCTTGGCGCTATTCGCACCGTCATTGCGAATGCGCTCCGCCTCGTGGGCGTTTCGGCTCCTCAGCAAATGTAATATTCCCATGCAGACAAAGATCAGCCTTTGCGGCAGCGGTGGCAGACAGCTACCCTTGCAGCAAGGGCTTTTTTTCTTGAAAATGGTGCATAATACGTTTTAAAGAAAAATGCCCAGCCAAATAGCAGCGATTTAACTTTACTTTAACCAAGGAATGCTATTATACTAATTGTCGAAAAATGGACAACATCATAGAGAGCGAGGGAAAAGTCATGAGAGGCGATGAGTCCGATTTGCCTATTGTATCGATCGTCATGCCCTGCTATAACGAGGAAGAAGCGCTGCCGGAAACGGTGCGGCAAATGTCCCTGCTGCTGGAACGGCTGGTGAAGGAGAGAAAGGTGTCCGAGCACAGCAAAATGCTGCTTGTAGACGATGGCAGCCGCGATAAAACGTGGTCGCTCATTGATTCCTTTCACCGGAGCAACCGTTTTGTGAGCGGGCTGAAGCTTTCCCGGAACGTCGGGCATCAGCGGGCACTGCTGGCAGGCTTGTTGACGGCGAAGGAATATGCGGATTGCATTATTTCCATCGATGCCGATTTGCAGGACGATATTACGGTGATCGACCAGTTTATTGAGAAGTACAAGCAGGGCTATGAAGTCGTGTACGGCGTGCGGAACAAACGAACGACCGATACGATGTTCAAAAAGTTCAGCGCGCAATTTTTCTACAAATTAATGATTAAGCTTGGCGTAAATGTCGTTTATAATCATGCGGATTACCGGATGATGAGCAAGAAGATCGTTGACAAGCTGGAGGAGTACCAGGAGGTCAATCTATTCCTGCGTGGCATTATTCCTACCATCGGCTTCAAATCCGACAGTGTGTATTACGATCGTCTGGAGCGAACCGCCGGCGAATCGAAATATCCACTGAAAAAAATGCTTATCTTCGCATGGGAAGGCATTACCTCGTTCAGCGTGTCTCCTATCCGCGCGGTGTCGGTTGTCGGCTTTTTTATGTCGGTCATGAGCCTAGTGTTCGCCCTTTATGTATTCGTCAGGCATTTGCAGGGCAACACGGTATCCGGCTGGAGCTCGATGATTCTTTCGATTTGGTTCATTGGCGGCATTCAGCTGCTGTGCATTGGACTAATTGGCGAATATATCGGCAAAATTTACATTGAAACGAAGAAACGCCCGAAATACTTCGTGGAAACCGTGCTGCATAACGTTGTGCCGGTGGAAACGAAATCGCAGCAATTACAAGAGACGAGGTGACGAATGGAATCGCTGCTGCTTAAAGCAAAATCGAATACGCAAGTTTTGATCTTCCTGCTCTCCTTGTTTGTCATTACGAGAATATTGCTTTATTTTGCAGGCTTTCTCGGCATGAATCTGTTTTCGAACTATCAAATTCCGCCGGACTATACGGTCGTGCAGGGGCATGATTTCACATCGAGCCAGCTCTCGATCCAGACGGATATTTCACAGCTGAAGAAGCCGAGCTTCGAGGATCTAAGGAAATTTGACAGCGTATGGTACTTGGGAATTGCCGAAAATGGCTATGATACGTATAACATCAACGAATCGCATCCTAGTGCAAATTGGGTGTTTTTCCCTTTATACCCTTTGTTAGTCTTTTTGGTGGAGTCTATTTCTAAATACGATGCGACAGTCGTGGGATCGGTTTTATCGAATTTGTTTTTGCTCGTATCACTTTTTTATTTTTATGGCATTTGTTTAAAAAGAGGACTGAAACAGGAGCACGCCCAAGTCGCGGTGCTGCTGCTGCTCATTTTTCCGACCGCCATCTTCTATGCCGTGCCTTATACAGAGAGCCTGTTCCTCATGCTGTCGCTAATGACCGTCTATTATGCGATGCAAAAACGATATTTTCTCGCGTTTCTGTTCGGGGGCTTGTCCGCTGTGACGCGCAATTTGGGCTTCGTCAACTTGTTTTTCGTTGTGGGTACGCTGTTGATCGAACACAGGCTGTACCGTTTCAAGTGGAAGGACACGAAGTATTTAGGCTATGCAATCATTTCGGCGCTGCCGCTAGCCGGTTATCTGTTGTACATGAAATGGCTTACTGGCGATTTGCTGGCTCCGATTACCGAGCAAAGCATCAACTGGTATCGCAAGACGGTTGCTCCGTTCTCGAACTATATTCATTTTATCCAAAAGCCTTATTTCTCAGGAAATGGCGGCTGGGAAAATGGCCTGCTTGCCTTTATTATCGCGAATGCCGTCCTCGTCATTTTTGCTGCCTTTCTTATTATGCGCTGGAAAGATATTCGCCGTAATGCTCATGAATGGCTGTTTTTTGCCTATGGATTGCTGCTTATGCTCATTCCGTTCGCCAGCGCCGAATTTTTGCAGAGCATTCCACGTTATGTCATGGTTGCGTTCCCCTTCTACATTTATTTTGCGGATGTGCTGAAAAATAATAAGGCGCTGCAAATGTTTTATTTCATGATGTTTTTCCTGCTTCATATTGTGTATGCGATTTGCTACTTTAATGGATATTTTTTCGTTGTATAAATTTATGAAAAAATAAATTGACGAAATTTGCGCTTAAGGTGTACAATAGCACCATATTACTTTAGCTCGTACTTTATACCTAGATCGTTTAACGAAAAGGCAAACTCAGGGAAACCTGATGTGCGCAAAGCTACAGGGGCTTCATTCCTAACGGAATATGCTCGCCAGCTACCGAATTCAACATCGATTCTTCCTTTATTAATCAAGGTAGACTTTGTTCTTTCGGGAGCAGGGACTATCTTTTTTTTATTGCTTACACGAAAAGGCAAACTCAGGGAAACCTGATGTGCGCAAAGCTATAGGGGCTTCATCCTTAAACAGGATATGCTCGCCAGCTGCCGAAGCCCGACATAGCCTCCTTTGCCTGATGAAGGTGCGGCGTGTTCTTCGGACCACGACCATCATTCGCTCGGGGGAGGAACTTACTATGAAAACTACAAAATTCGCTCTTACACTCCTTATGCTCGCTTCGACATTACTCTGGGCACTCCCTGCTAGCGCGCAAACCAACTTTTACAACGGAGCATGGATCGGCACTTGGCCGAACCAAAGCTTGAACAACATCGCTGCCTACGAGCAACTAATCGGTGGACACCAAGATGTTGTACATACTTTTGTCAACTCGAACCAAGGGATTAATGAATGGAAGGGCTTTATGGACTATGTAAATAATAATGGTTCGATTAACCTACTTACCCTTGAGTTTAAAAATAAAAATTACAAAGAATATTCGACTGCTGATATTAATAGAGGCGTAGTAGACGCTTACCTGAAACAAACGGCAAAACAACTGGTTAACTGGCAAGCAGCTAACAAAAACCCTGAAATTTGGCTTCGCATTTTCCACGAAGGCAATGGCAACTGGTACGGCTGGGGCGTTGGCGACAGCACAGTTAACACAAACGAGACTTACAAAGCGGCATTCCAACGTGTCGTTACGATTTTCAGAGAGCAAGGCGCAACGAATGTGAAATTCATGTACAACGTAAACGCTGAAAATGTTGGCAAAAACGCATCGTTTACAGCTATGTACCCAGGCGATGCTTACGTAGACCTGCTTTCGATCGATGGCTACAACTTTGGAACGAAAGAATCGTGGAGCTCGTGGAGAAGCTTTAACGACGTATTCTACGCTTCGTACCAAGCGCTGACAAGCATTTCGAGCAAGCCGATCATTATCGCTGAAACTGGCACAACAGAAAGCGGCGGCAGCAAAAACGAATGGGTTATTGATGCGATGAATCAAGTGCAATCGCCAGCGTACAGCCAAATTAAAGGCTTGATCTGGTTCAACGAGAACAAAGAGCTGGACTGGCATATCGATTCGTCGGCTGATAGCCTGAGCGCTTACCAAACGCTGCAAAAAACGCTTTAAAAGATTAGACGGGGCTAGTCGTCAAGTCCTGGTCTCAACTCTATCAAACACTGGCTGATATAATACTAAATAGGTATTCTGAGAAAACTCTAATTTCGCGTAAACCGCGTAAAATTAGAGTTTTTTCGCTTTTTTTCTACACTTTTGCCAATAAGATTACAATGTTAAGAAGAAAAATTAACTTTTAAAGGGGCAAGGATTGTGATAAGATAACTTTGAATTTGAGCCTTAGCCGCCAAAAATATCATATTTCCGGCCGATTTAACAAATATCGACAGCGAAATTAGACAGTATAGTCAATCCATGTTGTAGATTAGTCAGAAAAGGAATGGAATTATGGCGAATAAATAGAGCGCAAAGGATTGGGGTTATTTGAAAACAAAAGCTAGGTACATATTAACAACGCTATCCATTGCTATCATGATCGTGTATCTAGTATGGAGACTTGTACAAACACTCCCATCTGGCTGGTCATTAATTTTTGGATCGTTGTTACTATTTTTTGAAATCATTTCTATTTTTCAATCCGTTTTATTCCACATTCTTCTGCTAAAACCCACTGAAAGAAAGCCTGCGCCATTACCTGACAACCTTTATTCTGTGGATGTTACGATCGCTACCTACAATGAACCGCCATCCTTGGTTAGAAAAACCATACTTGCTTGTAAAAACTTGAATTATCCGGAAAATCTGTTAAACATTTGGGTGTGTGATGATGGAAAGCGAGCGGAAATGAGAGAATTAGCCGAAGGTTTAGGCGTTCATTATCTCGATCGTCCCGGAAATGAACATGCTAAAGCGGGTAATTTGAATCATGCGCTGACGAAGATGAAGGGCGATTTGCTCCTTACTTTAGATGCCGATATGATGCCCAAACCGGATTTTTTACAGCGAACGGTAGGATTTTTTGCAGAGAATGAGAAGCTTGCTTACGTACAAACGCCCCAAGTTTTTTACAACGAAGATATTTTCCAATACAACTATTACCAAGGGCGCAACATTCCGAACGAGCAAGATATGTTTATGCGGCTTATTCAATCTGGAAGAGACCGTTTTAACGCTGTTATTTATGTGGGCAGCAACTGCATCTTCCGGCGCAGCGCCATTGACCATATTGGTGGTTTCGTTATCGGTACGATAACAGAGGATTTGGCTACAGGGATGAAGCTTCAATCCAATGGATTTGATTCTTATTGCTTGAATGAGGTGCTGGCACTAGGACTAACGTCTGAGTCCATATCCGATCAAATCAAACAGCGGGCCCGCTGGGCAAGGGGCACGATACAGACGACGAGGATGTCCAATCCGCTTGAGGCTAAGGGTTTATCTTTGATGCAGCGCCTGCTTTATTTCTCCAACCTGCTGTATTGGTACTTTGGCGTTACGCGCTTTATGTACATATTGTCTCCTATGCTCTTTTTGACCTTTGGTGTGGCGATTCTTGAAACAAGCTTGAAACAACTGCTTATTTTCTGGCTGCCGTATTTCTTGTTCTCGGTTACCGTTGTACCTTATTTAACGAATAAGAAGCTTAATGTGTTCTGGAACAATGTTTACGAGACGGCCATGACGCCAACGCTATTCCTCGCAGCCCTTCAGGAAACAATCTTCCGCAAGGCTATTCCCTTTGAAGTGACGCCGAAAGGCATTTATCAGAACAAAACGTCTATTAATTATCGTTATATGATGCCATTGTTTGTTCTGCTTGCGCTGTCGATTGTACTGATGGGTTTAAATGTGGGGCGTATTGCGGGTGCAGGAGAAAATGAATTGCAGCCTATGCTTATTAATTTATTTTGGCTCGGTTATAACGGAGTATTCCTGCTTCTCGCGCTGTTGCTTGGTTTTGAACGCCCGCGCATGCGGGAGGCGGAACGCTTTGCCAAGGAGCTGCCGCTCACGCTTCGTTATATGGATGATGAAGAGCTGAAGATGGAAAACGTCAGGACACTGGATATTAGCGAGACAGGCTGCCGTATTTATACGGACTCGATTTTGCCGCTCCCAGAGCGCATGGAGCTGGATATTCCGTTATCCCAGGACGCTATACGCGTAGCTGCCGAAAAAATATTTTATGATAAGCATGGCTCCGGATTTCAGGTGGGCTTCAAGCTTCATTGGAGCAACATTGATGAGGAGCGCAAATGGCTTGCTGAAGTATATGGCAGTGCGGATGAGTTCGTTAAGGGCATTTTCCAGGCGGGCGTGTGGACTTCTGTGACCAGTTATCTTTCTAACTTCAAGTACACCTATAAGTCGATAAATCGCAAGTCCCCGAGAGTTAGGCTGAAGCGGCGCGCTTCGATCGTGGTCGATCAAGAAGAGCGCTACCGGACACAGCTGCTTGATATTAGCTACACGGGCTGCCGAATTGAACTCCCGCAGAAGGCGGCGATGCATGAAGGCAAGAAGGTCAGGCTGCAAATTATCGGCTCGGCGTTCGAGGCAAACGGTCGTCTTATCCGCGTAAGCTGGGCCAAACGCAATAAGATGACAGCGGCCATTGTATTCGATGAAGCTTTTGATTTAAGCCTGCTGCTGGGGGAGTCCAGCAGCATACCGCCAAGCAAGGAGCTGCGTTCTGGCATTGTACCAGCAGAAGCGAACTCCAAGTCATAGACAGTCTGAATAGGAATGAACGCCAGGCTATGACGGGCGAATGATTGTTTTGCAAGGGGATGAGAGATTTGGAAATACACAGAATGGTTAAGCTGATCATCCGCAGATTGCCGTTTGTCATTATTCCGGCACTGCTGCTGTCAGTCGCAGTGGGCTATGTGAAAATGCAAAGTCCTCCGTCTTATAAGGCAACGGCTGAAATTGTAATAACCTCACAAGAGACAAGTGATAATTTCACTTCCATTCAAGGCAGTCTCAAGCTGATGGATACGTATAATGTGATTTTGAAAAATCCACTGATTTTGGAGCAGGTAATTGCGGCGCTTGGCCTGCCTTACAGCACAGATCAACTGGCTGCCAAAGTTAGCGCGAAAAGCGTCGAGCTCTCGCAGGTTATCCGAATTACCGTAACCGATGGTGACCGTAAGCAGGCAGCGTCCATTGCCAACACCATCGTTAGCGTGTTCCGTTCGCAAAGCTTGGAGCTGTTTAAAATCAACAACGTAGTTTTATTGCATAAAGCAAGTGCGGAGAAGGCGGTTTATGTGAACCCCAATCCGTTATTTTATGTGCTGCTCGCATTTGTTGGCGGACTGATTATCCTATTGTGCTTATGGCTTCTGCTGCATATGATGTCGCGCAAGCTGCAGACAGCGCCGGAGGTGCAAGCGATATTCGCCGAGGTTCCGATGGAAACGACGAAGCTCGCCAGCCGGGCGGAAGCTGCTATCCCGTTTTATGGGGGATGGCTGAAGCGCCGTGCGGCAGAGGAAGCGAAGTCGCGTGCAATGCGTTACCGCCATGTGATGGAGAAAAGCGGGAAGCGTACATTGGCCTTTGGAACGCTTGACCGCAAAGGTGCGAGCGGGAATATCAGCAAGCAGCTGGCGCAGAAGCTGGCTGTGGAAAGCAAGGTCGCTTGGGTGAGGTTTAACCCGAACGGCAAGCTGCCAAGTACGGCTTCCGGCAAAAAAGGCTATGCGGAATGGTCAATTAGCCCAGGCTTTTATGGCAAAATCAAAACCGCCGGACAGCAGTTGGATTACATCGAAGTATGCGTGGTAGGCGGAGGCCTTTCCATGAAAACGTCGGCTGAGGAATTGATGGCGCAGCTTCGGGATAGCTACGAAGTTGTAATCTGGGAATTGCCTTCTTATGTTCATTGCTCGGAAGCACAGACGATTGCAGAGCTGGTCGATTGGCATACGCTCGTGATCAAGGAGAACCGGGTACTCGCTCCGGTTGCACAGGAATGGAAAAGCCGTCTTGCGGCAACGGATGTTCAGATAAATAGTATCGTGTTTATTGAAGTGTAACCACTTTTTATCTAACTTGGGAGGGATTTGCGATGAAAGTAACAAAAGCGATTATTCCGGCAGCCGGACTTGGAACGAGGTTTTTGCCAGCAACAAAGGCGATGCCGAAAGAGATGCTCCCCGTCCTGGATAAGCCAACGATTCAATATATTGTAGAAGAGGCCGTACAATCCGGGATTGAAGAAATTATTATTGTAACGGGTAAAGGCAAACGTTCGATTGAGGACCATTTTGACAATGCGTTTGAGCTGGAAGCGAATTTGCTGAAAAATCAAAAGCTGCATCTGCTTGAGAAGGTACAGGAAATTTCCAAGGTCGACATTCATTATATTCGTCAAAAAGAACCAAAAGGTCTCGGGCACGCGATTTGGTGCGCACGCAAGTTTATCGGCAATGAGCCTTTCGCCGTGCTGCTTGGTGATGACATCGTTAAAGGCGAGACGCCATGCACGAAGCAGTTGATTGATGCTTTTGAGCAAACGGGCAAATCGGTTATCGGCGTACAGCATGTACCGGATAAAGAAACGGCGCGTTATGGCATCATTGATCCATCTGAGGTGAATGATCGTTTTATTAAAGTGAACAATCTGGTAGAGAAGCCGAAGCTGGGCACAGCGCCTTCCAACTTTGCCATTATGGGGCGGTATGTGCTGACGCCGGAAGTATTCAATCTGATTGAGCAGCAAGAGGTCGGAGCTGGCCAGGAAATCCAATTGACCGATGCGCTGCAAAAGCTGAACCAAGTCGAGGACGTACTCGCATATCTATTTGAGGGCAGACGCTACGATGTCGGTGAAATTCCGGGCTTTATTTTGACAAATGTAGAGTTCGCACTCGAACGTCAGGAGTTTTCCGCAGATTTAATTAAATCGCTTGAACAGATTTTAAGCCTTGCGAAAAGTGGAGTGAATGCATAATGAAAGTTACGATAATTGGTACAGGCTACGTTGGCCTGGTGAACGGCGCTTGCTTCGCAGAGAAAGGCCATCATGTCATTTGTGCCGACATTAACCAAAACAAAATTGACCAGCTGAATGACGGTCAAATTCCCATTTATGAGCCGGGTCTTGCTGAATTGGTACACGCGAACCGCCAAGCGGGAAGACTTGCCTTCTCAAGCGACGTGGAAGCGGCCATTCAGGCTTCGGATATTATTTATATTGCAGTGGGCACGCCAATGTCGCCAACCGGCGAAGCGGATCTGACTTATGTTGACGGCGTGGCCGAGACGATTGGGAAGTCGCTGAACGGCTATAAAGTTGTCGTGAACAAAAGCACAGTGCCTGTTGGAACTGGCAAGCGGGTAGAGTCGATCATTCGGGGGCATTTGGGCGGAAGAGAGGCAGGCTTTGATGTCGTATCCAATCCGGAATTTTTGCGTGAAGGTACGGCCATCAAGGATTGCATGAATATGGAGCGTGCTGTCATCGGCGCTGAAAACAAACAGGCGATGCAGCTCATTCGCGAGCTCCATGAACCATTCAACACGACCATTGTCGAGACCAACATTGAAACGGCTGAAATGATTAAATATGCCAGCAATGCCTTCCTCGCGATGAAAATTTCCTTCATTAACGATATTTCCAATATTTGCGAGCGGGTCGGTGCGAATGTGGTCGATTTGTCTTACGGGCTAGGACTGGACAGCCGCATTGGAAATAAATTTTTAGATGCCGGTATCGGATTTGGCGGCTCTTGCTTTCCGAAGGATACCGAGGCACTCATTTCCATCTCCAAAAATGTCGGGTACGACTTCAAGCTGATTGAATCCGTTATTACGACGAACAAAAATCAGCCGATCCATTTTGTGCAAAAAATCGATACAATTGTAGGTTCTGTCGCAGGCAAAAAAATTGCTGTGCTCGGTCTGGCGTTTAAGCCGGAGACAGATGATATGCGCTCTGCGCCTTCGATTCCGATCATTCGCGAGCTTATCAGCCGCGGTGCTGAAGTGCATGCGTATGATCCGGTAGCGGTTGAACAAGCGAAGCTGGTTATTGGCACAGATGTTGTTTATTCGGATGATCTGCTGCAAACGGTCGACGGCTGCGATGCCTGCGTCATTTTGACCGAGTGGCCGCAAGTGGTGAAGATGGATTTGGATGAAGTGAAAAAGCGGCTTAGGCAGCCGATTTTGATCGACGGACGCAACATATTTGATTTGGCAGAGATGGAGAAGCGGCAATTCGTGTATGCTTCCATCGGCCGCCCGGATATTAACGCTTATGCCAGCCAAATTGGATAATCACGTGTCGGAAGCTGGCTTGACCCGCAGAACCCGCAAGGGCTTTCTGTGGGCATTCACGGGAACCGGATTGCAAAATGTCATCCAGATGGTCGTGCTTGTCGTCCTTGCCCGCTTCGTCGGTGCCGAGGAGTTTGGACTCATTAATATGGCGCTCGTAATCGTCAGCTTCTCGACCTTGTTTGCCAGTATTGGTGTAGGTCCGGCCATTATTCAGCGCAAGGAAATTAACACGGTCGACTTGCAGGTTTCCTTCTTTATTTCTTCAATGCTTGGCGTTGTAGTGGCAGCGGTGCTTTGGCTGTCCTCTGATCTGCTGGCAGGTTTTTTCAAAATGCCGCAGCTTGCAGAAGTGCTGGGCATATTGGCGCTCGTGTTTCCGCTCAATGGCGTTGCCATTGTATCTGAAGCTTTGCTGCAACGGGAGCTGAAGTTCCGTCAGCTATCGCTGTCGCAAATCGTATCTTATACGGCGGGCTACGGCATCGTCGGCATTATGCTCGGTGTGTATGGCTATGGCATTTGGGCGCTGTTAGCAGCGCATTTGGTGCAGACGGCTATTCGCTTTACGATGCTGATTGCTGCACAGCCGCCCCGGTTTCTGCGGGAAAAGACGAGTGGACATGCACAGGCAGCGAAATCGCTGCTGCGATTTGGCGGTGGCGCAACCATCGACAGCCTAAGCAATTATTTGGCGGTCCAAAGCGATAATTTGATCATTGGCCGCGGGCTTGGCGCAGCTGCGCTGGGATTGTACGGCAGAGCCTATCAGCTGGCAGTGCTTCCGGCTACGCTGCTTGGGCAAGTGCTCGATAAAGTGCTGTTTTCGTCGATGTCCAAGCTTCAGGATGATCTTCAGCAGCTAAAAGCCTCTTATATAAGAAGCATTTCTTATACATCCCTGCTTGTTGCTCCTATTAGCGTCATCTGTTATTTGCTAGCTCCCGAGATTGTCGCTGTCGTTTTGGGAAGCGGGTGGACGGAGGTCGTTGTTCCATTCCAAATTTTATGCGTTGGCATGTTATTCCGTACAACTTACAAAATCAGCAATTCACTCGTATTGGCAAGAGGGTATGTGTATAAACGGGCTTCACGGCAGGTGCTTTACGTCCTGCTTGTTATCGCGGGTGCAGGGATTGGCATGCGCTGGGGCTTGTCCGGGGCTGCTTTCGGCGTTTTAATTGCCATAAGCTTGCACTACTTCAATATGCTGTACCTGTGTAAAACGATTTTGTCGTGCACATGGCGGGAGCTGGGGAAGGCACATTTGCCTGCTCTGCTTGGCAGTGTATGGACGCTGATTGGCTTATATGCCGTGACGGAGGCGATCAGGCCGCTTGGCATGGTCAGCTTTGTAAATCTTGCAGTGTCAGGCATTTTTGCAATGGTATGGTTTGCAGTGGTTGTGCTGCTGTTCCCTAAAGCGATGGTACATACGAGCAGAACGGCGCTCCGCGGCAAAATGCAGCAGGTGCTGGGCAAGGTGCGCAGAAAACGGCAAGCTTAAATTTTCAGGCAGAAGGTGGTTTACGATGGTTCAACATAAGGTGGTTCATATGACAACGGTGCACCATCCGATGGATACCCGCATTTTCCATAAAGAATGCGCCTCGCTCGCGAATGCGGCCTATGATGTGACGCTGATTGCGACGGACCATCCGGATCTGGACCGAGTAAAACCGGCTTTCAAGCTGATCAAGCTTCAGAAAGCAGCGAACCGCTGGGTTCGTATGACGAAGAACAGCTGGCAGGCATACCGGCTCGCCAAGCAGCTTGAGGCGGATGTGTACCATTTTCATGATCCCGAGCTGATTTGGGTAGGGTGGCTGCTCAAAAATAAATCCAATCATGTCGTTTACGACATCCACGAGGATTACGAAACGGGCATTCGGCAGAAAAAATATTTGCCGGTGTGGGCTAGAAATACGCTTGCGAGCATTTATCGCATCGTAGAGAAGCTTTGTATAAATCAGTTCGAAATTGTGCTGGCAGAAAAATATTACCGGGACAAATATTTGCGCGGCGTAGATGTGCTGAACTATCCGATCCTGCAGCCGATGGCGGACAAGCCTGCTGCAGACGCGCAAGCTGGCGCAGCGCAGCACGATGATGCCATTCATCTGCTGTACACGGGCAATGTCACGCTGGATCGCGGCTCCGAGCTGCATGCTCAGATAGCGAAGCTGGATGAGCGCATTCATGTGCATTATGTAGGCAAATGCGCGCAGCCGATTGCAGACCGGGTTGCCGAAGCTGCCGGTGCTGCGGCGGATCGCGTAACGATCGACGGTGTGGAGAAGTTTATCGCCCGCGAAGCGATTGACGCTTATTACGCCGAGAGCCGCTGGCTGGCGGGTCTCGCGCTGTTTCCGCCGACGGAGCATTATGCGAAGAAAGAGCTGACGAAGTTTTTTGAATATATGAATGCAGGGCTGCCGATCATTTGCTCCAATTTTCCAAGCTGGGAAGCGTTCGTGAACCTTCATGGGTGCGGCATCGCGGTCGATCCTAACGATGGGCCGGCGGTACTGCGAGCGATTAATGAATTGAAGAACGACCCGGCGAAAGCGGCAAGAATGGGACGCAATGGCCAGCGGGCCGTACGCGAACAGCTGAACTGGGTGCATGAAGAGAACAAGCTGCTTGGTTTCTACTCGCAGCTGCTGACCAAATAGAGTCTACAATTATAGTGAGTTGGTATAGGAGGAGAGAAGAGAGATGTGGAAAAAAAGAATTCCACTCTTGTTATTCGTTGATATTTTAACAAGTACGCTCATCACATTAATCTGCTTCGCTTTAATGTATGAAGGCGAAGGAGCGAGCTACTGGCATGCGGTGCTTATTTTTGCGCCTGTCCTGTCGACATCAACGATTTTATTCATGCTTCGTTACAATTTGTACCAGCGAATATGGAAGTATTCGAGCGTCGGCGAGCTTGTGTCGATCTTCAAAGCGGTCACGTTGGGCGTTATCGTCAGCGGACTGTTGTTTAGCGTTTTGAAGTGGGAGTGGGTGGATCTAGCTCTGCTGCTGTTCATTTTCCAGTCCTCGCTGATCGTTAAAGGCAGCACGCGCTTTGCGCTGCGTCTCAAAAGCGATACCTACAACAAAAAAGGCACCGGCGATATCAAAGTATTGATTATCGGCGCAGGCGACTGCGGCTCGATGGTGGCTAAGGAAATTAAGCAAAACAAATACATCAACAACAGCTACCCGGTTGGTTTTATTGATGATGATGAGCAGAAGCGGGGCAACCGCGTTGGCGGCCTTCGCGTACTAGGCAATCGCAATGATATCGCTGCAGTTGTCGAGAAGCATGAGATCAACCACATCATTATTGCGCTTCCGGCGGCAAGCAAGAAGGATATTTCCGAAATTATCAATCTCTGCAAGGAAACAAGCTGTGAGCTGAAAATTGTGCCGCGTCTGGACGACATTATTCTCGGCAAAGTGACGGCATCGTCGATTCGCAATGTTGAAGTAGAAGATTTGCTCGGCAGAAGCCCAGTGGCCATCGACCTCGAAGGCATCGCGAATTACGTGGAAGGCAAGGTTGTACTGGTGACGGGAGCAGGCGGCTCCATTGGTTCAGAGCTGTGCCGCCAAATTGCGCCGTTTAAGCCAGGCAAGCTGCTGCTGCTCGGTCATGGGGAGAACAGCATCTATCAAATTGATATGGAGCTGGGCAAGACGTTTAAGGAATTGCAGACAGAGGCGATTATTGCCGATGTACAAGACCGTGAGACGCTGTTCGCGCTGTTTGGCGAATACAGTCCCCAAGTCGTATTCCACGCGGCTGCTCATAAGCATGTTCCGCTGATGGAGCGCAATCCGAAGCAGGCGGTCATGAACAATATTATGGGTACGAAAAATGTAGCCGAAGCCTGTGACCAGCACGGCGTGGAGCGATTTGTTCTTGTCTCGACGGACAAGGCGGTCAATCCGACGAGCGTCATGGGTGCGACGAAGCGTGTAGCGGAAATTATCGTGCAGTCGATCAGCTTTTACAGCAAAACAAAATTTGCAGCTGTGCGATTCGGCAACGTATTGGGCAGCCGGGGCAGCGTCATTCCGCTGTTTAAAGCGCAAATTGCCGAGGGCGGCCCGGTTACCGTAACCGATCCGGAGATGATTCGTTATTTTATGACGATACCGGAAGCTTCCCAACTGGTCGTGCAAGCAGGCGCCTTCGCCAAGGGCGGCGAGGTATTCATTCTCGATATGGACAAGCCTGTCAAAATTTATGAGCTGGCCAAAGACTTAATTCGCTTATCCGGCTTCGAGCCGTACCGCGATATTGACATTAAATTCACCGGCCTGCGACCGGGCGAGAAAATGTATGAGGAGCTGCTGACCGATGCTGAAGGCATGTCGGCTACACTCAACAACCGCATTTTCATCGGTAAGCCAATGGCGCAGGATATTGAGCCGGTCATGCTGGAGCTTCAGCATTTGGAAGGCATTATCCGTTCGGATTTGTCGGAGGTTAAAGCCTTCGTGAAGCGGACGATAACATCCCAGAACCGCAGCGCAGTATAGCTTTACAGCATACTTTTAAGAAGGAAAGAGAGGGTGGTCACTGATGTTAAAATCGAATGCATTTGGGGCCACGCTCTTGCCTGGCGCCAAGCGGAAGTGGGGGGCTTTGGCTGCCCCGTTTGCGATATTGGCGTCAGGGGAATTTCTGCTGGGCGTATTTTTATTATCCGGCTATATTAAATCGGGCATTTCCTTTCCCGTCGACTTAACCTTTTTTCTAATGGCAGTGACGATGCTTCTTTATTTTGTTCGCCTTATGCAATCCCAAGAGCTGCCGAAGCCGGCGCTAATTCCGCTGCTGCTGTTTGTGCTGCTGATTGGCTACATTTTGTTCAGCTTTTCTTATTCGACAAGCTATTCCTTCGCGATTCAGAAAACATCCCGTTTCATGCTGCTGACCGCCTGGTCCTTCATCGGGCCTTTTTTGCTTATTCGTGATAAAAAAGGGCTGGAGCGATTTTTCGTCGGCATTATTGCCGTCTCCTCGCTAATGACCTTTTATTGCCTGCAGATGTTTCTGGAGAAGCTGCAAGCTGGCCAATTCATTGGACAGATTGAGGTGCTTGGCTCGGATTATCTGTCGCTTGGCCGAACGAATGGCATCGCGGTTATCGCCTTGATCGGTTTATATTTATACAATCCGCTGCTGCGGACACCGGCCAAAATTGTCGCCAGCCTGTTTCTGGCGCTTACCTTTCTATCGGTTGCCGTCAGTGGTGCCCGGACGCCGCTTATTACGCTGGTCGGAACGATCGTGCTAATTATGTTCCTGTCTGTGAAAGTGAACCGGGGCAAAATTACCTTCTCCAAAGGAGTAGGCACGCTTTTTTTCATTATTTTGCTGCTCGCTGCGCTCGCAGTACCACTCGTAGCTTCTGGCGTAATGGACACCTTCATTTATCGCATCTCGGTGCTGTTTAATCAGCCGGGAGGCGGAGAATCGGCGGAAGGCCGGGTGGAGCGTTATGCGGTAGCGTGGCAAATGATACAGGATCATTTTTTCTTCGGCGGCGGTATTGGCAGCTTTACGATCGCTTTCGCCCATGAGGATGTATCGAATTATCCGCATAATATTTTTCTGGAGCTGTGGAGCGAGCTTGGGCTTGCTGGCGTATTGCTGTTTCTTGCGATATTCTGGGGTGCGGTTCGAGCAGCTGCGCACTTTATAGCTGGTAAAATGACAGACCGCTTCACTTTAGTTACTGTTTTCTCGGTAGTGTTCCTGTTCCTGAACGCCAATGTGTCTGGCGATTTGAATGAGAACCGATTGTTGTTCTGTTACGTAGCGATAGCCTGGCTGCTGCCCTATGCTACGCTCCAAGAGCGCAAGCCGCTGGATTTATTCAGGAAGTAGGCAGTAAGCCTGCCCGCACCGCAAGCACCTAATGATAAGCTGGAGGGATATTCGTGTCTAATTTGATGGACCCGGTCGTTACGATTGTAACGCCGTCCTACAACTGCTCGCGTTTTATTAAGGAAACGATTGCTTCGGTCAAAGCCCAGACATTCACCGATTGGGAAATGATTATCGTGGATGATTGTTCATCGGACAATTCCTGCGAGATTATTGAAGCGGAAGCTGCGCTGGACAGCCGGATTAAGCTGCATCGCTTGCAGAAGAACAGCGGAGCGGCGGTAGCCCGCAATACTGCGATGAATTTGTCGAGGGGCCGTTATCTCGCCTTTCTGGACAGCGATGATTTGTGGCTCCCGACGAAGCTGGCGCTGCAGCTTGATTTTATGCGTACGCAGGATATCGGTTTCTCCTTCACGAGCTACCGGGTGATGTCGGAGGAAGGGGAGCTGACGGAGCGTGTGATCGGAGTAGTTCCTTCTATTAATTACGATACGTTATTGAAAAATACGATTATCGGCTGTTTAACCGTCATGCTGGATCGGCATAAGCTCGGCCAGGTGCAAATGCCGAACATTCGGGCGAAGCAGGACACAGGCATGTGGCTGTCGATTTTGAAAAAAGGGCATTTGGCCTACGGCCTGCCCGTTGAGCTGAGCTACTATCGCCTCGTGAAAGGCTCGATTTCAAACAATAAAGTGAAAGCCGTCTACAAAATGTGGCGTCTGTACCGCGATGTAGAGAAGCTGAACCCGTTTAAAGCCTTATGGTGCTTGACGAATTACGTTAAAAACGCCGTGTTTAAGAGATTGTAGAGATAGATGCCATATAGTGTGGGGAGGAGTGGAGACGCGTGTACAATCAATTTG
The DNA here is from genome assembly GCF_059383755.1 of Paenibacillus sp. JT22N15. NCBI lineage: Bacteria > Bacillati > Bacillota > Bacilli > Caryophanales > Paenibacillaceae > Paenibacillus > Paenibacillus sp. JT22N15. The sequence continues at coordinate 22,674 of NZ_JBXENV010000020.1, read as the reverse complement.
GGAAAAGAGCCTTCGATTTTATTTCCGCTGGCATTGCGCTGATTGTGTTTAGCCCGGTCATGCTGGTGGTGGCGATTTTGATCAAGCTGGAATCACGGGGCCCCGTGTTTTTCGTTCAGCAGCGGATGGGGCAAAATAACGAGCTGTTCGCCATTTATAAGTTCCGCAGCATGCGGACAGATACGCCGAACGTGGCGACGGATTTGCTGCAGGATCCAGCATCCTACATAACGAAGACGGGAAGATTTTTGCGAAAATCGAGCCTCGACGAGCTGCCTCAGCTCATTAACGTCGTGAAGGGGGAAATGTCGGTCGTTGGCCCAAGGCCTGCGCTGTACAATCAATATTCCCTTATTGAGAAGCGAAATGACCGGAAAATCAATGATATTAAGCCGGGCTTGACGGGCTACGCCCAAGTGTCGGGCCGGGATTCCATCTCCGATGACGAGAAGGTTCGTCTGGACGAGCATTATTTGCAGCAGATGTCCTTCGGCTTTGACATCAAAATTATTTTCATCACTATTTTCAAAGTTTTCAAAGCAAGCGATATTAAAGCTTAAGGCGGGGGTAGGAGCAATGATTCTGGTAACGGGCATAACAGGGCTGACGGGCCGATTTCTATATGAGCAGATTCAGCGGGATTTCAAGCGTGATCAAGTATGCTACATGGTCAGGGAATCAAGCGACGTATCCTGGATGAAGGAAGGCGAGCGTTTCGTCTACGGCAATTTGCGCGATGCAGACGATGTGAGGAAGGCTCTCGGCCATGAAGGTATAACGGAGGTGCTGCATCTGGCGCCGCGCAATCAACTGAAAAATGTGCTTGAAGCTTGCCTACAGCATGGCATCCAGCGCATTTATTACGTGAACAGCACCGGCATCTACAGCAAGTTCAAGAGCTCATCGCATATTGATTTGCAAAATGAACAGCTGCTGCGTGCCAGCGGTCTGACCTATACGATTATTCGTCCGTCGATGATTTGCGGCAATCAACAGGATGGCAACATCCATATGCTCGTCAAAATCATGAAGCGTTTTCCCGTTTATCCGATTTTGGGTGCAGGGGATGGACTTATGCATCCGATCTACGCCAACGATTTGGCCAAGGTGCTCGTCTCGATGCTGAATCGCGAGGAGCTGACGCGCGGCCAGGAATATGATGTCGCGGGAAAGGCGCCGCTGAAATACAAGGAGCTGCTTAGCCTGATCGCGGGGGCGATGGGCAAGAAGATTGTATTTTTGCATATTCCTTATAAGCTTGCTCTGATCGCGGGCCGAATCGGAGAGAAAATACCGAACCGGATTATTAATTACGAGAAGGTTCTCCGCCTGAATGAGGACAAAAACTTTGACTACTCCAAAGCAGCGAAAGAGCTGGATTTCAAGCCGATTGGCTTCGATGAAGCGATCGTGCTGGAAGTTGCAGCGCTGCGCAAGCATGGGACGATATAATGAGCCGATTCACGAGAGAGGGAAACAACAACACGATGAGACGCAGCTGGATTTGGGGAATTAGTTTGGTAGTTGTCATTTTGGCCGCGCTGGCTTTGCCATCGCTGAAGTCGGATAAGGCACAAACCTCCTCTACTGGTGGGAGCACAGGCTTTCATCTGGAGGTGGAAGGGAATCCATTAGCGAGTGCCGCCGCAGCGACAAGCAGTGCAGATGCCACTTATATCAATGTAGTGGATTACGGTGCAGTAGGTGACGGGAAAAAGGATGATTGGAGCGCGATTTCCAAAGCGATTGCCAAGGCAAAGGCGCTGCGGGATAAGGGACGGCAAGTAACGCTGCTTTTCCCGGAGCTAACGGAATTCCGCTCCTCCAAGGCAATTGTGATTCCAGCGAATATTTCGGTGGATCAGCGTGCCCCGCTCATTTATTCCGGAACGGCCTATGTGCCATTTCTGACGCTGGGCGAGGAAAGTACAGTAACGGGAGCTGAATATAGCGGCCTTAATGTACGGAGAAGCAAGCTGGTCGATTGGTCCAAGGACAAGTCGCGCAAGTCCATCGGCATTCTTGTGATAAATGCCAACAATTCAGGTATTCACATTCAACGTGCTGAGAATTTCTCCGTAGGTGTAGAGACGATTGGAATTGGGACCGGCTTCGCCTATAATGACATTCGGCTTGGCAAAATCACCTCCAACCAAATCGGCCTAAAGGTGACCAACAAGCGCAATAAGGCCAAAGTATCCGGCTGGAACAATGAGAATTTGTATTCGGGCGGCAACTTTGCAGTCTGGAGCGGCAACAATACGTCGCAGAGCCGATACGGCATTGTCATTACGACGGAGGATGGCTCTTATACGAATAACAACAACAATGTATTCGTGAAGCCTAGCTTTGAGCTGAATCAGCGAAATACGACGGGCTCTGCCGAAAGTGTGCCAATCGTCATTGAACATGGTCTAAACAATACGTTTGATTATGTTCGCAATGAGACGAATGGCGTTTATATGGCCCGGTTGAAAAATAAAAGCAACAACAACACCTTTAACGTCAGCTACGGCGACGCCAAGCTGGATGACCAGTCGGAGTTCGGCAATCAAATTGTTTCGACGCAGGAATCGAGCTTTTTTGACCAGTTCACGCTGCGCGAATCGTTTAATTTGTCGGAGCGCTGGAGCAAGACGAATACTGCGGTCACGCTTGACGGCATGTCCTTCTTGAGCAATACGGGCGGAGAGCCTGCAGCGACGAATAATTTTGCCTGCATCAGCAGCAGCAAAGGCTTTGTTACTTTTGCCAATGGCTGTGTAGCTGTGGGTGCCATGGTTGATGTCTCGGTCGTTAAGCAGTTCGTTATTAAGCGGGCGGCGCAGGATGAGCTGGGTGGACGGGTTATTGTTCGCGGCTATGACAAAAATGGCAAGCAGCTCAGCAGCTCGGGCAATTGGCTGCGCGGCATGAGCAACAACAGCTTTTATTTCGCCGATACGTACGGCGGTGTTTATATGTCTGCTCGCGATATGGCGGACCCAATCTACTTCGACGTGAAGGATAATGTGAAGAAGGTTTGGGTCGGCGTTACAGCTGGCAGCGGCAAGGCGGTTATTAATTCGTTTGGTATCTTTACGAGATCCACCCATTACCCTGCGGTTTATAGCGGCGGATAATAGGGCTTTGCTTGGTGAAGTGAGGTCTGCGCTGCGTGGACAGGTATGGGGTTCGTGTGGTGTTCGGTCGTAGTTACTTGGTAGAAGGTTACTTGGCGGAAGAATAGTGTCAGCTGACTGAGATGCCGCTATTGTTACGGATACAAGAAGAATGGGCAGTTATGCGGACAGGGAAGCCGCTATTCCCTTCAAAACCCCGAAAAACAAAGGGGAAATGGACCAATAGCGGCTCTGGTGTCCGGCTAGCGGATAAAAGGCGACATTTTACCGAAATAACGGCTCTGGTGTCCGCCAGCTCTACTATTCGCAGGGAACGATCACTTTCTAAACTGTCGTTTGGATTGCAGCTGCTTAACATCAGGTGATGCACAAAATATTTTTTTGGAATTGTGTGCTTCAATCTCGTGTTTTCTGATGCCACTTGTGATTTAGAACATCGAAAACAAAAGATTTAAGGTAGAAAGTAGAAAGTACAAGGTAGAAGGTATCTGCGCAGTGGAAGTTGATAATGGGGTGTGGGAATAATGAGGTACAAACTTGCGGGTAAAGCGCTGCTGGCCTTGCTAGTTGCGCTCGTGGCCTGGGAAGGCATTTTGGAGGTTACAACGATTCGTACGACAGGCTTCCAGCAGCATCCGGAACTGGGGCGCATCTTGAACCCGGGGCTGTATGTAAATGGGCAGGAAGGCTACGGCATCACTAAAATTTATGCGGAAGGCGCCATCGCACAGCCTTTCCCTGATCCCAATGAGACGGCCGCTGCCCGCAAGGCAGAGTACCGGATTTTGTTTTTGGGCGACTCCTATACGGAAGCGCTTCAAGTTGGCGATCAAGTGAAGTTTTTTCGCCAAGTGCAGACAAGGATGCCCGAGCTGGATTCCCGCAAGGTGATGACCTATGATGCTGGACGCAGCTCTGCCTCCCCTGCGCATTATGCCTATTTGGCGGACTTTTATAAGAAGCGGGTCGATATGGATGCCGTTGTCATCCAAATTAATGAGAATGATCTCAAGGATTTATATGGTGAAAATACGAGCTACTATGCCAAGAAGGACGGAGACTCGTATAAGCTTGTCTTTAATGAAGACTTTATTAGCCGCAATGCGGTTGCCGCGAAGCTTCAAGCTCTTTACGGCTTGCTGCGGCTGTCGGTAGTGCGTGTTGGCTCGGACCACATGCAAAAGCTGCTGGAGAAGGACGATGCGGCAGCGGAAGAAACGAAAGGCTCGGACTTCACGCCTCAAGCGGGGGATGCAGAGCTGGTGAAGTGGATATTCGGAATTTTGAAGGAACAATATCCGCAGCTTGTTTTCGTTTTTTTACCGCAAATCGATTTTCAGTCGCCAGAGGATGAGCAGCAGCCGGGTTATTTTGAAGAGCTAGCCGAGCGTACGGCCAAGGAGCAGGGTATTCCGATGCTGAATATGAGACAGGATTTTGTGAAGGCCTATCAGGATACGGGGCTGCCAGCCTATGGCTTCTCCAACACTACGTATGGAACTGGGCATATGAACAGCTCGGGGCATGATTTAGTGAGCAAAGCAGTAGCGAATTATTTCGAAGGAAGATGAGAAAATGATATTTTCAAGCTGGGAGTATCTGCTGTTTTTTGCCGTAATGCTTATCCTGTTATCTACTATTAAAATACATGCGCTGAAAAAAGCAGTTTTGCTGATCGGCAGCTATTATTTTTACAGCGTATGGGATTACCGCTTCGTCCTGCTCGTGATCGTGATGACGCTTATAAACCATGTGAGTGCCGTGTCGATCGACCGGGCAACAGAGGCTGCGGTACGCAAGCGCTGGCTCATATTCAGCGTCATTGCCAATCTAACAATTCTTGGCTTCTTCAAATATTTTAATTTTTTCATAGATTCGGCGAATGGCTTGCTGGATCAGTTTGGCATGACGTTTCCGCTGCTCTCGATCGTGCTGCCCGTGGGAATCTCGTTTATTACGTTCGAGGTAATGAGCTACACGATAGATGTGTACAAGCGCGACATTAAGCCGTCGTCCATTTGGGACTTCTCGCTTTTAATCGTGTTTTTTCCGCATTTGATCGCAGGGCCGATTCTCAAGCCGCGGCATTTTCTGCCGCAAATGGCCCGTGACATCGTCATCAAGCGCAGCAACTTAATTGAAGGCGGACAAATATTCATCTTTGGTCTAGTCAAAAAAATTATTATTGCCGATCATATGGCGATGTTTGTCGATCCGGTATTCGCAAGTCCCGGCGAATATTCGCCACTAACCGTATGGCTCGCCGTCATTGCGTATGCGGTGCAAATCTATTGCGATTTTTCCGGCTATTCCGACATGGCAATCGGTTCGGCAAAATGTATGGGCATCGACATTCCGCGCAACTTCAATATGCCGTACCTGTCCCGCAGCGTGACGGAATTTTGGCGGCGCTGGCATATTTCGCTGTCGTCTTGGCTGAGAGAATATTTGTATTTCTCGCTCGGCGGCAATCGCAAAGGGCCTATCCGTGCAAACATTAACCTCATTCTTGTAATGCTGCTTGGCGGCCTGTGGCACGGAGCGAGCTGGAATTTCGTATTCTGGGGGCTGCTGCACGGCCTTGCGCTCGTCATTCATAAGCTTTATTTCAACCATGTGCTCAAAAAACAGGAAATCAACCACTGGCTGTACCGAACGGCTGCATGGGCGCTTACATTTGTATTTGTCTGCATCACCTGGGTGTTCTTCCGCTCCCAAAGCTTTGAGCATTCTTGGCTGGTGCTGCGCAAAATGTTCCTCATCGACACCGGCGGCCTCATGTGGTTCTACCCTTATTTGGGCTTCGTACTTGTGCTTGTACTGGCCGGCCATATCGTTGGTGTACGGTTGAAAGATTACCCTCGCGTTAAGCTAACGACCTTTGGCGGCTTGTTTATTTTATTTTTCGTATTGCTCGCACTCCTATTGCTTATGCCAACAGCCTCCACACCATTTATTTATTTTCAGTTTTAAGGGGGACGAGGCGTGAAGCGGCAATGGAGTCGAAGGAAACGTGTCACCTTATGGACGCTCGGCATGCTGCTCGTTATGCTTGCGCTTGCCGTATGGCGCGCCGGCTACTTTTTGGCGGTTGCGCCGAACCCTGCTCCCTCGCAGGCGATCATTGTACTGAGCGGCGAAGAAGGGCGGCTGGCGAAGGGTCTGGAAGTTTTTCAGCAATATGGAGCAGAAGCACTCATTATTTCAAGCGCAAACGACCATTATATTCAAGAGGAGCTTCGCCTTGCTGTTTTGCCGCCAAGCGGGGTTTATTTGGAGACGCAGGCGCGAAGCACGAAAGAAAATGCGGCTTACGTACGGGAGCTTATGGACCAGCATGGGCTCAGCTCCGCTATTGTGGTCACCTCTGATTTTCATATGCGCCGCGCGAGGTATCTTTTTGAGCAAACGTTTGAGGATGGGCATTTTCGGCTCACCTATGCCAGCTACGAAAGTCCGCAGTTTAACGCCGCCAAATGGTGGAGCAGCAAAACCAGCCTGATGATCACGGGCAACGAATATATCAAGCTGGGCGGGAATTGGCTCGGTATCGATGGGAAGGAGGCCAAACGCCTGCTTAAACGCTTGAATAAAGCTGTATTCTGAATGGGACAACGACAGCTGCAGCCAGAATGATTTTACAATGGGGGTCTTGTGATGAAAAAAATGTGGGTGGTCCTTGGGCTACTTGTGCTTGTGATAGGTATCTATCTGGCCTTCGGCCAAACGAAGCAGCAAGGTGCCTCTCCGGAAGCGTCTCCGTCAAAGCCTGCGGAGAAAATCAGCTTGTCCTTCTGGACGTATTACGGCGGCTGGGAGGACACGATTAAAGCCTTTAACGACCTGCATCCGGAGGTTACGATTAAGGTGACAGAGGTTACCTACGCCGATCAAGTTGAAAAATATACCGAAGCGCTTGCCTCAGGCAGCGTTCCCGATGTCATTATGCTCGATAGTGCCGCCTTTCCGAACTTTGGGGATAGCGACAAGCTGGAAAATTTGCTCGACGCTCCTTACAATGCTGGCGAGTACAAGGCTGGCTTCAGCCAGCCGCTGTGGGACAGCAACCTTTCGTTCGACGGAAAGCGCCTGATCGGCTGGCCGCTCTCCTCATCGCCAAAGGTGACCTATTACCGCGAGGATATTTTGAAAAAATACGGCTTCCCTACCGATCCGGAGAAGCTGGCGACGTATATGGATGACCCGGACAACTGGGTCAAGATGAACAATACGCTGCAAAATAAAGGCGTTCGCATTACGCAGTGGTACGGCGAGACGATAAATCTATTCGCCAGCGCCCAAAAGACCGGCTTGGTGAATGACAACCATCAGTTTGCCTTCAATAATGATACGTTTGAGCAGGCGATTGCCCTGACGCAGCGCTTGAAGGAGCATGTGCCTGGCGTCAACATCTGGGAAGAATCAGGTGAACAGGCTGTTCGTGACGGTAAGCTGGCTATGGTGTACCTAGGCATCTGGGGAGATTCGGTGCTGGAGCAATGGGCGCCGGAAACAACAGGCAAGTGGCGGCAAACGCGTCTGCCGCTGAAATTGAACGGCTGGGAAAACAGCTCCGTATTTTTGCTGCCTTCTGGCGGCAAGCATAAGGAGATGGCATGGGCGTTCATGAACTACGTCGTAACCGATCATGCGAAATACGGTCTCGGCAATGCGGTTCCGGCTTATGCTCCCGTGCTGAGCAAGAGCAGTCAGAAGCCGGAGCCTTCGACATTTTTAGGCGGGCAAATCGTTTATCCACTTAATGTAGAGCTCGCTAGCAAGATGCATGAGCGCAAATACACGGCGCTGGATAATGATGTGCAGAAGCTTTGGAATGAGCAGCTTGCCAAAGGCATGGAGAAAGGCTGGAAGCCGAAGACCATTCTGGATCAGGCTGAAAAAGAAATCAATCGCAGCCTTGCTGACCTAGCAAGCAAAGCTGGGGCCACAGCACCGGCGGCAGATGCAGCAGGCAACGCATCAACTGATGCTGCCGCAGCGTCTGAGGGCGCCTCCAGCGCGCCGGCGAAGCCTTAAATGGGGCTTGCGCCGCAGCGGTGCTGCACGGCTGCTAGCGGGCATGAGGGATGAAAGCAACAGACTGTACGCGCGAGCTGCAGTCTGATTTGCGTTAAGACAGCAGCAAGCGAAAAAGCCGCTGACCTCATCGGTCGGCGGCTTGCAGCATGCGCATAATATCAAGCTCCCCGATGAGCCGCTGGGCTTTGCTGCCCCTCAGCGGCTGGGTGGATCGCTTGAGTATCCATTTAATGTCGGCGGGCGATAGGCCCGGTTTATAGGCGAGCAGCAGCGCAATGGCGCCGCTGACATGAGAGGTTGCCATGGAGGTGCCGCTCATCTCATGGTATTTGCCGCGCAGCCATGAGGAAACGATTTTATCGCCAGGGGCGTAAATATCGATATGGGCACCACGATTGGTGAAGGGGGCGACGCGCCTAAGCCGTGTAGTCGCGCCTACAGAAATCGTTTGCGGATAACGGGCCGGATAATCAACCGAGCGGCGTTTTCCGTCGTTGCCTGATGAGGCGACTACTATGATTCCTGCGTTATAAGCATTGGTAATGGCGGTAAGCAGCGCTTTGCTGCGGGTTTTCATGCCGAAGCTCATATTGATAATGTTAACCCGGTTTCTTACGCACCAGTCAATGCCGAGTATAATGTCCGAGACGAAAGCGCTGCCGTTGTGGTCGAACGCTTTCACGGGATAAATCTGCGCACGCGGAGCGATGCCAATCATGCCCTGCATCTGATTGGCGGCTGCAATTGTTCCGGCAATATGGGTGCCATGTCCATTGTCATCATGTGGAAGCATGCTGCGGTTCAGCAAATTAATGCCGCGCGACAGCGACTGGCGCAGGTCGGGATGGCTGAAATCGACGCCGGTGTCAATGACGCCAATTTTAATGCGATGGCCGGTAGTCATGCCCCAGGCTTGCGGAGCTTTGACATGCTGTACGCCCCAAGGAACTCCTTTTTCGGACATTAAGGATTTGGGTGTAGCGGCATGAACGGTAATGCGTCGATCTTCCTCAATCCATACCCCTGTGGAGAATCGGGCGAGGGTTTCTTCGACAGGCAGACGACAGGAAATAGCGCGTATGATGGGCATCTGTTTGACGGCTTTAAGCGCAGCCTTGCCATCCGGCAGCTCCGACCAGTCTTTTATAAAGCGCTGGTACTCGCTCTGATGGTAAAAACGGATAATGCGCTTTGGTGTTGTCTGCTCCGAGCTTGCCATCGCGCCTTGCAACCAATGGAGAAAAACGGTGGTGTCCAAATTTCGCGTCCCCTCCCGACGGACGATGCTGAGCTATTGTATGACGGAGAGGAGCAAGCTGCATGAGCCACTTGCCTTTTTTGATATAATTAGGCGTGAAACCGTGTCAAAATGCACAGTCGCACATAGGATGATGTAAGAGTTCTATGGGGCTCTTACCTCTCCGGAACGTTAGCGGCCAGCGCGGCCCGGATGGATACAGTCAGAGCGAAGGGATTCCTTCGCTTTTTATCCTGTTGTCCAAGCTGTGAAGAGCGGTTCAAGCCGCTCTAGCGCTAATAAATTCATTATCGTGGAGTGAGCTTTGTGGACAAGCCTCACAATGGATAGGCTGACGCTTGCTTTTTTGAAAGAAATAGGTTTTACTATAGTTTGATAATGAATGAAGATGGCAAGAGAGGATGTGTCCATATGAGCGGCAGCAACATCACTTTGAAGCTGGACCCTGAGCGGATTAAGGAAATGCCAATGGTTGATTTGGCATTTGAATTTCTTAAGACAGCTAATACGCCGTATTACTACCGTGATCTCATGATGGAGATTGCTAAAATACGCGGATTGTCTACGGATGGGATTAATCAGGTCATTGCACAAGTATATACTGAAATTAATATTGACGGCCGTTTCGCTTGCGTCGGCACAAATATGTGGGGCCTTAAGCGCTGGTATCCAGTAGAGCGCAGCGAAGATCCAATTTCCAACGCCAAACGCTCCAGAATCATTAACGACGACGACGATCTCGATGATGATGATCTGTTCGCGGATGAAGAAGAGGAAACTTACGCAGCGGACGAAGAGGACTACGATGTTTATGATGAAGATCGTGAGTTCGAGGAAGCTGAAGAAGAAGCCGAAGCAGACGAAGAAACCGGAATCGAAGGCGAAGAGCTGGAAGATGAAGAGGATGATTCGGATGAGGAGCTGGAAGACGGCGAGGAAGCGGACGATTTTGAAGAAGATGAAGAGGAAGAGGACGACAAGTAAGTCCTTGTTCACCCATGAATCGTGTAGGCTTGAAATCGAAGAAAGGGTAAGGAGGTTTCTTAACCATCCCTTCTATTTCTGGGCAGAACGCTCGCTGACGCCAAGTATGACAGGCAGCGCCGTTTATACTTGACAGGTTGTATACGTCAGAGTAAACTATTGCATGGGCTTTAGATTCGGTTAAGACAACCGCTTAATAATACGCCAAACGAAAAGTGCCCCGTACTCTACGGGTGTCACTTTTTTTGTTTGTAGAAGAACATGTTCGGCGACGGAAGGCTCCGGCTTTTCGTTTGATGATACAGATAAACCGCTGTGGCGCGAAAGCGCCTATGTTTATTGGATAGATTGGGAAACCTATAGGAATACACACTAGAGCTTGGAGGGTATTGGCACAGTGACAAAATATATTTTCGTAACCGGAGGCGTTGTCTCTTCCTTGGGTAAAGGGATTACAGCCGCATCGCTTGGTCGATTGTTGAAAAACAGAGGCCTCAAAGTAACGATTCAAAAGTTCGACCCGTACATTAACGTAGACCCGGGAACGATGAGCCCTTATCAGCACGGTGAAGTGTTTGTAACCGATGATGGCGCAGAGACGGATCTTGACCTTGGCCACTACGAGCGTTTCATCGATATCAACCTTTCCAAAAACAGCAATGTAACGACAGGCAAAATTTATTCCAACGTTATTACCAAAGAGCGCCGTGGCGATTACTTAGGTGGAACGGTGCAGGTTATCCCGCATATTACGAATGAAATCAAGGATCGTGTATTCCGCGCAGGCAAAGAATCGGCATCCGACGTTGTCATTACGGAGATCGGCGGTACGGTTGGCGATATCGAGAGCTTGCCATTCCTGGAAGCTATTCGTCAAATCAAGAGCGATATTGGACGTGACAATGTGATGTATATTCACGTTACACTGATTCCATTTATTAAAGCTGCCGGCGAAGTGAAAACGAAGCCGACTCAGCACAGTGTAAAAGAGCTTCGCAGCATCGGCATCCAGCCGAACGTAATCGTATGCCGTACAGAGCATGCGATGGCTGAAGACCTGAAGCACAAAATCGCCTTGTTCTGCGATATTGATGCAAATGCAGTTGTGGAATGCCGCGACGCTTCCACTTTGTATGAAGTGCCTTTGATGCTTCGCGAGCAAGGCTTGGACGATATCGTCGTCAACCACTTGAAGCTCGGCACGAACGAGCCGGATATGACGGAGTGGACGAGCCTCGTTCAGCGCGTGAAGTCGCTGCACAAAACAACAGAAATCGCAATTGTTGGTAAATACGTAGCTTTGCATGATGCTTACCTCAGCATCGTGGAATCCCTTGCTCATGCAGGTATTGATGCAGATTCCGAAGTGAAAATCCGCTGGGTAAATGCGGAAGAGCTGACGGACAGCAATGTAGCAGACCGCTTGCAGGGCGTTCACGGCATTCTCGTGCCAGGTGGCTTTGGTGATCGTGGTATTGAAGGCAAAGTGATTGCCATTCGCCATGCTCGCGAACAGCAAGTGCCGTTCTTTGGTATTTGCCTTGGCATGCAAGTGGCCGTTATTGAATATGCACGTCATGTGGTTGGCCTTGATGGCGCCAACAGCTCGGAGATTAACCCATCGACGCCATACCCTGTTATTGACCTGCTGCCTGAGCAGAAGGACATTGAAGACATGGGCGGCACAATGCGTCTTGGCCTGTATCCTTGCAAGCTTATTCCAGGCTCGCTTGGTGCTACAGAATATGATGATGAGCTCGTCTATGAGCGTCACCGTCACCGGTACGAGTTCAACAATGAATTCCGCGAGCAAGTGGAAGCAGCTGGCTTGACCATTTCGGGAACTTCGCCGGATGGCAGACTGGTAGAAATGGTGGAAATGAAGGATCACCCTTGGTTCTTGGCCGTGCAATTCCACCCGGAATTCACTTCCCGACCTAATCGTCCACAGAAGCTGTTCCGCGGTTTTGTCCGCGCTGCGCTTGCGTTTTCGGAGAGATAGTGTATTCGTAACATAAATGTATAAACCGTCCAATTTTTTTCCTGGGGCAGAAGGATATTCCGACTTGATCCGCGAATATATTAACGATGATGGAAGAGCTGACCAATTGTTGTCGCTCTGTCGTGGGAGGTATTATATTTTGGAACAAAAGAAGCTATTAATAGTGGACGATCAGAATGGAATCCGTGTGCTTTTGATGGAAGTGTTCAGCAGCGAGGGTTATGCGACTTTTCAAGCCTCCAACGGCAAGCTTGCCTTGGAAATTGTGAAGAAGGAAAGCCCTGATTTGGTGCTGCTTGACATGAAGATTCCCGGGATGGACGGTTTAGAAATTTTAAAGCATGTGAAAGCCATTAATAAAGACATAAAAGTCATTATGATGACGGCTTATGGTGAGCTGGATATGATTAAGGAAGCGACCGATCTCGGAGCTCTGATGCATTTCACCAAACCGTTTGATATTGATGAAATGCGAATAGCGGTGAACATGCAGCTAGAAGGCGGTTCCAGCAGTCGTTTCGCGATAGGGTCCTGATTAGCGGGCCCTTTTTTATTATTCTACGGTTTGTACCTTGGCAAAAGAGCTTTACCATTCCTGACGCCATTATGGTATAATGGCTCAGAATCAAGCTGTTTATTTGTCTATCGCATTAGGTATTGGTAAAATAAATGTAAACACAGAGAACCAAGTGGCTTGCAGCTCTGCAATTCTCGAAAATGATGTCGGCGAATGGACAAGGCATTCATCCATGGAGGCACCTGGCTCCTGCTCGTTTTGCAAAGCAAGCCGTATTTCAAGAGAAAATCCGCTTGTTCGGAAGTAACAATCAAGCGTAACAACAGGAGCACGGGATGACGAACCGCCTTCTAACAGTGTGCATGCGGCGGCGTGTGCTCGCTGTGGCGGTTTTTCCTTTGTTCTCTTTCGATACAACGGGAGGACTACAAAATTGATGGAGAAATTGATGATACGCGGCGGACGTCCGCTGCAAGGAACGGTCCAAATCAGCGGTGCTAAGAACAGCGCCGTAGCGTTGGTTCCCGCTGCAATACTAGCGGAGTCCGAGGTTGTGCTGGACAATTTGCCTCATTTGAGTGATGTTGCTGTTTATAGCGAAATTTTGCAAGATCTTGGTGCGGTCATAGACTGGCAAGGCGACATGATGCGTATTGATCCTTCTAATCTTAAAGCAAAGCCTATGCCGAATGGAAAAGTTAAGCTGCTGCGCGCTTCCTACTATTTGATGGGAGCGATGCTAGGACGCTTTGGAGAAGCCGTTATTGGCTTGCCTGGCGGCTGCAATTTTGAACCAAGGCCTATCGATCAGCATATTAAAGGCTTTGAAGCGCTGGGTGCAACTGTAACAAATGAGCATGGCTCGATGCGCATATCTGCGAAGCAGCTGCGGGGAGCGAAAATTTATCTTGATGTGGTAAGTGTAGGAGCAACGATCAACATTATGCTTGCGGCCTCTCGGGCCAAAGGCTCTACGATAATCGAAAACGCGGCAAAAGAGCCTGAAATTATAGATGTAGCTACTCTTCTCAATGCCATGGGCGCAAAAATCAAAGGGGCCGGCACGGAAACCATTCGGATTGAAGGAGTGGATAGCCTGCACGGCTGCCGCCACTCCATCATTCCTGATCGCATCCAAGCTGGAACTTACATGATTATCGCCGCGGCAACGCGTGGAGATGTCCTGATTGACAATGTCATCCCGAAGCATATGGAAGCTATGACGGCGAAGCTGGAGGAAATGGGCGTTACCGTATACGAAATGGATGAATCTATCCGCATCGTAGGCGCTCCAAAGTACAATGCCATTGATGTTAAAGCATTGGTTTATCCGGGCTTTGCGACCGATTTGCAGTCCCCTATGACGAGCTTGCTGACCCAAGCGAGCGGTGTAAGCATTTTAACCGACTATGTATACAGTAATCGTTTCAAGCATGTTCCTGAGCTTGCGCGCATGGGCGCTAACATTCGTGTTGAAGGAAGATCGGCCATTATTGAAGGCGGACCGCTTAACGCCGCTAAGGTACGAGCAGCAGATCTGCGCGCAGGCGCGGCGCTTGTTATTGCAGGATTGACTGTACCGGAAGGCATTACCGAAATAAGCGGTGTGGAATATATTGACCGTGGCTATGACCACTTGGTTGATAATTTGCGCAGACTAGGCGCCGATGTGTGGCGCGAGACGGAAACCTCCTAAATAGGCAGGAAGATTGGAGCTTGGCGCTGGTTCAATGGGATGAGGAATATCCGGCGCCAACTCTGGTATATACTGATAGATCGGAATATAGCGGTTTGCTGTACCATAAAACTGAATAAAGTGGTGAGAACATGACAGATCTTCAGATCGCCGATCTGGAAGAGTTGAAGCTGACGGATTTGTACAAGCTGGCGAAGCAGTATCAAATTCCGTATTATGGCCAACTCAAGAAGAAGGAATTGATTTTCGCAATATTGCGGGCCCAGGCTGAGAAAAGCGGCCTGATGTTCATGCAAGGCGTCCTGGAAATTTTGCCGGAAGGCTTCGGCTTTCTTAGGCCTATCAACTATTTGCCAAGTAAAGAGGATATTTATATTTCGGCTTCCCAAATTCGCAAGTTCGATCTTCGTACGGGCGATCTCGTATCCGGCAAATGCCGGCTTCCGAAAGATTCGGAGAAATACTTTGGTTTGCTGCAAGTAAATGCAGTTAATGGGACGAGTCCTGAACTCGCAGCTGAACGGTTACATTTTCCCGCATTGACTCCTCTTTTTCCACAGAAAAAACTGGTGCTTGAGACGGCATCCTCTAAACTTTCCACACGAATTATGGATTTAATTGCGCCTGTTGGACTTGGCCAGCGTGGACTCATTGTTGCACCTCCGAAAGTCGGCAAAACGTTGCTTCTCAAAGAGATTGCCAACAGCATTTCTACCAATCATCCTGAAATCGAGCTGTTCGTACTGCTTATTGATGAACGGCCTGAGGAAGTAACGGATATGCAGCGTTCGGTTAAGGGCGAAGTCATCGCTTCCACTTTCGATGAAGTGCCGGAAAATCATATTAAGGTAACAGAGCTTGTCTTGGAGAGAGCGCTGCGACTGGTGGAGCATAAGAAGGATGTAGTTATTTTGATGGATAGCATCACGCGTCTGGCTCGTGCCTACAACTTGGTAGTGCCGCCATCCGGCCGTACGCTGAGCGGTGGTATTGACCCTGCTGCATTTCATCGTCCGAAGCGGTTTTTCGGTGCGGCGCGGAATGTGGAAGAAGGCGGAAGCTTGACGATCCTCGCGACAGCGCTTGTGGAGACAGGCTCGCGTATGGATGACATCATTTATGAAGAGTTTAAAAGTACCGGCAATATGGAGCTGCACCTGGACAGAAAACTGGCTGAACGCCGGATTTTCCCAGCGCTGGATATCCGCAGATCGGGCACGCGCCGAGAAGAAATGCTCCTGACGCAAGAAGAACTGGAGAAGCTATGGGTAGTTCGCAAAAATATGAACGATTCCATCGAGTTCGTTGACGGCTTCCTCAAAAAGCTGAAAAACAGCGAAACGAATAGTGAATTTCTCATGTCGCTCGATTCCATGCCAGAGACGAAGCCGCCGCAGCGCAGCAGCACGATCAAAAGCAGCAGTACCAGTTCGTCGTCATCATCAACGCCAGCGGCTGGACGCCGTTCGGCAGCCCCTCGCACGACGCATAGCTCATAGCGCTGCCTGAAAGGAGAACATCATGAATCTTGTATATGCTGATGAGCAAGGAAATGTCTTTGATCATCCTCACTATATAGCTTTAGGCCGCAGCGGCGATATGATTGTCGAAATGATGGAGGACGAGCTCATTCCGTTGCCGGAAGGGGCGACGCTTGTAAGCTTGCCATTTACGAAGGCGGTTGGCCTGAACCCGGATACGGGCGAAATGCAGCTGCTTCCAGGCAATAAGCAGGCGGTAGGCGCACTTTTGCCGCAAGGCTTTACGCGGCTTGCCCTGCCAGGCTATGTCAAAGCGGATAAAAATGAAAAGCTGCCTTTGTTCGGTTATACGGCTGTCGTATGGAAAAACAATGGCTTCTATGTTGCAGCTGAGCAGTGCGATGATCCGGAGCGCTGGGATCCGCTCAATTGCGACCGCGATGAGGTAAAGCAGCAAGTCGAGCGCATCACGTCCAAATATCCAGAAAATCGTCTGTACAAGCATTTGTCGAACTGTGCACTGGGGTATGAATGCTTGACGTCGTCCAATACGTTCCTGCAGCGCTGGGAAGGTGCGGTTCCGGTATCGTATTCGTGCAATGCGGGTTGTTTTGGCTGTATTTCCGAACAGCCGGATGACAGCGGCTTTGTTGCTCCGCAAACCCGGATGAATTTCAAGCCGACGGTGGACGAAGTGACGGAGATTATGCTGGAGCATCTTCGCCATGAAGATTCCATTATTAGCTTCGGCCAAGGCTGCGAAGGCGAACCTTCAACGCAGGTGCGGATTATTGTCGATGCGATGCGCCGGGTGAGAAGCCAGACGTCGCTTGGCTACATTAACATTAATACGAACGCTGGGCTGACAGATCACATCCGTGCCATTGTTGATGCGGGACTGAATTTGATGCGTGTGAGCACCATCAGTGCGCTTGATGACCATTACAATGCCTACTACAAGCCGCGTGGCTATACGCTCGCCAATGTAGAGAAGTCGTTGAAATATGCGGCGGACAAGGGTGTTTATACGTCGATCAACTATTTGATTTTTCCTGGTGTGACGGATCGTGAGGAAGAGATGGAGGCCATGATCGGCTTTGTAAAGCGGACCGGCCTTAAGCTTATCCAAATGCGGAACCTGAACATCGACCCGGAAAGCTATTTGTCCTTGATTCCGCCGGCACAAGGCGAAATTTATGGAATGAAGCAGATGCTGGAAATTTTCCGCGACGAGCTGCCAGATGTCGTAATTGGCTCATTCACGCATGTTCCGCCTGCGAGCTTAATTCAATCTTGATGCCCCAGAAGGAGCGGTTGTTCCGGTGACGGACAGCTCCTTCTTTTGTATTTTACAACAAGGACGGGGCTATGCTATAATGCAGAGATGTATGACTTAATTCTGGGTCCGCCTGTGGCTCAGGGCAGAAAGAGGTGAAAGAGATGAAACAAGCTATTCATCCGACATACCATATCACTACAGCAACTTGCGCTTGTGGTAACACTTTCGAGACTGGTTCCATTAAACAGAACCTTCGTGTAGAGATTTGTTCCCAATGCCACCCATTCTATACGGGTAAGCAGAAGTTCCTGGATGTGGGCGGCCGCGTCGATCGTTTCAAAAAGAAATACGGCATCTAATTGCTGTGATGTCTATTTTGTCTATATTTGGCAGAATACAAGAACCTCCCGTAGCCATTCTAATGGTTATAAGGGAGGTTTTTTTGATGAGATTGAACCAGAGCGTATTGCCTTTAAAAAGCTCGCGCATGCTGTTATTAGCAGGTGTCTTGCTGCTGGCAGCGTCAAGTGCTGCCGGCTGTGGCCAGCCTGATCATAAACAGCAGATGCAATCCTATGGCCATGACGGTTATATGGGGCTGTCCAACAGCAACCCGAACATACCGAATAAGCATTCGTATTTAAATTATGGCTCAGACGGCAAGTTCGTCGGCGAGTTGATTAAGAAGATGGACGGCGTTCAAAAAAGCTGGATTCATTTTAACGGGGAGCATCTGGTCGTTCATTTGACTGCCAAGCCGGGCATGTCCGATGCACAGGTGAAGCAGCTTCAGCATAAAGCAGAGGAGACTTTACAATATAATATGCCGCGCTATGAGGTGCGGGTCAAAACGAGCCGATAATACCCGTTTTTAAGCGAAACGGCGCCTTTCGTCAAGGAAAGGGCAAGCTGTTCACGCTTGATGACAAGGCGCATTTTATGTCTTGTCCTCAGAAAAGTTGCGCTTTGTAACATTATCAGCTATACTTATTTTTGCCGTGCTAGATGGGGAGTTAGCGGTGCCCTGTAACTCGCAATCCGCTTTAGCGAGGTTGAATTCCTGTTTGAGGTTATGTCTATGCGGGGTTTGGCGCTTGCGAGCAGTGTTGACAGTTGGGTCCTCCGCAATGGACGCTTGTGAACTCGGTCAGGTCCGGAAGGAAGCAGCCGTAAGTAAGTTAGTTCATGTGCCGGGGGAGTGCCTGGCTCGAGCTGTGGTGCAAGAGTGCCGCCTGGGTTACATTAATCAAGGGCAGGTGCACGGTATTAAAGTTTTATATTACGGATGTTAACAGACACCGGCGACGCTTTTCGATGAACTCGAATGGTGCTGCGGGTGTTTTTTGTTTGGCTTGAGGCTTTGATGATGTATAATAAGAGATAGAGTATTATAGAGTATTTTTGCAGAATTCCTGTAAGGAAACAAGAAGGGAACGGTCCATGTGACTCATATTGCCTTGTACCGTGCCTGGCGTCCCCAGACGTTTCGGGACATGGTGGGACAACAGCATATTGTGCAGACGCTGCAAAATGCGATAAAAGAGGATCGCGTTTCGCATGCCTATTTGTTCAACGGTCCCCGGGGGACGGGGAAGACGACGACAGCTAAGGTATTGGCGAAAGCAGTCAATTGTGAATCCGGCCCGGCAGTGGAGCCCTGCAACGAATGCGACGCATGCCGCGGTATTACAGCTGGTCATATTATGGATGTTGTGGAGATTGACGCTGCCTCCAACCGGGGCATCGACGAAATTCGCGATATTCGGGATAAGGTGCGCTACGCCCCATCTGAAGTGAGATATAAAGTGTACATTATTGATGAGGTGCACATGCTTACTTCAGAGGCATTCAATGCTTTGCTCAAAACATTGGAAGAGCCGCCTGCACATGTTATCTTTATATTAGCAACAACTGAACCGCATAAGCTTCCTGCAACGATTATTTCTCGCTGCCAGCGTTTTGATTTTCGGCAGGTGTCGCTTGCAGAGCAATCGGAGCGGCTTCATGAGATTTGCAAGGAAGAAGGCATTACCGCCGAAGATGATGCGATTGCTTATATTGCAAGGCTGTCAGAAGGCGGCATGCGTGACGCGATCAGCCTGCTGGAGCAGGTAGCAGCTTTTGGAGGCGGAAGCATTACGCTCGACGGCGCTGTCGATGTGACGGGCGGAATGGCGGCCGACCAGTTCTACGAGCTCGCGGAAGCGGTTCGCGACCGTGATGTTGGTGCTGTGATGCCACTTGTCGAAAGCTTGACGCAAGCGGGCAAAAGCGCGGATAAGTGCATGGAAAACCTGATTTATTATTTCAGGGATTTGCTTGTGCTCAAGCTTGCCCCGCAAGGCGGAGCGGCGACGGAACGCGTCGTTGATGCAGAACGCTTCCAGGCAATGGCGGATGCTTTTACGCCGGACCGCCTGTTTCGCATGATTGATACGCTGAACAGCTATCAATCCGAAATGAAGCATGCTGCTCAATCGCAGACGCTGTTTGAAGTCGCGTTGATGAAAATTTGCACCATCGGCGATAACCGCGAAAGCGCATCTGCGGGGGACGCTGCCCAGCCATCTGGCGGGACGGCGAGTTCTTCCGCAGAGGTGGGCCGTCTGCGCCAGCAGGTGGAGCAGCTTGAGCATAAGCTGGAGCAGCTGCTGCAAAATGGCGTTCCAGCTGCTGGCGGAGGAGCGTCTGCCAGCGGCGCAGCGGCTCGGGCTGGGGCGAATGGCAATCGTCCTGCCTTTAATAACCGCAGCGGCGGCTCTAACTCGGTATCTGTTCGGACGCCAGTTAAGCTGGGGCCATATTTATCCGCTGCTGGCAGCAGTGAAACGGGGCAAGTTCGCATGAAGTGGAGCGAGTTGCTGCAGCGGGTGAAGGAAACCAAAATCACGGTTCATGCGTGGTTGATGGATGGCGAGCCGGTATCCGTTGTGGACGGCAACGTATTGGTTGCTTTCAAAAATACGATGCACCGAGAAACAACGGAGAAGCCGACGCATAAAGAAATTATTGAGCGGGTTATGCAAAGTGTGTTTGGGCAGCCCCTTCAGCTTGCAACGGTTATGATTAAAGAATGGCAATCGGCCACCGATAATGGTTCAGGAACGCCGGACGAAGCGTTTGAACTGCAATCGGATATGCCGGACGCAGCACCAGCCCAGCCTAAATGGGTAGAAGAAGCGGTTAAGCTTTTTGGTGAAGAGCTCGTCGTTGTGAAAGAGGATTTTTAACTATAAATAAGAGGTGATTATAATGAACAATATGAATCAAATGATGAAGCAAGTGAAGAAGATGCAAGAGCAAATGATGAAAGCACAGGAAGAGCTTGTCCACAAAACCGTTGAAGGCACAGCAGGCGGCGGCGTAGTTAACGTTACCGTAAACGGCCACAAAAAAGTTCTTGATATTACAATTAAACCGGAAGCTGTCGATCCGGAAGATGTTGAAATGCTGCAGGATTTGATTATTACAGCTGTAAACGATGCCTTGTCAAAAGTGGACGATGTCGCGAACCAGGACATGGGCAAATTTACAGGTGGCATGAAAATCCCAGGCTTGTTCTAAAAACAAGCCGCAGCTCGTTCTGATTTGAAAGGAGCTACACCTGTTGCATTATCCCGAACCGATAGCGAAGTTGATTGACAGTTTCACCAGGCTGCCGGGTATTGGACCGAAAACAGCTGCAAGACTGGCTTTCTATGTGCTTCGCATGAAGGAAGACGATGTCATTGATTTTGCTAAAGCGCTCGTTAGCGTGAAGCGCAATCTGACTTATTGCTCCATCTGCTGCAATATAACCGATACGGACCCTTGCCGTATTTGCCAAGATAAGCTCAGGGACAACTCCGTCATTTGCGTCGTACAAGAATCGAAAGATTTGGTGGCGATGGAGCGGACGAAGGAGTTCATGGGGCATTATCACGTGCTGCAAGGGGCAATCTCTCCTATGGAGGGAATTGGTCCGGATCAGATCAAAATTGCCGAGCTGCTGCGCCGCCTCAGTGATGAGCGAGTACAGGAACTTATTCTGGCAACCAATCCGAATGTTGAAGGAGAAGCAACCGCTATGTATATATCGCGGCTGGTGAAACCTTTTGGCATACGGGTCACGCGAATCGCTCACGGCTTGCCGGTTGGCGGCGATTTGGAATATGCCGATGAAGTTACGCTGTCCAAAGCACTGGAAGGCCGCAGAGAGCTGGGTTAAAGATAGGCAAAGCTGTTCTTATCGTTCAAAACGATAGGGGCAGCTTTTTTATATGAAGTAGGGTAGGTGAGTATAGCGCATTGCCTTTTCGTTTAGAAAGCTGCTGCGGCTGATTGATCTCGGTGCTAGTTCTATTTGCAAGGCTCCCTGCTTATATATGGAATAAAGGCAGCCTTTGCTTTTGAATGGACAAGCGGGAGGTCATGAGGGAATGAAGCAGCTCAATAAATGGAGAATCGGCAGTAAGACAGCGGAGAAAAAGTCGGTTAATGGGGTTCAAGGGGAGATGGATGCCCTGCAGTGGACCGATCGGCTGCGCCAGGAAATTTATGAGGCCCATCTGGAATGGGAAAATGCAAACCGTTTTTTTGACTATGCTTTGGGCAAAGATCAAATTGATTATGCGATATACGCCATTATTACGGCTGAAAAACGATATGACTCTTTGCTCCGCACTGCCAAAAGAGCGTGCAAGAGCTGGTCGGAATGGAGGGCGGTTCAATGATGAGTACAATCCTACTCGTAGTCCTTGTCTTCTCTTCGGTTGCACTGCTTGCCGTAATTGTTCGACATCGTCTTTCATGGTCATGGGCAAAAAGCTTCACCTTGCACCTGATAAGTGCTTGCGCAGTTCTTTATTTGTTGAATTACTCCGGTCTTATTTCTGATATTAAAATCCCCATTAATCCGGCGACGATATCAACGGTGGTCGTACTCGGTATTCCGGGTATTGCGCTTATTGTAGGCCTGCAGCACATAATGGTGTAGTTATCCGCAAGCAGCGGAAGGCAATGTTTATGGACTAAAGGTGATCAGGACAAGCCTGGATAAGGGCTTTCCTGATTTTTTTGCGTTTGGGTTGACTTGTCCTTATGGTTCATGGTATTCTATATCTCGCGTCAAGGGCAGGTACATACGGGGTTGAAAAACACCGAAAAAGTTTTTTGGAAAAAGTACTTGCAATTGCCTAGGCGCCTGTGATATATTATATGAGTCGCCGCTGAGACATACGGCAGACACGAACGAAACGCAAGCAAGAGAAATTGTTCTTTGAAAACTGAACAACGAGTGAAACTGCCACATTAACT
>NZ_JBXENV010000019.1:0-109916 GCF_059383755.1 Paenibacillus sp. JT22N15 | reverse complement strand
AAGAACAATTTCTCTTGCTTGCGTTTCGTTCGTGTCTGCCGTATGTCTCAGCGGCGACTCATATAATATATCACGGGTGCCTAGAAGATTGCAAGTGTTTTTTCAAAAAAACTTTCAACTTTTATTAAACCCGCATTACAGCGCCTTTTTCCGGCGTTTCAAACCCTTATTTACCGCGAAAAACCCACTTCTTGCTGCCTATAAAATTGAGCACTGTCGTCACCCCTGTAACGAGCAGCTTTGCCAGCCACTCGTTAACAAGCATCTTTTCAGATACGAAATACAATAGGGGTAACGACAGGCCTAGAACCGTACAGCTCAAAATAGTAAACCTTATCGCCTGTGCTTTATCAAACTTGCGTTCTCTTCGCTGCTCCGGCCCTTTGCCGAACGTCAGCCAGGAATTCATAACGTAGCTGTTCACAATACCTGCTCCATAAGAAATCACCTGTGCACCAACGAAGTACACGCCCAGCCATACCAAGAGGCTAAACACCATAAAATCGACAGCCGTATTTACTAGCCCTATCATATTAAACATTATAAACTGCCTGATTGTTTGCCTCATTGCACCCTGGGACATGTTGCCGCTCCTTTGTCTTCCTAACTTCTTCACTCAAATGTTTGTATGGCTCAGCTTCCTGGCACTAGCCGCTATAGAGCACCCAGCTTGGGAACCAACGCAATATATGAGCCACATATGTTTTGCTGAAAGGCAAACCTGATAATACAGGATAAAACATAATGAACAGCACGACCGCTACTGCGACGTAGAGTCCTAAATATTTCCTCCACTTCGGATTTTTCTCCTCTGCCGTCTGGAACATATAGAGAATCGCCATGATCATGAATGGCACCATCGCAAAATAATGATAAATAAACGTCAGCCTTGGCACCAGCATCCACGGCAAGTATTGCGACAGATAAGCAATCCAGACGATGTACATGCGTTTATCTTTGCGCTTAAGGCTTATATAGAAGGCACCTATTACCGCGAACAGTCCCGTCCACCAAATAAGTGGATTGCCGAAAGCGGAAATCGATGATACATCATTCGCATTTTCTAAATCCTTGCCGCTATAATACCACACCGGGCGTTTCATAAACGGCCATTCCCACCACTGCGAGGAATAAGGATGCGTGGCAACCAGCTCGCTGTGATAAGAATACATATGCTCCTGCTGACTTACAAGTCCTTCAAATGTATATTTGCCATCGCCTGCGTTCAGCACCGGGATAAAGGATAGGCTGTAAATAACAGCAGGAATGGCGATATACGTCACCAAACAGCTCGCGAGCGTCAATAGCGTATTGCGCGGGAAAGCTTGAATGACGCGCTTATACGTTTCCCTCTGCTCGGCATTCCCTGTTCCCGATGCAAGCGCACGCTTGGAAGCCGCATATTGCTTGTAGCGTTCGAACAAGGATAGGCCCAGCATAACGGCAAGCCCTGCCCCGCCGTAAAGGACGATCCATTTGGACGCAGCACCTATGCCGAATACGACCCCTGCGAGCGATAGCGGAACGAGCGTCTTCCTTAGTGCTACTAAATAGAAGTTCATTCTATAGTAACGGTACATGAAGTAGAACATCAGCATAATGAAAAATACGGCGTACACATCGATCGTCGCAATGCGCGTCTGTGTGAAATGCATGAAATCGGCCGCCAGCAAAATCGCGCCAGCCGCTGCATAAACCGTGCGGTAGCGGAACAGCCGCAGCACGAATATATACATAAGAGGAATCATCGCAATGCCGAACAGCGTTCCAATAATCCGCCAGCCGAAGGGGCTGAGCCCGAACAGCTTGATACCGATGGCGATGAGTATTTTGCCCAATGGCGGATGTGTATTTTCATATACGGGCAAATCCTCAAGGAACTCATACGCAGTACGTGCATGATAAATCTCATCGAAGTATGAGCCGTTCCAATAGGTCGACTTGTAAGCTGCCGAGCTTTGCTCATCAAATAGATGCTCCACAGGGCCAAAACGCGGGTCCTCGGCCGCTGCCGCATTAGAGCCGATATAAACAATGTCTCCAATAGGCAGCGGCTGATCGCTTCCGTTCGGATAAAAGGCCATTTCCTGCAGCGAGAAACCAGTTGAAGCAACCGTAACCTTGGCATATCTCGCGCTCACATTAAGCGGCTGGACGACCCATTTTAGATCATCGCCGATTTTCAGTTCGACTTCTACACCGCCGCTCCACGCATCCGGTGAATTTCCGAACTCCAGCTTGAGCTTGCCGGCTCCCACGCCTCCGAACATATTGACCCGTTCCAACTGCTGCGTCTGGCCAAGATCAACATAAAAGCTTTGGCCATTCTGCTGCGGCTTCCAGCCTGTATTCAGGCTGTTGAACGAGCCCAAATTAAGCAGCGCCACAATCGCATAGACAACAGTAATGCCGCCCATCCACCACCAGTCCTTGCGGGTGAGCTTATTGCCGCTCTTATCAGAGGTAGAAGCCTGCAGTTCCTTGCCCTTAGGAGTGCTCTGCGGCTCCAGCTCCTTGAGTGCCTGCTGGTCCGCTTCCCGAAGTTCTTCCTGCGTCAGCGGTGGAACTGGTTTGGGATCATTTTTCACATAGAGAGAATAACCAACATAAAGCAAATAGGCGAACACACACAAATTCGTAATGGAGCACAAAATGACAATGCCGTCGGTCACCGTATGCTGACCTGCCTCGCTAAATGCAAGCACGTACCCGACATTAATGAAATGCGTGACACTGAAACCCATCATGAGATGCAGCAGCCGCCGATCCTGCGACTCGATATAGGCGAAAACATACAGCAAGATGACAGGGAACAGATAACGCTCATGCATTTTCGTCGCAAATAGAAACACGATTGTGATGAGAACGATCGCAATAAAATAAGAGATGCCCAGATTGCGCTTTGGCTTGCCCTTGAAGGAGAACCATATTGCCGCCACAACAGCTAGCACTATGGCAATATTGCCCCATGTTTTATAAGACAACAGCAGCCAGCTGCTGTCCAGTGAAGCCCAGTTGCCTCCCGTAAGCGCGTATAAGTTGAACGCATTCAACGTTGCGTACGGATAGGAGGATAACGTTGCTTTGTAAAGCTCAATAACACCCATCAGACCGCCATTATTCAAGAAAAATGGAGCTGCAAGCACTAGAAAAGCAATCACGCCATAAGCGACGCTCATCAAGGCGCGCTTCCAATCGCGTTTATGCCAATAAGCGAGCAGGACAACCGGGGCGAAAATTAAAGCCTGTGGTTTAATGAGCACAGCAAGCGCGAACCAGATACCGCCTCGTTCCAGACGCTCCCCCGCCATGCTGCTAATGGCCATAATGAGAAACAGGGTGAAGAAGGAATCCACCTGTCCCCAGCCTGCTGAATTGATCCAAATCGCCGGGTTAAAGACATAGAGCAGGGCAAGGCCTGTCGCTGCTGCCGGATTGAGCTTTGTTTTGGCAAACCGGTAAATGAGCCAGCTGGACACTAGATCGGCCACGATGGCCGGGAGCTTGAAGAGCAGCGTTGCTCCGCTTGTATCCGGATTTATGCTGAACCATGACTTGATGGCAGCAAGAACATACAAAATGTAGACGTAGCCCGGCGGGTAGTCTGCAAAGACCCCTTCTTCATAAAACTGCTGTACGCCATTCTGATAGGCGCGATCCGCCCAGTACATAAAGGTCTTAATATCGTTGACGTAGCCCGGCACCTTAATCGCAACCCATAGCCTGAAAATAAGAGCTGCTGCCATAGCGGCAATCAACCAGCCACGATAGGAAGTGCTGGATTTGCCAAGCGGCTGCGTCCGAAGCATTTTTCGATAGAGAAAAACAAACAAGAGGCCGAATAAGGCCGATATTGATAATACGGGAAAAGCGGATATCTTTTTCGGGTCCATCTTTTCAGCATCTGTCGCTCCGCCCCCACCACCTGTCAGCTGCGATGGCTCGAAGGACATGATTTGAACGTTTTCAGGCTTTGCTGGAAGCTGCTCCATTTTCAAATCGTCGAACAGCGCTGTTCCCGTGTTCAAGCTTCCGTAGCCGCCCAGGCTGATGCCCATTTGCAGCTCCTTCTGTTCTGGGCCTGTCCGGCCGTAAAATTCGAGCAGCTTCCACTCGCCCGCCGTATCAGTCAACTGTGGAAATGGATCGCCCACTCCTACAATGAACAGATTTGCCCCGATTGCATCGCTCTTTGCATCTGAAACCTTGACCCAGCCGCTCACATGGTAATAAGCGTCCGGACTTACGGTCAGCTTCTGTATCCATTTGGCATGGTTCGGCTGAAAGTTCTGAATCTTAGCTGCGCCGGTGCCTGAATAAACATCGGACTGCTCCAGCGTGAAGCGCGATACGCTCTCCCCAGCCTCCCACACATCCTGCGTCCATGACAAAGGTACACCGGACTCCGCATCCTCGAAGCCAGCATTATGTATAATATTAAATTCCTCCGCGAACACCTGCTTGCCGCCATAAGGCAAAAAACTGAATAAGAGCATTACCATGCATATGACCAACCGCAAACTTCTCATTGAACCTTTCAGCAACGTCTGTTCACCTCTGATTTCTATAGTCATTACCTCGCTAAGATAGCTTTTTTTGTCTGAAAATACATATTCACTTTAAAGGAAAATACGGCACGGGTCAATGGACGGAGGCGGCATCAGCTTGTTGCCTGACATAAAGCACGTTTCAACAGCTTTCCTAGCCCTATTATAGAAAAAAACCTGCTGAAGCCACAGGCCTCAACAGGTTAGTAGAAAAATATGATCGGCTATTCGCCCGCCAGATTGCGCATATGCGGGAACAGCAGCACGTCGCGGATGGAAGGCGCATCAGTCAACAGCATGAC
This sequence comes from Paenibacillus sp. JT22N15, assembly GCF_059383755.1. NCBI lineage: Bacteria > Bacillati > Bacillota > Bacilli > Caryophanales > Paenibacillaceae > Paenibacillus > Paenibacillus sp. JT22N15. Next base: position 105,067 of record NZ_JBXENV010000019.1, on the reverse strand, counting down.
CAGACGGTCGATGCCGATTCCTAGTCCGCCCGTTGGCGGCAAGCCGTACTCCAGTGCACGGATGAAATCGTCATCCATCTCATGCGCCTCATCATTGCCCTGCTCCTTCTCCAGCAGCTGCGCCTCAAAACGTTCGCGCTGATCGATCGGATCGTTCAGCTCTGTAAACGCATTGGCATGCTCGCGCGCCACGATAAACAATTCAAAACGATCCGTGAAGCGCGGATCAACCGGGCTTTTCTTCGCCAGCGGCGAAATCGCAACCGGATGGCCCGTAACGAAGGTTGGCTGAATGAGCGTATGCTCACAAAACTCTTCAAAGAACGCATTCACAATATGACCGAACGTCATATGCGGCTCAACTTTGACGTTATGCTCCTTCGCAATGGCATGCGCTTCTTCATCCGTCATTTGAACGCTGAAGTCAACGCCTTTGATTTCCTTAACTAGATCAACCATTGAAATACGGCGCCATTGCGGCGTCAGGTCGACTTCTTGGCCTTGGTACATGATCTTGGTAGTGCCGAGCACATCCTGCGCGATATGCGCGATCATGTTTTCAGTCAATGCCATAATATCCTTGTAGTCAGCGTAAGCCTCATACAGCTCCAGCATCGTAAATTCTGGGTTATGGCGCGTCGACATGCCTTCGTTCCGATAAACGCGGCCAATTTCGTAAACCTTCTCCATGCCGCCGACAATGAGGCGTTTCAAATGCAGCTCAATCGCGATACGCATATAAAGCTGCATATCAAGCGCATTATGATGCGTGATGAAAGGACGTGCGGATGCTCCGCCCGGAATCGTATGCAGCGTCGGCGTTTCCACTTCCAGATAGTTCTGGCCATCCAGGTAGCGTCTCATCGATTGGATAATGCGGGAGCGAGAGATGAACGTTTGTTGAACATCAGGATTCACAATTAGATCAACATAACGCTGGCGGTAGCGCAGCTCGACATCCTTCAGTCCATGGAACTTGTCCGGCAAAGGCAGGAGCGATTTCGTAAGTACGATCACTTCCAGCGCTTTTACCGATACTTCGCCGGTATTCGTCTTGAATACCGTTCCCTTCACGCCAATGATATCGCCGATATCAAGCAGGGTGAATGCTGCGAATTGGTTTTCCTCAACCGTATCCTTGCGCGCATAAATTTGAATTTTGCCGCTTAGATCCTGAATGTGGGCAAAGCTCGCTTTACCCATGCCGCGCTTCTGCATAATCCGGCCCGCAATGCTTACCTGTTCGGCTTTCTCTTCCAGCTCTTCCTTCGTAAACGACTCATAAGCGGACACGATGTCCTTCGCATTATGCGAACGCTCGAATTTGCTGCCGAATGGATCGATGCCGAGCCCTCTCAGCTCGTCCAGTTTATCACGGCGGATTTGCAGCAGCTCGCTTAGCTCTTGTTCTTGTTCATGACCTGTCTCGGTGTTCTGATGTTCCAACTTGATTTCATCTCCTAAGGCACCGCTTTAACGTTCAAAAAGCTTCCGCTTAAGGAAGCTTTCTGAATCAGACACAGTGCAAACCTTATTTTTTAATATCGACGATTCTATATTGTATAACACCGGCAGGTACGCTGACATCAACGACCGTGCCTTCCTTTTTACCCAAAATCGCTCTGCCTACAGGGCTCTCATTGGAAATCTTATTGTTAAGCGGATCCGATTCTGCGGAACCGACAATGGCATATTCCATTTTATCGCCAAATTCCAAATCTTCTACAGTTACCGTGGAGCCGATGCTGACCACATCTGTATCGATCTCATCGCTGTTGATGATCCGAGCGTTGCGGAGCATTTTTTCCAACGTAATGATACGACCTTCGATGAAGGCCTGCTCATTCTTAGCATCTTCATACTCGGAGTTTTCGCTAATATCGCCGTAGCCAATCGCGATCTTGATCCGCTCAGCTACTTCGCGACGCTTGACCGATTTCAGCATCTCCAGTTCGTCCTCAAGCTTTCTCAAACCTTCCTGAGTCAGAATGATCTCTTTATCGCTCATCTTTCCGATTCTCCCGTCGTGTGACCAATTTTCATACCAGGTATGAATTCACTGTTAATTAATATATTACGCTCCTCTTGCCTCAGACCAGCTGAGGGAGCAGATAAGCCGCGTTGACTATAGTCATTAAGGTTATATTGCACGATTATATGCAATGTTCTCCTGAATGTCAATCAAAGCCAAACGACTGGAACGACTTTCGCATAAGGCCTCTTGAAAGCGTTGCCCTCCATATATGTACACCTGGCTGCAAGGAACACGCCGCTTGTAAAAGCGCCTGTGCTTGAACCCTTTATTTCAGTTGGCAGGACAGCCACACGGCCCTTCTTTTTTATTCGTTGCAAAACCGTACAATCCTTCCTAACTCGTCTGCAAAAAACACAAAGTTCCAAATATATAAGGTTTTTTACATAACCTTTCCATTTTCTCATAAGCCGCCATGGCTCTCCTCATCTATTACCCAAGGTGAAACGGCTCGCGCCGTTCTATGAAAAAATAACAAATGTTTTGTCGTTAGGCGTCATACGAGCATAGGCAGGAGACTCGCCTTTACAACCTTTTATTTTAAAAAAAGGCAGGCCTCTGAACGTTCTCAGATAACCTGCCCGTTTATTTCATTTGTAAATCAAGTATAGGGATTGTCGAATTTCCGAGCAGCCGTTTCCTGAACAGCCTGATCGTGCAAGGTGAAACGGCTGGCGCCTTCCTTTGGCGGCGCAACGCGTTTCATTCCGAGAAATATAGAGAAAGGATCGCGTTAGGATATCCTTTCCTATATTTCAAGCTAGAAACTTGCAGCAGCCAGACCTTGCTCCTCGAGCGACACCAGATACTGATCCAAAATGTCCACCATCCGGTCCCGGCCGGTTTCTTCCATAATAACATCCTTGACGCGGGCACCGCCCGGCAAGCCTTTCAAATACCAAGCCAGATGCTTGCGCATTTCCCGTACGGCAACCGCCTCGCCCTTCAGGTCAATGAGACGATCCAGATGAAGAATAGCAACCTGCATCTTCTCGCGCGGCATTGGATCGGGCAGCAGCTCGCCATTCGTCAAATATTGAATGGTCCGATACAGCATCCAAGGGTTTCCAAGCGCACCACGGCCGATCATGACGCCGTCGCAGCCTGTATGCTCCAGCAAGCGCCTGGCATCTTCAGGTGAAAAAACATCCCCGTTGCCGATTACCGGAATCGACACAGCCTGCTTCACATCGCGAACGATGTCCCAATTCGCTACACCTGTGTACTGCTGCTCGCGCGTACGACCGTGTACGCTGACCGCTTTGCCGCCAGCACGCTCAACGGCGCGCGCATTTTCCACCGCATAAATATGCTCGTCATCCCAGCCGATGCGCATTTTCACCGTTACCGGTTTATCGACAGCTTCTACTACGGCAGAAACCATCTCGTAAATTTTGTTCGGGTCAAGGAGCCAGCGCGCACCAGCATCGCATTTCGTTACCTTAGGTACCGGGCAGCCCATATTGATATCAATAATATCAGCATTGGTTTGCTTATCCACGACCTTCGCCGCCTCGACCAGCGATTCACGGTCACCGCCGACAATCTGCAGGCTAAGCGGCTTCTCACGCTCGTCCACGAACAGCATTTCCCTCGTCCGCTTATTGCCGTGCAAAATCGCCTTGTCGCTCACCATCTCCGCGTACACAAGACCTGTTCCAAACTCTTTCGCAATTAGACGAAAGGCTGGATTACACACGCCGGCCATCGGCGCGAGTACAACTCTGTTCTTCATCTCGATGTCGCCGATTTTCAGCATGCTTCTCCACGCTCCTTCTGGTTTGTTCAAATATAAGCATTTATAAGTTATACCCTTATAACGGGCTTATACTTCACCCGCGAAACGGTAGCTATACCGCCAGAGGACGGCGTCAGCCGTTTACGCTTGCTTACGCGTTTCCATTTGATTCCGAATCCGTCAACTCTTCATAGCTAACGCCAAGGGTGTTTGATATATGAATCAATAACTTCGCGTCCGCCTTGCGGGTGCCGCGCTCAAGGGAGCCTAACACCGCTACCGACACGCCAAGTACTTTTGCTAATTCCTGCTGTGTATAGCCCTTTAGCTTACGAAATGCCCGGACTCGCTGTGCCAATTGATGATTTTCCATAACATGATGCCTTCCTTTCCATCCTGAAGCGCTGAAGCCGCGGCCGCAGCCACCTGTTCCTTAAGCGGATGGGACTGCTCGATTACATCACCAAGCGGAACGAGCACGAAAGAACGTTCCATCATTCGCGGATGCGGAAGTGTCAGCTCCTCGCCATCCATCACGACATCAGCATACAACAGCAAATCGAGATCTATAGTGCGCGGCCCCCAGCGTATATCTCTAACACGCCCAAGCTGCTGCTCGGTATCCAGCAGAACGTGCAGTAAAGCAAGCGGGGACAGCGTAGTTCGTACGGCGATAGCCATATTCAGAAAAGGGGGCTGATCCGTATAGCCGACCGGATCGGTCTCATATACGCCCGAAACGCGAAGCACTTCGATGTCTGGGCGGCCGCTTAACTGCTGGATCGCTTGCAGCAAAAGCTGCTGCCGATCCCCTACATTTGAACCGAGAGCCACATATGCATCTGCGGGCGAATTAAACGGAGACAATGCGTCCATCAGCATCCCGCTTTCTGCGCAGCTCTACCGTCACGCCATCAAAATGAATGTCGAACGGCGGGTTCGGCTTCGTCACACGAACCGTTACTTCATTTATCATAGTATAAGCCGCCAGCAACTGGGTTGCAATGCTACCCGCTAAAGCCTCGATCAATTTAAACGGCGTTCCTTCGACGATTTTCTTCGTTAGCGCATGCAATTCGGCATAATTCACCGTTGCTTCCAAATCATCCATCGTTGCCGCTTTCTCCAAATCCATCAGCAGTTCCAGATCAACACCGAATTTTTGCCCCAGCCTGTTCTCTTCCGCAAAAACACCGTGATAACCGTAAAACTGCATGCCTTTCACAAGCATTCTATCCATAAGCTTACGCCCCTTATACTTATATCTGAAACTATGAATAACGCGGGTAGGTAATCGCATCCGACATTATAGCTGTTCTTTTATTCGCGCGCACATCATGCACCCTGACGATTTGACAGCCTTGAGCAATGCCCAGCGCCGTCGTCGCTGCCGTACCCTCTACCAGCTCTTCCCTTGGCAACTCTAGCGTCTGCCTAATGAAGCTTTTGCGTGAAGTGCCCAGCAGTACAGGATAGCCAAGAGCGTGCAGCTCGGCGAGCCGTCCTAGAAGCTCCATATTTTGCTCATGGGTTTTGGCAAAGCCAAGACCGGGATCTAGCCAGATATGCTCCTCTTTCACGCCCGCATCTCTTGCGATTTCGATGCTTTCTTTCAAATCGGCAATAACATCCTCCACAAAATCGGCTGCCAGGTAGACGGGATTCGTCCGATTATGCGTTAAAATAACTGGGCAGCCGTATTCCGCTGCGGCTGCCGCCATATCCGCATCAAATTTGAGTCCCCAAATATCATTAATAATCGTAGCCCCTGCGGCGAGCGCGTGACGTGCTGTCTTTGCCTTATACGTATCGATCGATATCGCAATGTGAGGCAGCGCAGCACGGACAGCTTGTATGACCGGAATAACGCGGCGCAGCTCCTCCTCAGCATCGACCGGCACAAAGCCCGGGCGCGTGGATTCGCCGCCGATATCGATAATATCAGCGCCTTCTGCCGCCATCTCCAATGCACGGCTGGCAGCCGCCTCCGCTTCATTAAACTTCCCGCCATCGGAGAAGGAATCGGGTGTCGCATTCAAAATGCCCATAATCAGCGTGCGCTTGCCCAGCTCCAGCTGCTTCCCTCCAGGCAGCTCATAGCTCCTGCTGTAATATTCAAGCTTGCTTTCTCTTGTTATATTCATAAGTTCCGCTCACACCTTTAGCTATTCTAGTCTTCATGCGCAGCTGATTGACGCTTCCACCTTACTTGCTTCTCATCGTATCGGAGCGGTAAGCCTTTAGCAGCTGGCGCGTGATCGGGCCGGCCACAGTCCCGGCTTTCCCGGCTTCCGCTTCCGCCTCAAGCATGGCTGCATTTCTGGCCTTTCCGGAGCCCGCGCCGCTTCCTGCACCCGCCTCTTTGCCAACCTGCACCAGAGTGCCGTCGGGACCTGATAACCGCGTCACTGGCACCAGTTCCTGAACGGAGCCCGTCAGCCAAATTTCATCTGCCCCAAGCAGCTGGTTCCAGCTGTAATAGCCTTCCTCCACCTGGAAGCCTGCCGCACGGGCCAGTTCCATAACGCGCTCTCGCGTAATGCCAGGCAAAATGCCTGTATCAACCGCGGGCGTCCGAATGACACCATCCTGGGCAAAAAAAAGATTGCTGACGATGCCCTCCGTCAGCAGGCCAGCACCGCTCAGCATCATTCCTTCTGCTCCCGGCGAGGCATTGCTCGCGGCCAGCTCGCGCTTCGCTATAATATTATTCATATAATGCAGTGATTTAAGCCGAATCTCGCCTTCTGGCGTATTGCGCTTCGTATGCAGCAGCCTAAGCTCGCGGCCATGCTCATAAAGCGCGGCCTGATAAGGCGGCAGCGGCTTCATCAAGATCAGCTCCTGCGGCTGCTCATAATCGCCCACCGGCAAGCCTAGCCCGCCATCGCCTGCTGTAACGGTCAGCCGGACATAACCATCCTTCAGCTCATTCGCATGAAGCAGCTCGGCGATCCTCGCCTCAAGCGCACTTTGATCCGCTTTGTAGCGAATGCCCAGTGACAAACAGCCCGCCTCCAGCCGCCGCAAATGCCGTTCCAGCAAATAAGCGCGGCCGCCATAGGTCCGGAACGTCTCGAACAAACCCAAACCGTACAAAAAGCCGTGATCATATATTGAGATCACAGCTTGACCGGCATCCATGACAACGCCGCCAAACGCGACCTTCATCGCGGCGCGCCTGTACGAATTTTCAAAAAGTTGCGCAGCAGCGTCAGCCCATGCTCGGAAATAATCGATTCCGGATGGAATTGCACCCCTTCAATCGGGTATTCTTTGTGGCGAAGGGCCATAATTTCGCCTTCCGCTGTTTCTGCACTGATTTCAAGACAGTCTGGCAGGGTCTCTTTTTTCACGATAAGGGAATGGTAACGGGTTGCGGTGAACGGCGAAGGGATGCCTTCAAAAATCGTTTTGCCGTCATGCACCATTTGTGATGTTTTGCCATGCATCAAACGTTCAGCGCGAATGACATCGCCGCCAAAAGCTTGTCCAATCGCCTGATGGCCAAGGCACACGCCGAAAATCGGAATTTTTCCTTTAAAATGCTCAATGAGCGACAGGCTGATGCCCGCTTCGTTCGGAGAGCAAGGTCCCGGAGAAATCAAAATATGATCAGGTGCCAATTGCTCAATGTCCGCCAGCCCCAGCTCATCATTTCTTTTCACAACAATGTCCTCGCCAAGCTCGCCTAAATATTGCACCAGGTTGTAGGTAAACGAATCATAGTTATCTATTACGAGAATCATCGCATGCGCCCCCTCTAATGTTTGCGCCCGCTTGGCGCAGCCTGCCTGAACCGTTCACTATACTCAATCGCCTTCCACAGCGCCTTCGCCTTGCTTAATGATTCCTTATATTCGCGCTCCGGCTTGGAATCAATGACGATGCCTGCTCCGGCCTGAATATGCACCATGCCATCTTTGACGACCATAGTTCGTATGATAATATTAAATTCCATATCGCCATTATAGTCAATCCATCCGAGCGAGCCGGTATAAGGACCACGCCTTACAGGCTCCAGCTCTTCAATGATTTCCATCGTGCGGATTTTGGGAGCGCCTGTTATAGTTCCGCCTGGGAAAGTAGCCGCAATCACATCGTAAGCATCCTTGCCCTCGGCAAGCCGTCCCTCCACTTGGGATACCAAATGCATCACATGCGAATATTGCTCTATGACCATCAGCTCTTCCACTTTCACCGTGCCGTAAGCCGAAATCCGGCCCAAATCGTTGCGCTCCAAATCGACCAGCATAATATGCTCGGCGCGCTCCTTCTCGCTCGTCCGCAGCTCCTCCGCCATGAGCTCGTTTTCCGCCTCTGTTCGGCCGCGTCTGCGCGTTCCGGCAATTGGGCGGGCTGCAAGCAAGTCGCCGCGGCGCTCAACGAGCAGCTCCGGGGAAGCCGAAACGAGCTGAAAGTCAGGACAGCGCAGAAAGCCCATATATGGAGAAGGATTAATGAGACGAAGCCATTCGTACAGCTCTTCTGGCTGCACACCCAGCGCCCGGCTCTGCCTCACCGATAAATTAACCTGAAATACGTCGCCTTGCCCGATGTAACGCTGAATTTGCCGAACAGCCTCCTCAAAGGCTTCCTTCGAAAAACGCGTACTGATCCCGCCCATCTCATCCAGATTGCTCTGGAGGGAATCGTCCGTGGCAAGCTGCAGACGCTCTTGACGCAGCTGGCGGCTGTCGCTTGTGCTTGAGCTAGCAGCATGATTCACGCCCCGCTGTCCATTCGCTTCGCTTCCGAACCGCTTCTCCCAATAAACGGCCATCTCATCGGCCCGCGAGCAAGCTTGCGCATAAAGACGCCGCAGCTCCTCTTCACCCGCATCGCTTGGCACAAGCGTATGCACCGCGCAATATAGCTTCTTGTCGCTATGATCGACAATCCACAGTTCATTTAAACGCAGAAATAAATAATCCGGCAAATTCAAGTCGTCCTCCGTCAGCTCCGGCAGCCGCTCAATCGAACGAATGACGTCATAGCTCCAAAATCCGACACAGCCGCCTGTCCATTTCGGCATGCCAGCTGCTTCAAGCTTCGGCGCGCGATAAGGCTCCATCCAGCTCCGCACCACTTCGAGCGGCTTGCCTTGATAGCGTACGACTGAATCAGCTGCCTGTGAAGCATCGGCGAGATCTGGGCTCAACGCCCGGGCTTCCGCCTCCAAACCTTTGCCGCGAATGACGCTTTCCGGCTGCAAGCCGAGATACGTATAGCGTCCGCCCTTGCCGCTCTCCAGCACAAAAGCATACGGCGATGCATCCCGCCATGCCTCTTCCCATGAAGCGACGCCTTCTTCTCCAAGCGGCAGCTCCCGCAGCAGTGGAAAAGTCGTATACTTCTGCTCGGCGTGCCACCCTAACCAATAGTCCAAGGCGGTGAACATCACCTTCCAACCCCCGATCGACAAGCATGTTTATTTTGCCTAGTATACAGAATACCCGCCCAAAAGGAAAGAGCGCTGCCACCATATTCATGCGGCCCATTACGCCCATCAAGCGTAAACGGCTGCAGCCGTCCTCTGGCGGCAAAGCTGCCGTGTCGAAGGTGAATGCTAAGCCGTTTATAAGGGTGAAACTTATACATTCTTATAATTGAAAAAAGCCCTCCACTCAAATGAATGGAAGGCCAGTCAAACGGTACACCGCTCCAATTAAGGCACGGCCCCGCTTGGTCATAAGTGTTAGTTCTCGAAGTTGAACAGCGGCGTACTGAGGTAACGCTCACCGTTACTTGGAACAACCGCGATAACGCGCTTGCCTTTGCCGAGTTCCTTCGCTACTTTCAAAGCAGCATAGATTGCAGCACCGGAGGAAATTCCGCACAAGATGCCTTCTTCTTTCGCAGCACGGCGTGCGTAGTCGAATGCATCATCATTTTCAACGGTAATCACTTCGTCGTAGATCTCACGGTCCAAAATCGTCGGCACGAAGTTAGCGCCAATACCTTGGATTTTGTGAGGGCCAGGCTGTCCGCCCGAAAGCAGTGGGGAAGCCGCTGGCTCAACCGCGTAAATTTTAATATCTTTGAAGTTCTTCTTCAGCACTTCGCCAGTACCCGTAATTGTGCCGCCAGTACCAATGCCCGCTACGAATGCATCCAGCTTGCCGTCCAGGGAGTTGATCGCCTCAACGATTTCTGGGCCTGTCGTCTCGCGGTGGATTTTCACATTCGCTTGGTTATTGAACTGCTGCGGGATAAAATAGGACGGGTTTTCTTTCGCCAGCTCTTCAGCTTTGCGTACAGCTCCGTTCATGCCTTCCGAACCCGGCGTCAGAACTACTTCTGCACCATAGGCACGAAGCAGGTTGCGGCGCTCAATACTCATCGTCTCAGGCATAACAAGAATAGCTTTATAACCTTTAGCCGCTGCTACCAAGGCAAGACCGATACCTGTGTTGCCGCTCGTAGGCTCAACAATTGTATCGCCTGGCTTAATGACGCCTTCCTGTTCAGCTACTTCGATCATGCTGATTGCGATACGGTCTTTTACGCTCGCACCTGGGTTTTGATATTCAAGCTTCACATAAATTTCAGCGCTGTCCTCAGGAACAAGACGATTCAAGCGAACTAGCGGTGTATCACCAATTAGATCAGTAATGCTTTGCACGATTTTTGCCATGTGTCATACTTCCTCCTTATTCCGACTAATTCAGTTGGTTTTTTAACTAATTCCATCTTATCAATGAGTTGTATTCGTTGTCAATACCTTCATTTCCTTCAAGCGAAAACGGCTGGCTAACGCCATCCCCGACGGAAAAAGTTCCGTTTTGCATTGAAATATAAGCCTGATATAAGTAGAAGCCTTATAAATGCTTATATTTTGAAAAAGACGGATTGTTCGCCCATTTTCCAAACGTCTGGCGAATACGGCTATATGATGCTCCAATATAATGGAAGCTTATAAACAAACCTAAAATTTCTTATATTTACGGAAAGGTGACAGCATCATATTTGTCCAATAGCTGCTGCTCAATTTGGCTTAGCGAAGGAGCCTGTGATAAAGCCAGCTCTTTGCGAACAAGTTCATGCAATTGCTGCCCCTGTGGCTTATCCGTTGTATGACGCTCCATCAAACGAATAATGGCATAACCTTCGGCAATGGCTATCGGGCCGGCAATCTCTCCCGTACCCAGCTTGCTTGCTGCTGAAAGAATCGCCAGCTCATGAAACGGGTCATTCGCATCAATAAGGCCTAAATCACCGCCAGCCTCTGCCGTAAAAGCATCTATTGAGTTTTCAGTCGCGGTTTGCGCGAAATCCGCTCCTTGGGACAGTTTGTCCAGCACGCGGTTCGCCTCTTCCTTATTCGCCGTCACAATCCAGGATAAGCGATATTGCAGCTTGTCGCCGTACTGTTCCTCATGATCCGCAATGTAGCGTTCAACCTCAGCGTCCGGCACGTCCACTTTTTGGATCGCTATTTTTTCAGTCAACAGCCTGTACTTCACATCCTTCAAAACTTCCTCTTTGGACATGCCAAGCTGCTGATCCATGACCCGGTAAAAATCCTCTTCGCTATCGTACCCTTCTGCCTGCTCCTCCACAGCTCTCTGCTGTTCCTGAGCGGTAACCTCAAGCTGCTGCGAGGCAGCTTCTTGGTCAATGGCGCTGTGAATCATCATCAGCTTGAGGGTGGCTTCGCCATATTGCTCGCTGAGCCTGTTCATCAGCTCGCTTACCCTAATGCTGTGATTGCCAATGATGGCAATAATTTTATCGTTTTCCGAGCTGCCGGGTACTATCTCATTGCCCGTCTCCGTACGTGTTCCCGAATCCGGCTCATGCTCTGGCAGCCCTTCAGAAAAAGGCGACAATCTCACTACAACAACTACACTGAGCACGATCATGCACAACGCCTGAATGACGACGATCGTCCTGACTACACCGATTTTGTTCATTGCCCGGTAGCCTCCATCTTAATGGATCGGCTTCGGTTTGGCTTGGTCGAGCAATTGCTCCAGCTCAGTACGGTTAAACTGGTAAGCTTCATTACAGAAGTGGCATACGACCTCTGCTTTTCCTTCTTCTTCAATCGTTTGCTGCAATTCCGATTCGCCCATGCTGATCAGAGTCTGCTCTACGCGCTCGCGCGAGCATTTGCATTGAAAACGCAAATCCAGCGACTCATGGATGACAGCATCGTCGCCGACGACCCATTTGAGCAGCCCTTCTGGCGTCTCGCCCTGATCGAGCAGCGCAGTGACAGGAGGCATCGCACTGAGCGCTTTCTCCAGCTTTGTAATTTCTGCATCCGTAAGTCCTGGCATCAGCTGTACGATAAAGCCGCCAGCGTGGATGACGCGGCCATCCTCATCGACCAGCACGCCTAGCCCAACTGCGGAAGGCGTCTGCTCCGATACGGCAAAATAATAGGTGAAATCTTCGCCCAGCTCGCCGGAAACAATCGGAACGCTGCCGCGGTAAGGCTCTTTCAGGCCTAGATCCTTTGTAATATGAATATAACCGCTATGGCCTACTGCACCTGCAACATCAAGCTTGCCCTGCGCATTGCTTGGAAGCAGAACGAGCGGATTGTCCGTGTAGCCTCGCACTTCTCCATGAGCATTTGCATCAACAACAATTTGTCCCATTGGGCCATCGCCCTTCACTTGAATCGTCAGCTTTTCTTCGCCCTTCAGCATGGCGCCCATAATAGCTCCGGCTGTTGCCGTTCTGCCGATCGCCGCCGTTGCTGTCGGCAGTGTACCGTGCCGGCGCTGCAGCTCATCGACCAATTGCGTTGTACGGGCAGCGAAAACACGAATTTTGCCTTCCCATGCCGTGCCGCGCACCAAAAAATCTTTCCTTTGCTCCATCGTCTATCCCTCCTGATTCCGTTCATATATAATACGCAAGCCTTCTAATGTCAGAAGCGGATCAACTTCATCTATCGTTTCCGATTCTGAGCTAATTAACTCAGCCAAGCCGCCCGTCGCGATGACACGCGGCGAAACTTTAAACTCCTTGCGAATTCTGCGCACGATACCGTCCACTTGTCCAGCATAGCCGTATATAATGCCCGCCTGCATAGATGTGACCGGATTGCGGCCGATTACGCTTGGCGGCTTCACCAGCTCAATGCGCGGCAGCTTCGCCGCCCGCTGATAAAGCGCCTCTGTCGAGATAGCAATGCCCGGCACAATGGCGCCGCCCAAATAGCTGCCAGCGGCATCAATGTAATCAAACGTCGTTGCGGTGCCAAAGTCGACGACAATAAGCGGGCTGCCATATTTGACGATGCCCGCCACCGAATTCACGATGCGGTCAGCACCGACCTCGCGAGGGTTTTCATACCGGATATTGAGTCCTGTCTTCACGCCTGGGCCGACGATATACGGTTTCTTGCGCAAATACTTCATGCACAGCTGCTCCAGCGTCCGCATCAGCGGCGGAACGACGGATGAAATAATGACGCCTTCCATCTGCTCCAAACGCATGCCGGCAAAATGAAACAAATGATGAAAGTTGATGCCATATTCATCAACTGTAGCGGAACGATTCGTGCTGAGCCTCCAGTGATGGAGCAGCTCCTTGCCTTGATAAATGCCCAGCACTATATTCGTATTGCCGACGTCAATGACGAGAATCAAGACATTGCCCCTCCCTTCTTCGCATTAAGGTCGAGACTAATATCAAGCGATTGAAAGGAGTAGGTAAGGCCTCCTACCGAAATGACATCTACACCGCAAGCGGCTATGCCGTAAATCGTATCAAGCCGCACATTGCCCGAAGCTTCTACAATAACATGTGGCGAGCGCTGCTTGATTTGCTTGACAGCTGCCTTCATCATATCTTGCGGCATATTGTCGAGCATAATAATATCAGCGCCGCATGCAATCGCCTCATCGACCTGCTCCAAAGATTCCGTCTCCACTTCAATCTTCATCGTATGGGGAATGCCTGCTCGCGCTGCTTCCACCGCTTCCCGAATACCGCCTGCGCCCTTAATATGATTATCCTTGATCATAACGGCATCATACAAGCCAAACCGGTGATTCGAGCCGCCGCCTACGCGAACGGCATATTTTTCAAGCAAGCGATGGCCTGGCGTCGTTTTGCGCGTGTCGACCAGCCTAACCGGCAAGCCCTGCAAAGCCGCTACAAATTCGCTTGTCTTCGTCGCAACGCCGGACATCCGCTGCATTAAATTAAGCGCAAGGCGCTCCCCTGTCAGCAGACTATGGATGCTGCCCTCTACTTCCGCGAGCACGGTGCCTTTTTCCACATACTGCCCATCCTCAACCTTCGCCGTGAAGACCAGCGAGCGATCAACGGTTTCAAACACAAGGCGAGCAATCGGAATGCCGGCAATCCGTCCATTTTCCTTTACATGAATAACAGCCTTCGCCTGCGCCCCGCGCGGAATCGTCATAGCGGTCGTTACATCGCCGCTTCCGATATCTTCCGCAAGCCAGCTGCGTATTTGTGCGCGCAGTGCTTCATTATAGCCGTCCAGCGTCGTCTCAAACATTGGTTAACCGCTCCTCTGTCCTCCCGTATACACGGTGCATTACAGTATGCTTGCGCCAAGCCTGATCATTGCGCTCCGGGAAGTCCTCACGGTAATGCGCGCCGCGGCTCTCCTCCCGCTGCAAAGCGGATTCCGCCATCAGCAGGGCGCATGTCAACATATTGGCAAATTCAAATTCTTCCCGCTTGGTCAGCATCGCTTGAAAAATCGGAAGCTGGCGCCGCAGCTCTTCAAGACCCTTCTCCAAACCCTTCGCATCACGCTGCAAGCCTGCGTACCTGACCATAATCTTTTGCAGCTTCAATCTCCGCTCCACAACGGCCTGAATCGGCACGCTGCTGCGCGGTACGCTGCTCTCTATTATAGGCTGAATCTCTGCATGCTCTGCAAGTTTATCAATCGCCTCGACGATTCGCTTGCCGAAAACGACCGCTTCCGACAGCGAATTGCTCGCTAAGCGATTCGCTCCGTGAACGCCTGTCGAGGAAACCTCGCCGCAGGCGAACAGCCTTTTAATATTGGTTTCCCCATCGAGATCGGTTTTAACGCCGCCCATCATATAATGTGCAGCAGGGGCAACCGGAATCCAATCCGTCGTCAGATCCAAACCATAACGCAAGCAGAATTCATAAATATTCGGAAAACGATGCTTCACCATATCCGGCGACTCATGCGTCACATCCAAATAAACGAAGGTTGATTTCGTGGCCTCCATCTCGCTAATAATGGCGCGGGCCACCACGTCACGCGGCGCCAGCTCCAGCTGAGGATGGTAATGCTCCATAAAACGCTCGCCCCGCGTATTGCGAAGTACGGCTCCCTCGCCGCGCACCGCTTCTGAAATCAGGAACCGCGGCGCCCCTGGGTAGCATAGGGAGGTCGGATGGAATTGAACAAACTCTACATCCTGTATATAAGCTCCTGCCCGGTAAGCCATTGCGATCCCATCGCCTGTGGCTACTTCAGGATTCGTCGTGTAACGATAGAGCTGGCCGGCTCCGCCAGAGCATAAAATGGTCGCCTTGCCGCGCACAAGCAGACGCGAGCCGTCGGGCTTTTGCACAACAGCGCCAACACATTCTCCATCATTAGTCACCAAATCGATGACAAAATGGTCGTCCCAAACTTCAATACCCGGCTTAGACAACGCTTTCTCCGATAAGGCTCGTACAATTTCGTAGCCCGTCGCATCCCCATTCGCATGCAAAATACGGCGCTGGCTGTGAGCGCCTTCCTTCGTCAGCGCAAACTCGCCATTTTCCAAATCGAACTGCGTGCCCATTTCAATGAGCTGATTTACACCCTCTGGCCCCTCGTGCACAAGCACATTGACCGCATCCTCCGAGCACAAGCCCGCTCCCGCAATCAACGTGTCATCGCTGTGATAAGCGGGTGAATCATCCTCCGATATGACCGCGGCAATGCCGCCCTGCGCATAGCGGGTGTTGCTGTCCAGCAGCGACTTCTTCGTAATCATCAGCACGGAATGCCGATCACTTGCCCGAAGTGCGGTAAAAAGACCGGCAATGCCGGCCCCAATCACAATAACATCCTTCTCGATTACCGGCAGTTCGTCTAAATTGATGTCTACAAGGTATCTGGGAATCATTTTTCGCGCCTCCAGGCATAGGAGTAGCGCATGCTGCTCCTATTTCACGAGTAACATGCGCTCCAAGGACAAGCGTGCTTGATCCGCCACATGCGGCGGTACATAGATTTGCGGCTGCATCGTTTCGAGGCATTTTACTAGCTTTTTGAGGTTATTAACCTTCATGTTCGGGCAGACCAAATATTTAGATGCAAAAAGGAATGTTTTGTCCGGGCTGTCCAGCCGCAGCTGATAGCCAGTGCCATCCTCCGTGCCGACGATGAACTCCTTGCAATCCGATTCCTTGCAGTATTTAATAATCGCTGTCGTACTGCCGACAAAATCACCCAGCTCCACCACTTCAGGGCGGCACTCAGGATGCACAACAAACTGCGCATTCGGGTGTTTCGCCTTCATTTCCTCTACATCCTTGACCGTCAACATGTCGTGCGTGTTGCAGTAACCTTCCCAGATAATCATATTCTTATCGGTTTTCTGCTGCACGTAATGCCCAAGGTTTTTGTCCGGTACCCAAATGACGTCTTGGCCTTCCACGGAGTTTACAACGTTAACCGCATTTGCCGATGTACAACAAATGTCAGTCTCTGCCTTAATTTCGGCAGATGAGTTAATATACGTAACGACGGTCGCATTCGGATGCTGGGCTTTCAGCTTGCGAAGACCATCGACATTGACCATATCCGCCATCGGGCAGCCTGCACGCTCGTCCGGAATAATAACCGTTTTGTTCGGTGCCAAAATTTTTGCGCTCTCGCCCATAAAATGCACGCCGCAAAATACGATAACATCCGCGTCCGTCTGCGCCGCTTTTTGTGCTAGCAAAAAAGAATCTCCACGGAAATCTGCAACCTCTTGAATTTCATCACGCTGATAATAATGAGCAAGAATGATGGCGTTGCGCTCTTTCTTCAATTGCATTAGCCGTTCCCGCAGTTCGCGGTTCTGCTCCGCCTTGCGTTCAAGTGCCAGTGCTTCCACAGTTAATCCTCTCCTCTTATGAGGGAAGGGCAAGCTGATTGCCCATTCCAGATATGGCTACTTCCGACTTTGTGAATTGATGCACAAACCTAAAAAGTCGTTCGCCTTTCATTTGACCTTTACGGTAAATTCATTTGATAAGGTTTAATTTACTCCAGGCAGATCATGCTGTCAATGCGTTTATGACAAAAGTGTGAATTCCCATTAAAAATAGCGCCTGCCGCAGCTGAACTTTCCATCATTGGCGACTATTGTGTATAAATGCAGCATTTACGCACATAGTTATCAACAAGTTATCCACAATCGTGGATTTTCTGTGACTAACCTTGCGCAAATAATCAGAATACAAAAAACTTCCCTTGGATTGATCACGACATACGTGAAATCCATGGGAAGTTTGGAGATCTTTGATTCTATTAGCGTTTTGCCGGATCGTATGGTTCGCCAAGCGAGCCTGGAGCAGAAGAACGTCCTACTGCACCTACGAGTACAACCAACGTCAATACGTATGGCAGCATATAGAAAAACTCGGTCGGAATTTGCTGCGACCAATCGAACAGTTGGGCAAAGTTGCGAATCGCTTGCGCGAAGCCGAAGAAAATAGCAGCTCCCGCAACGCCAAGCGGATTCCATTTTCCGAAAATTACAGCCGCGATAGCGATAAAGCCTTGGCCCGAAATGGTATTATGGGCAAAGTTGCTCGTCGTTGTTAACGTAATGGTCGCACCGCCAAGACCTGCAAGTGCGCCGCTAAGCAGCACGCCGATATAACGGTATTTTGTTACGCTGATCCCCACTGTGTCGGCCGAGCTCGGGTATTCTCCGACTGCGCGAAGGCGCAAGCCGAAGTGCGTTTTGTACAGTACAATATAGCTGATAATGACAAGCAAAATAACAACATATGTCGTCGGATAAGCTTTAAAGAACGCCTCTCCAAAAAACGGAATATCTGATAAATAAGGGATTTCCCATTTGTTGAATACATGAGTCAGCGTTGTTGTCTGTCCCGAACCTTCATACAAGCTCTTCGTCAAATAAATCGCGATGCCCGCTGCCAAAATATTAATAACGACACCGACTATCGTCTGATCCGCCTTAAATGTAATGGTAGATACCGCATGTAGAAGGGCAAATATCACCCCATATATAGCTGCCCCCACTAAGCCTATCCACGGAGCAGATTCCTCATAACCAGCTTGTATCGCATAGTCGGTAATGACTGCTGCCGCGAACGCGCCTGACACCATCAGGCCTTCGAGACCGATATTAATAACGCCAGATCGCTCAGAAAAGAGACCACCGAGACCGGTAAAAATAAGCGCCGTAGAAAATACAAGCGTAACGTTAATAAGCTGACCCAATATTTCCAGTGCATTCATATTAGATCGCCTCCTTACGCTTGTCTGCACGTCGTCCAAGGAATGGTTTTATGAAAAACTTTACTATGCCATGCGAAGCAATAAAGAAGATGATCGAACCAATAACGATTCGAACGAGCTCTGGCGGTACGCCCGCTCCAAAGCTCATACCCGCAGAGCCATAGCTGAGACCACCGAACAGTATAGCACCGAACAATACGCCAATTGGCGTATTGCCGCCAAGCAAAGCAACCGCGATACCATCAAAGCCATAGCCCCAAGGCGCTGCTAGAATCGTCTGATAGCCAAATACGCCCAGCGTCTCAAACACGCCTGCCAGCCCCGCAAACAAGCCGCTAATAAACATCGACTTTACAATGGTGCGATTGACATTGATCCCTGCATACAGCGCTGCGTCAGGGCTTTGACCCACTGCTCTGAGCTCATAGCCCTGCTTCGTTCTCCACAGAATAATATAAAATACACCAATACCGAGCAAGGCAATGACCGTGCCCCAATGCATACGGGCATGATCCATCGCATCGGACAACCAGCCAATCGATACCAGTGCAGATTCTTGGATTGGATCTGATTTTTGCTGCCCTTTTGCCACAAAAAATGCGCGAATAATGTAATTGGACAAATAAAGCGCGACCCAGTTCAACATGATGGAAGAAATAACTTCGTTAACGCCGCGAACAGCCTTCAAATAGCCGGTCAAGGCCGCCCATAAGCCTCCGCACAGCGCTCCGACAATAATAGCAAGCGGAGCATGTAGAAACCACGGTAGGTCAAGCGTAATCCCTATGACGGTTGCACCAGTCATACCCATCATGAACTGGCCTTCTACCCCGATATTAAACAGGCCCGTACGGAAAGCGAAAGCAACCGCTGTACCTGTGAATATCAGCGGGGTAATTGCACGAATAGCCTCGCCCATATCGTAAGGACTGCCAAATAGCTTTTTGATCAGCGATTGGTAAGCCAGTATAGGATCGAACCCGCCTGCCAGCATGGCTATCGCCCCGCATAACAGACCCAAAATGATAGCCACCAAGGGGACGAGGAAAGATGTTTTATTGAATGTTTTTCCAGCAATTCCTTTGACTTTATCCATGGTTGCTATCTCCCACCTTTGCTCGGCTGATTCGCCGCCGAATTGCCTGCCATCATTAGACCCAGCTGTTGATCATCACGCTGATCAGCATCGGCATAGCCCATTATTTTACCTTCATACATAACCGCAATGCGGTCAGACAACGCGTACAGCTCATCCAGCTCGAACGATACAAGCAAAATCGCTTTACCTGCATCCCGCGCTTCAATCAGCCGCTTATGCACATATTCAATCGCACCTATATCCAAGCCACGAGTCGGCTGCACAGCTATGAGCAATGATGGGTTTTTCCAGAGCTCACGGGCTATAATAGCCTTCTGCTGGTTGCCGCCCGACAAGGAGCGGGCCTTCGCCCCAATACCTGACGAACGTACATCAAACTCCGTTACTAATTGATTCGCAAGCAAGTCTATTGCTTTATAATCGATAAAGCCGTTTTTGCCGAACTGCGGATCAAAATACGTATCCAGCACCATGTTTTCGCTGAGCGTGAAATCTAGTACCATACCATGCTTGTGACGATCCTCTGGAATGTGGCTTACGCCTGCAACGGACAACTGGCGCGGCGTTTTATTGATCATTTCCTTACCCTGAAGCTTTACAGATCCGCCTGATGCTTTACGCATTCCTGTAATGGCCTGTACGAGTTCACTTTGTCCATTTCCATCAACACCAGCAATACCCAAAATTTCGCCCGCACGGATATCAAAGGCTACTCCGTTCAGAACAAGTTTTTTCTCTTCGCCCTTCATCGTAAGATTGTCGACGGAAACGATAAGCTCTCCAGGCTCTTTCTTAGTCTTTATAGCCTGGAAATTAACATCGCGGCCTACCATAAGTTCAGCAAGCTGCTGCTCATTCGTTTCTTTGGTCGTGACGGTACGCACAACCTTGCCACGACGAATAACCGTAACGGAATCTGCAAGTGCCATAACCTCTTTGAGCTTATGCGTAATCAAAATAATGGACTTGCCTTCGGCAGCCAAATTGCGCAAAATGCCAATCAGCTCTTCGATTTCCTGTACGGTCAGCACCGCTGTCGGTTCATCGAAGATCAAAATTTCGGCCCCGCGGTACAAAGTTTTCAAAATTTCCACACGCTGCTGCATGCCCACCGTAATATCTTTAATCCGCACCTGCGGATCTACTTTCAATGCATAACGCTCCGAGATGGAACGGACTTTGTCATTTGCTTGCTTATAATTGACGAATGTGCCAAACTTGCGCGGCTCATTGCCAAGCACAATATTTTCAGCCACCGTAAATGGCTGTACGAGCTTAAAGTGCTGATGCACCATGCCAATTCCGAGTTCAATCGCCTTACCTGCACCTTCAATAACTGTTTTATTGCCGT
This sequence comes from Paenibacillus sp. JT22N15, assembly GCF_059383755.1. NCBI lineage: Bacteria > Bacillati > Bacillota > Bacilli > Caryophanales > Paenibacillaceae > Paenibacillus > Paenibacillus sp. JT22N15. Next base: position 84,392 of record NZ_JBXENV010000019.1, on the reverse strand, counting down.
TAACCCAAATTTCTCCTTCATCCGGCTGATAAAGCCCGAACAAAATGTTCATCAATGTGGACTTGCCTGCACCATTCTCGCCCAGCAATGCATGGATTTCGCCTTTCTTGAGCTCAAAATCAATCGAATCATTGGCTACAAGACCGGGAAAGCGTTTCGTAATCCCCTTAAGTGTGACAGCCGCTGCACTTTGTTTCATCCAGTTATCCTCCCCGGTTTGTTAGCTCCCAATCTCAAAAAAGGACAAGACCAGCTCATAGCAGGTCTTGTCGGCTGTACATAATAAACAAACGACATCTAAATAGATTGATTGAAAATTATTTAATATCAGCTGGAACTACAAGCGATCCGCTAATAATTTGTTGTTTGTAATCTTCAACTTTTTTCATAATTTCTTCAGAAACGTTAGGGTTGTTTTCTGGCAGACCTACTGCGCCGTCTTTCAGACCAAGAACAAGCGATTTGCCGCCTTCCCATTTGCCGTTAATCAGGTCATTAGAAACTTGGTAAATGGCAGCTTCAACGCCTTTAAGCATGGAAGTAAGTGTGACTTCGTTGCCGAATTCGATCGATTGGTCCTTATCAACACCGATTACCCAAACATCTTGGCCTGCTTTTTTACGAGCTGTTGCTTCGTTAAATACGCCGTTACCAGTACCACCAGCAACTTGGAAAATAACATCTACGCCATCATTGTACATAACAGCTGCTGCTGCTTTACCCAAGTCTGGTTTGTTGAATTCACCCGTGTAGTTGCGAATGATTTTTGCATCAGGATTTACTGCCGCTACACCTGCGTTGAAGCCTGCTTCAAACACAGTTACGCTTGGGATTTCCATGCCGCCCACAAAACCAATTTTATTCGATTTTGTTGTCAAGCCAGCAACTACACCTACAAGGAACGAACCTTCGTTAGCTGCGAAGTTAACAGAAACAACGTTTGGTGCGTCAACAGCGGAGTCGATGATGCCGAACTTGGAGTCTGGATTGTCTTTCGCTACTTTACCCATTGCATCTTGGAACAGGAAGCCTACGCCCCAGATCATATCGTATTTCTCAGAAATGAATGCGCGCAGATTCGGTTCCATATCAGCGTCGCCTTTACTTTCAAGATATTTCGTCTCCGAACCTGTATCTTTAGTTACTTTTTGCAAGCCATCCCAAGCGCTTTGGTTGAAGGATTTATCATTTACGCCGCCTGTATCTGTAACCATACCGATTTTGAGCTTAGCACCTGCTGCTGCCGATTCTTCAGGTGCAGCAGACGCTTCAGGCGACGCTGCTCCGTTTGTGCCAGAAGTACCCTTGTTGCCACCGCCACAAGCAGACAATACTAATGCGAACATAAGAACAATAGACAACATAAAACCTAAACGTTTTTTCATCTTCGATTTCTCCCCTTAATATAGATGTGTTGTAACTGCAACCTGCTTGCTTCTATTATTGTTGTTGTGCTTGGCTGCTATTCTCTTTATTATAATTGCTTATCTACATACGTCAACATTTTTACGTCATGTAACATGACATAGAAATTTTGTTCACGTCTATATCTCACAATTATTTAACATTTGTGCCAAACACGCCATTAAAAACCTCACACACACCCGACAAAACCAAATAATGGCTACGTTTTACCTCTATTATTATAGGCTAAACCCGAACATTAATAAAGTAAAATTAATCAGGCGTAAACGGCTGAAGCCGTCCTCTGGCGGCAAAGCACCGTTTCGAGGGTGAAATATAAGCCCTTTATAAGGACGTACCTTATAAATGCTTTTATTTCAAAAAAAGACAGCTATTTTCTCGGTCACTACTGAGAAAATAGCTGTCTCCATAAACAACGGGAAAGGACGCTTGTTCAACGACCGACTCTACCTGGTTTAAAACACGTCCTTATCCTGTTTATTTTGGTTCTTCCTCATCGTTCGGTTTATCATCAGGCTTATCCAATGAAGGCGGAGTAATTTCTCCCGCTTCTCTTGATTGAATACGAACCTTTACATCGCCAATCGTATCGACGATTGGTTCAGTCGTTGGTTCAACAGCAACACTCTCTGCTTCGCCTTCAGCCAATTCAAGCGTGCCTGTTTCGATCAAACGTTTAATTTGATCCATTTCAAGCGTCTCTACAGACAGAAGCGTCTCCGCAATGGTGTGAACTTCTTTCGATTTCTCGGTGAGCAATTTTTTGGCACGCTCATAACAAGCTCCAATAATCGCTTGCATTTCTTGGTCAATTTCGTAAGCGATCGCATCGGAGTAATTTTGTTCATGGCCGATATCACGTCCAAGGAACACCTGTCCTTGCGAGCTTCCGAATTGCAATGGACCAAGCTTGTCGCTCATTCCGTATTCCATAATCATCGCACGAACGATGCTTGTTGCTTGTTTAAAGTCACTGTATGCGCCTGTGCCGATTTCGCCGATAAACAATTCCTCAGCTACACGTCCGCCAAGCAAGCCTGTCACTTTATCCAACAGCTCCTGCTTCGTTACGAGCATCCGATCTTCCTTCGGCAGCATGATGACGTAACCGCCAGCTTTACCACGAGGAATAATGGTCACTTTATGAACGAGATCCGCATGCTCCAGGAAGAATCCAATAATCGTATGTCCAGCTTCATGGAAAGCAACAATGCGCTTCTCACGATCGCTGATTACGCGGCTTTTCTTCTCTGTACCTACGATAACGCGGTCAATCGCTTCATCAACCTCAACCATTGCAATGTCTTTCTTGTTGCGACGGGCAGCAAGCAGTGCTGCTTCGTTCAGCAAGTTTTCAAGATCCGCTCCGGAGAAGCCTGTTGTACGTCTTGCGATAATATCCAGCTTGACGTCCTTGTTAAGCGGCTTATTGCGGGAATGCACTTTAAGCACCGCTTCACGGCCTTTCACATCTGGACGATCTACCGTAATTTGACGGTCAAAACGTCCCGGACGCAGCAACGCAGGGTCCAAAATATCAGGGCGGTTCGTCGCTGCAACGATAATAATGCCTTCGTTCGCTCCAAATCCGTCCATCTCGACGAGCAATTGGTTGAGCGTTTGCTCACGCTCATCGTGACCGCCGCCAAGACCAGCGCCACGTTGACGGCCAACGGCGTCAATCTCATCAATAAAGATAATACATGGTGCATTTTTCTTCGCATTTTCGAACAAATCACGGACACGGGATGCGCCGACACCGACGAACATTTCCACGAAGTCCGAACCCGAAATACTGAAGAATGGCACGCCCGCTTCACCAGCTACTGCACGGGCAAGCAACGTTTTACCTGTTCCCGGAGGACCATTGAGCAGAACACCCTTAGGAATACGGGCACCTACCAGATTAAACTTACGCGGATCTTTGAGGAAGTCAACAACTTCAACAAGCTCTTGCTTCTCCTCATCCGCCCCAGCCACATCCTCGAAAGTGATGCGCTTCTTCTCTTCATTGTAAAGCTTAGCGCGGCTTTTGCCGAAATTCATGACTTTACCGCCGCCGCCTTGCGCTTGATTCATTAAGAAGAAGAACAGAACGAATATAATCACAAACGGAATGATGGAAGTAAGGAGTGTAAGCCAGACACTTGGCGTATCCATTGGTTTATACTGTAACTCAAAACCGTTTTTCACTGCGGCTTCACGCAATACCTCGCCTGAATCAATCCCTGCACGCGATGTGAACTGTATGCTCTTCGCGCTTTCGGGCTGTTTAATGTATTTACCAGAAATATAATAAGACTGACCATCGTACTTTATCATCATTTCCGCGACGTTGTTCTCATTAATAGCAGCGCGAAGCTGATCATATCGTATTTCGACGGTAGTATCATTCTGATTGCTGATAAACTGAATAATCCCGACGGTTACCAAAAAGATGATCAAATAAAATCCAGTGTTACGGATGATCCGATTCATCTCCTACCTCCTCTCAAGACGCTTTTCATATTTTAACATAGCATGACTTTCCATCACAATAGAACCACTTGGAGGACAGCCATACTGGCTAAGCCCATTTAAGATTACTTCTCGTACACTTCCGGTTTCAAAACGCCAATGAACGGCAGGTTGCGGTAACGCTCGGCAAAATCAAGGCCATAACCGACAACGAATTCGTCCGGCAGCGTAAAGCCCGTGTAGTCCGCTTCGAGATCTACCGTACGGCGCGCTGGCTTATCGAACAGCGTAGCGACCGTAACCGATTTGGAATTGCGACGCTCCAAAACATCAATCAAGTAGCTCAGCGTCAAGCCGCTGTCAATAATGTCCTCAACGATGAGCACATCACGGCCTTCAACCGATACATCAAGATCCTTAATAATCTTGACCACACCTGAGGACTTGGTCGATTGACCGTAGCTCGACACCGCCATAAAATCAATTTCCAGCGGAATTGTCATTTCCTTAATCAGGTCGGACATGAAAATAATGGCCCCTTTAAGGATACAAATAACGAGAGGGTCACGCCCTTCAAAATCCTGACTGAGCTTCTCGCCCATCTCACGCACCTTGGCCTGAATCTGTTCTGCATCGTACAGCACTTCTTGAATGTCGTTTAACAACGGATTAATCCCCCTACAGTACTTATGTTTATGAGTGTAACAGTGCTTCTTATTCTTTCGTCAGACGAATGAATAATAGTTCCTTCGTGCTTGGGCTGATAAGCGCATGGCCTGATCGCCTGATGCCTGGAATCCACAGCAGCCGCCCGTCTGCATCAAATAGCAGGGGATAGCTTTCACGCTGTGAAGGAGGCAGCTTTTCGTCAACGAACATATCTTGCACTTTTTTAGACCCATTTAATCCTAAAACTTGAATTCGGTCACCACGGCGCCGATTTCGTACAGTCAGCGGAAATGCAAGCTGCTCCATATCGAAGCACGCTTCATGGCGGCCTGCCAGTTTCCCAGCAGCCTGATCATCAGCTGTCCGCCGCTCAAATACGAGCTTCCAGCCGCCCGCCTCTACCTCTATGTATTGCTGGGTCAAAGGTGCAACTGCAAGCGCATAGTCCGTATTCACGTCCACCTGTTTCGGCAATCTGACAAAACGCATATGGTCGTATTCACGCAAACAGCGCAAGCCGTTACCAATATCCATACGCCAGGTGCTTGAACTTTCGGGCGCTGCGGCAAGCCGCATAGACTCGATATGCTCGAAGGAGACCACATCAGCATCCCTCGAAAGATAATCTAATATTAGTTTAATCAATCTCCTTTGTAAAGCGACATGAAGGCCTGCCAAACGACTGCAGCTTACAGAACATTCCTCCGGCTCCGTATAGGCTAATTCTTCGAATAAAGCTTTAGTCTGGCTATCCAGCCATTCATCCTCGGCCCCCGCCACTTCAGCAAGGCGGCCAAGCGATTCGGACAGCTGCGGATTGAAGCTGGATAACTGCGGAATTACATCCAGACGGACAACATTGCGAAAGTAATGGCGCTTCTCGTTGCTGCTGTCCTCGCAATACGGAATGCCATAATGATGGCAGTATCGTAAAAGGTCTGTTTTGTTCTTACGCATGAGGGGGCGAATGAGTTCCACGTTTTTTTCTCGCCTGCGCAGCGCCATCCCAGAAAGCCCCGAAATGCCGCTCCCACGAATGAAATGCATGAGCACCGTTTCCGCTTGATCATCGGCATGATGGGCAAGGGCAATCGCCTGCGCGCCCCACCTCTCTGCAACCTCATGCAAATAGGCGTAGCGTTTCGCGCGCGCCGCCGATTGTGCGTTCATTTTTGTTTCTTCTATATAAGCAGGCAAATCGAGTTCTGCCAGCTCAAAGGGCAGCCCAAGCTCGCCTGCATAGCGCCGAACAACCTCCGCCTCCAGCGCCGACTCCTCCGGCCGAAAGCCGTGATTCACATGAGCCGCCACAACGCTTATGGCCCCGCTTGACTTCAGGCGGCTCATGAGATGCAGCAGCGCCATGGAGTCAGGTCCCCCGGACACGGCAACGACTATGCAGTCTCCTTCACTCCACAGCCGTTCAGCCGCTGCCAGCTTCTGGACTTCGGGAAGCATATCGATTCCTATCGTCATTTCCTCTTCCCTCATTCCCTTCTGGCCGCCGCCTTCAACAAAAAAGCTAGCGAAGCCTTCCTATAACATCTTATGTCATTACATACCCACGCGAAGCAGCCAATAAACCGATACAGCCAGCATAATCGCCGAGCCTGCAACTAGTCCTTTAAGCCAAAAAGGAGTCGGAGCAGTCTGCTTTCCGTTCGTTCGGTGCATGAGCAAGCGCCATGCCTCCGCGCCTTCAGAAGCATCTGCGAAACGGCCCGCAAGCGCTTCTGCGAGCCAGCCCGCAATCGGCTTCAGTGAAGCATTGGTTGCGATGAGCTGCTCCAAATCCTCGGTCGAACGGTTTTGCGGGAGCAGCGTCAAGGTAAGCTGGTGCAGCCGCTTCGGGTCGTGCATCTGGATGCACAGCACCGCGAAAGAAAATAAGTCGTATTTCAAATCGGCTGCCCGAGACCCTGCATTCCAGTAGCCGCGGTCATAAATTTCAGTAAACTGGCGAATGCTCTTTCCTACCGCCGTCACCCCGCCGTAATCCACCAGCTCGACATGCCCATAATCGGCTACCATCACATTTTCCATCTTCAAATCGCAAAATACCCAGCCCTTGCTGTGAAGCTCCGCCAGTTTATTCAATAAATTGAGGCTGACCAGCGGGAACCATTCCTTGCCGTTTTGCAGCAAATACGCAGACAAGTTCACTCCGCGCACATACTTCATAATATAAAAAGGGTAATCTCGTCCATCGGAGCCTTGCAGATCATCCACATCATACAAGAATGCAGGCGCCTGGCGCCTTCCCTGCTTCGCAAGCGTCTGAAGCACATTAATTTCCGACTGCAGGTCGACCGCGTCAGCGCCTACCTTAAGCGCGACCCAGCCCTGGTCCGAGTGGACCAAGTACACTTTGCCATTGGCGCCTTCCCCAAGCAGACGCTCGACCCGATACTTACGGCGCTTCCATTTTCCAGTCACCACAGTGCCACGGCGGAGACTGATTCTAAACGACGTAGTCACTCATCATCCCATCCGTTTCTTCTCTGCTCCTCCTACCATAATCCCCCTGACGATAAAAATCAATGACCTGCATCAGCGCAGGACCCGTTGGCGTCGTTCCGCTCATTTGCAATTTTGGAAAAATGGACTGCGCTCCCGTCAAATTATCCGTCCAGCCCAAATCCATTTTGCACTCCTCTCCATGCCTTCCGCCTGGAAAATGAAAGACAGCGATTTCGCTTTTCCCCTGCCTTGCTTGCAGGCTCAGCATCAAGTCGCGGATCGCTTCTTCTACCGCAATGAGCTTTGGCTTCATGCTGGCGCTGGCGTCGATAAGCAGCGCCACCTGCAGACTTGAGCTTTCCCCAAGCTCGTCCATGACCCTCACGACCTCGCTGCGTGTCTCCGGCGGCAAATCCTCTATCGCCCCGCTGCCCAGCACATGCTTAAGCTCCTTCTGCACAGCCAGCTGAATCGTCTGTACGACCGTCTTGCGCGTCATCATTTGAACAGTCTGCGCCAGCTGGCGCGTATGAACCATTCGGCTGATGCCGCCGCCAGCTCTTGCGATTTCCTCAATCTCCATGCTGCCGGATTCGCCTGCATCACCATGATCAAGCACCCCAACGACATTGACCGCAATACCTTCCGCCTTCGCATGCGCCGCTGCTACAATCGGACTAAGCCCTACATTCGAACAACCATCGGTAATAAGCAAAATTTGTTTCATCCCTATCAATCTCCCTTCACAAGCGTAAACGGCTTTGCCATCCTCTGGCGGCAAAGCTTTCGTTTCGCGATGAAATATAGAGAAAGTATGGCGATATCATATACTTTCCTATATTTTAAAAAACGAATAAAATCAAGCGTAAACGGCTGAAGCCGTCCTTTGGCGGCAAAGCTTCCGTTTCGCGTTGAAATATAAGAATTTATAAGTGTGAAACTTATAAATTCTTATATTTGCACAAACATCCACGGATCAGCTGCCCACCCTACATAGGAGACAAGGAGCTGATTCTATCAGTTTTGCCCATTTTAAGAGAGATAAACGGCTATGCGCAGAAAAAAACCAGCGTTTATTCATAGCCGCTCCCCTTTGAAGCCCGCTATGAATGAACGCCGGTTCGGCTAATCACCTCCAAGAAAACACTTTGTTTAAGCTCCCTAGCTCCCGACCAGCTACTTCACCTCCGTTTAATATGTGAGCCAAGGTGAAACGGCTGTCGCCGTCCTTGACGGCGCGGCGCGTTTCATTCCGAGAAATATCCTTTCCTATATTTCTAGCAAATCGTCCCGATCTTCTCTCCTTTCTCCTTTTTACTATCCCATTCTTACATAAGCTAGCTTACCGTCCGCGGACGCTCCATCCGCGTCAGCCCCGGCCAGCGGAATGCCGCCCACTCCGGCAAATGCTTGTCCACGCGTGCCACCAGTACGGTCATATCATCGATAATCTCCCCCTTATGATGGCGCACAACCGTATCGAGCAGCACATCCGCCATTTCCTGCGGGTCCTCCGTTTTCAGCTCATGAATAATTCGTTTCATCCACATCTCCTTATTGACCGCATGGCCCGGCGCATCATAAATGCCATCGCTCATCATAATGAGCGCATCTCCCGGCTGTAGCTGCATCGATATCATATCCACATCAATATCCTGTAAAATGCCGATTGGCAAATTGTTAGCCGTAACTGGAATCACTTCCTTGCCGCGCTTAATAAAGCTCGGCGTTGAGCCGATTTTCATAAACATCGTTGAGGCGGTATAAAGATCGATAATGGCGAGGTCCACGGTTGCGAATACTTCATCTGAGGAACGCAGGAGCAGGATTGAGTTGACCGATTTGACCGCGAGCTTCTCGTCCATACCCGACTTGAGCAGCTGCTGCAAAATCGACAGCGCTGCGCTGCTTTCTTGGCGCGCCCTCTCTCCATTTCCCATGCCATCGCTAATCGCCACGGCAAATTTGCCGTTGCCAAGCTCCACCATGCTAAAGCTGTCGCCTGACAGCAGATCGCCCCCTTTGGCCGCACCAGCAACGCCCGTTTCAATTTCAAATACTTTGGCGGAGCCAAATACGACTCTTGTTGCTTCTCCATTTTTCTCCGGTTCCTCCTCAAGTTTAACTGCAATATGCTCACCTAAAATATCCGTAAGCAGCGGCGCAATAATTTTGCGACACTCATCATATCCCTTGCTAAATGTATGGTACAGCTCAATATCAACATTGCCCTCCTCCAAATTAATCACTTCAATTTCTCGAATTGACAGGCCCAGCCCCTCCAGCGCCTCCCTAATTTGCTCCTCCTGCAAATGCAGCGTTTGTCCCTCGCGGCGAATTTCCTTCGCCAAGTCCTCCATAACCTGGGACACGCCGGTTAATTGCTCAGCCACCAGCTGACGGGAGTCGAATATTTGCTTCTTCCAGTGCATATTATTTTGATAAAGCTCGTACTGCTGCTTCATGACAGACATCACCTGCGTCGACTTGGAGCAATGGGCAGTCCACGTTCGCGGCATATCCTTGGCTCCAGGAGCCCGCTCCTGCTCGACCGTCGTCATCATCTCGGTCATCACTTTATAGGTTTGATAAAATTTATCCCCCCAGCATGCGTTTTGCCGATGGCAGCTAGCACAGCTTCGAGCCGCCACCTCATTCATAAAATGAGTAATCTCGTCTTCGCGGTTCATCGTCACGACACTGCCATTTAATTGTCCGAAGCTTCGCGAGAGCTGCCGGAACATCTCCGAATATTGCGTGACCCGCTCCGCCGTCACTTCCCGCACCCGCTTCGCATATTCATGCTGCGACTTGGCATGCTCATTCGTTCCCGGCACATAGCGGGATATCGTCCGGATCATGACCCGCGGCGTCAAAATCAGCATGATAGCTGCTGTAACGGATTCCCAAGTGGACGCCATCACATCGCCTTGGCCGCCTACGTATACAGCTAGAATGGACGTCCCGAGCAGCATGCCGAAGGCTACGGCCATCTTCCCTCCATCCCTTAGCAGCCCCGCTAATAGGCCCGCAAATGCCAGCAGACTCATCTGCACAATGGCGTTAAAGTCCGCAAGGCTGAGTATGAGCCCCGCGATGACTCCAACCGATGCACCAAGCGGCGCTCCCCCAGCAAGCGCGAACAGCACCAGCATATACCGCGACATAATATGCTCCACCGACATGCCGTAAATCACCCAACCAACTGCCCCCGTCATGACGGAAGCGAGCAAAATCATTAGACATATAATTTCCTCGCTCCGCAGTGCCGCCGTTTTCTTAGACATGGTCAGCACCGGTATGGCCTGAATGAACACGAGTGTGAGAACGAAGCCAAGCGCCGCTTCCACGACAACCAGCATGATGCTGTACCAGGTCAGCGTGTCCAAGGTGAAGGCATGAAACAATTGGACGAGCAAGGTGGCGGTAAATACGAGCAGCGGAGCCGAAGCAAGCTCAGCTTTCTCATAGGCTTCGAGCCCCTTGAACAAAAGAAATAATGCCGCAATTTCCATCGCAATCCAGACCGGGGAGGGTGTGACCGCAAAGAAGCTCCCCACCACCACTGACAGCCCAACCCAAGCAACCGCATCCTTTCGAAGAAAATAAATGACGGCGAAATAAGCGGCGGCAAACGGCATAAGCGACTCCAAAATGACGGCTCGTCCAAGCAAAAAACCAACAGCAACAAGCAGGAAGGTCCATTTTTTCGCCAGCACCAGCTGAATAAATCGCTGCGAGGCAACGCGCTCCTTGATTTTACCGATTCGAGGCTGCAGCCATCCTTCTTTCTTTCCTCTGGGAAATACGAGTACACTTTCCTTGTTCATCCGCAGACACCACCATTTCCGAATGTATTGTGTTTCCCATTATAGGAGGTCGTCCACAGGAAGTTTGTCAGTTTAACGTAGGCGGCCCAAAAGTTTTTTCCGACAAAATCAACTGCCCTCGCAGTCCTTGTCAAAAGCAAATTTCCGCTTGCCCTGACTGGGCTCATGCCGTCCTCTTTGCAGCCATTGCCTCAAACAGCTTCAACAAAAACCGTCTATCAGTACTTCCATTTGTTGGCGAATATACAGGTGAATGTGTCGGTATTGAAAGAGTAGGGGAGGAAAAAACTTTGAGGCGGCACATAAACGCAAAAAAAGCAGAACCATAAAGGCTCTGCTCTTGTCATTAAAATATGGCTCTTACTTAAACCCGCTTGGCTCCGCGTCCACCGCGTTTGCCTTCGGTATTCTTCTTCAGGGAGGAAATGCGTTCTTCACTGTCTTTCAGGAAGCGCGACACTTTATCCTCAAAAGTTGGTTTTCCGTAAGCTGGTCTCCCGGCCTGCTGCTTGAATGGACGTCCACCACCGCCGCCACCGTGTCCTCCACGGTCGCCACGATCCTGACCGCCACCACTGCCGCCACGATTAAAGCGTTCTCCGCCGCCGCCACCAGGCCCGCCACTTGGACGAGAGCTTGGACGTGATTCGCGTGCAGGAGGCAGTTGGCCTTCTGGTCGATCAATTGCCTGTTTAATGGAAAGTCCAATTTTTCCGTCTTTGTCAACGTTAATCACTTTGACCTTGACCACGTCTTCGATCTTCAGGTGATCTTTCACGTCTTTGACGTAATTATCAGCAATTTCCGAGATGTGAACGAGACCTGTGACACCTCCAGACAAATCAACGAATGCCCCGAAATGCGTAATGCCTGTCACTTTGCCCTCTAACTTCGCGCCTACTTCAATTGCCATAAAATAAAATGTTCCTCCCTAAAAGTTTCGCTTAATGTACTATTAACGTGATTATAACCGAACGGAAGAAGGAAGGTCAACAGACGTTCACCCGTTTGTGCGTCTATTTAACCACCTGTATCTGTTGTTCGCCCTCTTTAACCATGCCTTGACCTTTGGTTGCCAGCTGGGCAATATATTCCGGATCGTTAAGCCGCTCAATTTCCTGTTGCAGCTGCTGCGCCTGATTTGTAGCTTCTTCCTTCTGTTTCATTACAGCTGCAAGCCGCAGTTCGGTAGCGTTTTGCTGCTGGATTTGTCCAAAGAAGGTATAAGCCGCCCAGCCCATGAAGAGGACAATAAACATCATCCACATCTTGATCCGACGCTTGGAGCCTGGATTAACGGTTAACTTGTTTGCTGCTGCTGTCGCCAATTGCTTGTACCCCCTTAAGAAATTGAACCAGATGCATCCATCACTCGATCTGCTCCATGCCATGAAAACTTAGAATAACTTCCGCCAAAGCGCAACTACGCGTGCAACCGCTGCCTTAAAGCGCTCTGTAAGCTTAAGCTTATCGGCGTACTTGATAATTAGGCGGTTCAACGGTCGTATGATAGGACCTAATACCCACCATAGCAATAGCCATAATGGACGAGTCAATTTTAACATAATTTTTAGAACAAAAATAGTGAAAGCAGTCCCAAATCCCAGTGCTACAATACCTAATTTGTATATCAGAAGGATCGGCTTAATAATGACAAATTCCACCGTTTTGACAATTCCTCTGATGAGTGCGCGGATGGCGCGAATGATGCCCTGTACCAGTTTGATGACTGGCTTGCTAAACAGAAAGTAATAGCTGGTCACACCTATTGCCAGCCCTAGGAAAACGTACGCCCGCACCTCGCCATTGTTGCTTGCGTACAGCACACGAAACACGATAATCGACGCCACCAGCCAGTAAATAATGTCCAGAACCGGCAGCCACCACCGTGGAAACCGCAGCTCATTCGACACCACACGATAGCCGTCAAAAGCGACTCCCATGCCGATTCCTGACAGAAGCATCATCGCGAGCGTGTACCACTGCATCGTCAGTGTCACTTAAATAATTTACCAAATATGCTTTTGGATTTGCTTGGGGCATTGCCGTCCAGATAGGCGAGTGAATGAACGAGCCCCTCTATAGCGACAAAGCCTTGCTCCAGGCTGAGATGCTTAATATGCAGGTTCTGCCCTTTAATCGTCAGGAAGCCCAGATCGGTTTCCAGCAAAAACTCCTCGCTGTCAAAGCTCTCCACGTTTAATACGCCGGTAATCTCCAGAAGCTTTCGATTGAGCATCTTCACTTCCTGACGCTTCTGTCCTTTATTCTGTTCCACCATTGACCCGTCCCTCCACTTCAAAAGCGTAGCTTATGCTAAAGCTTATGGGAGTGGGACGAACTTTAGAACCTGTCCAGAGGGACAAACCTATGGAATCTATGAAAGGGCTCATGAAAATAGAGCTGCTACCGATATATACCCTATTCTATGATTTTGAAACAGCAGAATGCCTTGCCTTCCTATCTATTAAAAGAAAGCTTCTATTGCGCTCAGCGGGCGCTTTTTACCCGTTTCAGCTGGGCTACAATAATGATGCTGATCACGACGAGCAGCAGCCATGAGCTGATTTTGCTCACATGAACGAGCGTCCATTGCTTTTCCTGATCCGGATAGGCCCATGCCCCGAAAAAAGTCATAATATTTTCCGCAATCCAAATAAAAAAACCGGTTAGAACAAAAGCCAGCGTAAGCGGCATCTTATATACAGCTTCCCCTAGCTTGAAGTGGACGCTGGTACGCCAGAATACGATAATCAGCCCCGCCATCAGCACCCATCTGAAATCCCACAAATAATGATGGGTAAAAAAGTTCAAATATATCGCTGCGCTGATCGCTACCGCATACGCCATTTTGGGCCAGCCCACCATCTCCAGATGGAGCCTGCGCCAGGACTGACAAATATAGCTTGCTACGCTCGCATACATGAAGCCGCTGTACAGCGGAACATCGAATACTCTCGACCAGCCTTCGCCCGGATACGTCCAAGAGCCCATTTTCACCTTATACACCTCAAGCGCCAGGCCGATAATGTGAAACAGGCAAATAACCTTCAGCTCATCCCACGTCTCCAGCTTTGTAGCTACCATAACAACCTGCATGGCCAAGCAGATGAGCAAAATAAGATCATAACGGGCGATACCCGGCACATGGACGTAATGCGTAAGAGCCATAGCCCCGAAGATTGTAACCGGAAACAGGCAGTTCAGTGCCTGCAAGTAGCCGAACAACAGCAGCTTTTTCAGAAAAAATATCATTTCGCCGCTGCTTCATTAACCACGCCGCTCAAATGCAGCGCACAATTAAACTTCTCGCATGTCCAGCCGCCTGCGGCATTCGCATAAATCGTCGAGATGGACGTATTTTGAAGCGGCTCGTTCTTATAGGCATCCGGCACAAGCTCCTTCAAGCAGCGGCCGATGAGCGCACCATGGCTGACGATGAGTACATTTTCACCCGGATGGTTAAGGGCAATCTCCCTCAGCACCTCGCTGCCACGACCAACAACGGATTCATGGCTTTCACCCTGCCAGTCCATTTCCCGCCAATCGGCTCCCCACTTCTCGATGCGCTCTGCCTCCGTGGTGCCCTCCAGCAGGCCGCCTCCCATTTCCCGCAGCCGTTCGTCCTGCTTGACCGCCATGCCGCCGCCCAGACGCTTTGCCACCGCCTCAGCCGTCACAAGCGCCCGCTGCAGATCACTGGAGTAAATATGATGCCATTCCTCCTTGCTGAGCCGCTCCGCCAATACCTCCGCTTGCTGCAAGCCTTCCTCATTCAACGGAATATCCGTAGAGCCCTGCGCTCTCCCCTCGACGTTCCATTGCGTAACCCCATGTCTAATCCAACCAATTTTCGTCATGCTCCACTTTCCCTCCTTGATTTGCTCCGTCCATGGTTATATACGCAAATTTATAAAAAAAGGGCCGCTCTGCACATAATTACCATGCGCGAGCAACCCTTTATCTTTATTGCCATTCAAGATCATTGTCACGCGGACGCTGTTCTTCCTTCAGCACCGTGTAGAGCTCACCGGCTTCATCCTTGCGGGTCGTTTCGGCAATTCGCTCAATTCGAACGGTTACCGTCTTCTGCCCGTATTGGATAGCAAGCTCATCCCCAACCTTTACGGCGCTGCTCGCTTTCGCTTCGCGGCCGTTGATCCAGACGCGTCCCTGCTCGGACACATCTTTAGCGACTGTACGCCGCTTGATCAGGCGGGATACTTTGAGAAACTTATCCAGACGCATGAATTACTGGATAGCTTCTTTCAGCTTGTTGCCTGCTTTAAATGCAGGAACTTTCGATTCTGGAATGTTAATCTCTTTGCCTGTTTGTGGGTTGCGGCCAACACGGCTGGAGCGTGTGCGCGTTTCGAAAGTACCGAAGCCGATCAATTGTACTTTGTCTCCACCAGCAAGAGCATCTGTTACTTCTCCAAGAAAGCCGTTAAGAACAGCCTCTACATCACGTTTAGTCAAACCGCTTTTTGTTGCAATGTTGTTAATCAAATCTGTTTTGTTCATTCTAAAATCCTCCTAATAATAAGCTTAGCTAATGGTATAGCCGCACAGTACGGCCTACGTTCGTGAAAGTTTGAAACTGTTACACTTACGAAGTTAACTTATTCTGCTTGCCGACATGAATTCCTGCCGCTGACCGCAAATTTTTTTCACGAAAAGTGCGGAATCTTTGCTGCTATTAGCGAACCGCGTCCCTTACTGTCGCTTTGCTTCTTCCCACCAGCGGTCCATTTCTGTTAAATCAGTCTGGTCAAATGTTTTGTTGTTTATACGAAGCTGCTCTTCAATATAAGCAAAACGAGACTTGAATTTCCGGTTTGTCATCGTCAAAGCTTCCTCTGGATCCGCATGGATGAATCTCGCTGCATTGACGACGGCGAACAGCAAATCGCCTAGCTCACCCGCCTGCTCCAGCTCGTCCTTCGAGGCAATCGCTTCACGAAGCTCGGAGAGCTCCTCCTGGATTTTATCGAGCACAGGCCCAAGATCATCCCAGTCAAAGCCGACCTTCGCCGCTTTCTTCTGAAGCTTGTATGCCTTCATCAGCGCCGGAAGGTCCTGCGGAATGCCGTCTAGCTGCGACTGCCGGCTGGCAGCTGTGCCATTGCGCTCCTTCTCCTCGGCCTTCATCTGCTCCCAATTGCCAAGCGCCTCATCGGCATCCGCAGCGCTGCTTGCGCCAAATACATGCGGATGACGGAACAGCAGCTTCTCGTTCAGCGTCTCAATGACATCATAGACGGTAAACGCGCCCGTCTCCTCCTCCATCTGGCTATGCAGCATCACCTGCAAAATCACATCGCCGAACTCCTCGCGCATTCCGTCCGGATCATCATTATCTATCGCTTCAAGCGCCTCGTAAAGCTCTTCGATAAAGTTTTTGCGGATAGACGAGTGCGTCTGCTCCCGATCCCATGGACAGCCTTCAGGGCTGCGCAAAATGGCCACAATCTCATGAAGCCGATCAAAAGAGCGGTTCAGCACCGCATCCTCCGTCGTACGAGGCACGTACAGCAGCGATAGATTGCCAAAGCCTTGTGTACGATCAAGCTCATAGAGCGGCACGCGAATAATCTGCTCCTCGCCGGCAACACCGAGTGCATGCCCGATGACAACCTCGAAGTCGTCGGGATAACGCTCCATTAAAGCCAGCTTCACGTCGGATGCGGTAAACGCATCGTAAATTTGCCCAATAATCGTATGTACGCGCGGTTGAAGCATGGCGGGCTGAAGCTCTGCGGCATCCAGCAGTGCAAAACCCTCAATTGGATCTATGCCGAGCCGGATAAACGCTTGATCCAAGAAGCTCTCGCCGCCGATAATGTCGAGCTGCACGCCCGCAGCTGCACAGCGCTCGCGAAGCAGCTGCACCGTGCGCTCTGCGACCATCGGATGCCCTGGTACGGCGTATACGAGCGCCCCTTGCAGCGATTGAGCCTCCAGCAGCAGCGTGGCCGCTATCGCCTCATATACCTCCGGAAACGTATCATGCTGCTCGTACACGGAATCAAACGAGGTATACGCTAGCTCATGCTCCTTGAGCAGCGATATCGCCGGATGCTGCTCCGTCCTGACATAGACGCGCGCTGCCTGCTGGAGTCTGCGCCATACGCCAAGCGTCATTTGATCGGCGTCGCCAGAACCGAGGCCAACAACCGTAATATGCGGTTCACTCATTATTCTCCCACTCTCCTACAATTGGCTTGTCCCATTAGTATACTAAAGAAGACGCTGCTACTACAAAAAAGCGGACAAGCACATTTTAATCAATTCCTTTTTATGGAAAATTGAGGTATTATCTAGTCGAAGGGTTCGATGCCGTTCGATAAGCCCTCTATAACCAGAAAGGCGGAGAATTAATTTGAAGAAATCCTTAATTTTAATAACGACATCTGCAATCATCGGAATCGGCACACTAACTAATCTGTGTTATTTAATCATCCAAGCCAAGGTTAATAAAAAAAATGGCGTTTATATGGCTTAAACTGGGATGGATTTTTCCCAAATTACTCGCAAGGCACATGGTAACTAAATGAAAAGGACCTATAATAATTTAAATGCCAACGAGCAAAAATTGCATAAATTCTCCAGCATTGCCTCATCACTGCTTTATGGCTCCTTATTCGGCTACTCGCTCAATAAAGACATTTTTTTTATTTGGCTCATATTGATGCTGTGCGGCGGAATCGCTCTTTTACATGTAAAAAAGTGGATTAGGACAGAACTGCGAACAAAAATGATGACCCAAATCATCGTGTTCACCGTCCTGTTGGATGTTTGGATCGTTTCTGACTTCATTCCTGTGCCTATGCTGATTAAACAACTCGTTTTTTTAATTGCTTTTTGTATATTGGGCTACAAATATTTCAAGCTGCTTTATGCAGGCGAGCTCGCCGTTCAAGATGATGCCGCTATAAACACGCAAAAGCCCGGTGCTTAAACAGCTAACCTGCTGTGTGCACCGGGACTGTTCGTTTGTAGGGACAGCCTGTCCTACTGCTCCATTTGCTTCGCTAAAAAACCAGCAGCGGTCTCAGCCATTTTTTGCTCCATAATCGACATTTTCACAGCTTCATCCTTACTCAGCAGCACCACGGTACCGATCGGATCTCCGCCTGCAATAATAGGTGCTATAACGAAGGCTGAAAAAGTGTCACTTATATCTTTAATCATCTCATAAGCGCCAGGAGTCGTTTCGGCTACAGCCTTGCGGTTCTCCATGCAGCTCTCCAGTATCGGCCCAACCTGCTTGTCTAACAGGTCTTTCTTAGAGGCTCCGGCTACCGCAATAATCGTATCCCGGTCAGAGATGAGCGCCACGTGATTCGTGCTCTCGAACAGCGATTCTGCGTATTCTTTGGCAAAATCCCCGAGTTCGCCAATAGGAGAGTACTTCTTGAGAATAACCTCCCCATCGCGATCCACAAATATTTCAAGCGGGTCACCTTCCCGAATGCGTAGTGTCCGGCGAATTTCCTTCGGAATAACTACACGCCCAAGATCATCAATGCGGCGTACAATTCCAGTTGCTTTCATTTCATGTTGCCCCACTTTCCTAGAGGATTTTAAGTCTACTGGGTACGAACTACCTGTCTAATAGCGTAAACGGCTATCGCCGAAATGCAGCGGCAAAGGCTCGTTTCGCGCTGAAATATAAGCGGGTTATAAGCAAGGAACTTATAAAGTCTTATATTTTAAAAAACACGGCTAACAGGCGGGAAGCCTCGAATGCTGAAGCAGTCGTTTTTCGATGCATGACGAAGGCCGCCATTCGAATGACCGTTCTTTACTTGATCAAGCCAGGCAACTCGTTTGCTGTGAATCTGACCATAGTATTCATCCGCTCCCAATTTCTTATGCACGCACCTTGAACAGCAACCCTTCAAATCATTTTACCCTTTACATCCCCTTCATTAACACCGCCTTTCAGCACTCCTGAAAGGCGGCAGGCAGCTCGTTCCCGGACTAATTTCCTAGTTCCAGCGGGCGAATATTCACGAAATTTTTAAATATTTGTCGCTTCATCCAGCTCTTGGCCAGCAGCTCCACCATTTTGATTTAACCCTGATCCGGTTAAGCTTTTCGTTCTTGCCCTCCGCAGGCCTCCTCTTTTCGCCCTTCTTCTCCCCGAAAAGAAAAACATCCCGCTGCTCCATTAAGAGCGGCAGGATGCCTGAATAACATGACGGTAGCAAGCAAAGCCATAGCCGCAAGCAGTTTGGGACGAGCCTTGAGAACCTCGGCAGTAGGAAAATTCCGCTGATCTTTCTGTTCCTCTTCCAGCACAGCCCTAGTCAGTTTCTCCATTATTAACTCCTCCTTTAAAATCACTCAATCATGCTTCAGCAGATCGGCAAGCTCGCGCTTTAAAGCTAAAAATGATTGGTGCTCACGCACTTCTGGCGAACGCTCCGCAGGCAAGTTCACTTTAAATTGCTTTAAAATCCGCCCAGGGCCAGCCCCCATTACGACAATGCGCTGCGACAGAAAGATGGCTTCATCAATATCGTGCGTAATGAAAAGCACGGTGGTTTTCTCCTTTTGCCACACATCCAGCAGCATCTCCTGCATCTCCAGCTTGGTCTGGGCATCCAGCGCGCCAAATGGCTCATCCATCAGCAGCACCTTCGGGCGATTGGCAAGCGCCCTGGCAATGGCCACACGCTGCTTCATTCCCCCTGAAAGCTGCTTCGGATATGACTTGTCGAACGACTCAAGGCGGATGATTTTGAGCCAATAATTGGAGATCGCCCGGCGCGCAAGCGTGGGTACCCCTTGCAGCTTGAGACCATATTCGATGTTTTCACGCACCGTCAGCCACGGAAACAGCGTGTAGCCTTGAAAGACCATGCCTCGTTCTGCACCGGGCCCGACAATCTCTTCGCCATCCAAAGCAAGCATGCCGCTCGAAGGCTCATCAAGTCCGGCGACCATGCGAAGCAGCGTAGATTTGCCGCAGCCAGACGGGCCCAGTATCGTCAAAAACTCATTGGAGCCAATAGTGAGCTGAATATCACGCAGCGCTTCAAAGCTGCTTTTTTTCGTTTGGTATACCTTATGGAGATCGCGGATTTCGATCGTTCCGCTGCCAGCAGCCGCTACGGCAGCTGGCGCGTGTTGCGCCAATACATTCTCCTTCGGCTGCTCTTTCTCTTTCGCTTTCGCTGTTACCGTCGCCATATTCAAACGTGATCGCCTCCATAAGCGTTCAATTTGCGCTGCCTAGCCTGCTTGCGTTCCAGCAAGCAAACCGGCATCGGATTTGACTAACTGCCGCCCGATTTGTCAGGTAATCTAACAATTTTAATTAGAATACCGCAAATTTTTACTATTTGTCAATTTATATGTTAGGTTTATTTACATTATACTTGTAGCCTGCTCATATTTTCGCCAGCCGCCATAAGCCGAAATTCGCTCTGCCCCTCCAAGAGCATAGCCTTCACAAATAAAGCCCGGCACCTCTTCTCCATGCTCCAGCTCCACTTTTCCTATGCCCAGTGGCGCCGGTATAAGAGCCGCGAACTCGCCGAAACGCGCCAGCGGCATTCGCCAAAGCTCCAGCGCGACCGATACGCCACCTCGATCCAGCTTAATCATGCCAGGCTTTGCCGGCGTCGTAGAAAGCTTAATCAGCTCATATTTAGCCGCCGTGCTCGCTTCCCTGACAAAGCTCGCTCCGAAAGCGTGCATTTGCCGCTCTAATGCGAATCCGCGCATATGGAGACCGCATACAGCCACTAGCGTCGTCTGATCGGCGTCGACGGTTTCGGATGGCACTGCTGCAACTGCGCTATTTTGACTGCACTCCGTCCAGCCCGACTGCCCAGACTCCATTGTCTGGTTGGCATACAGCCTCCCCAAGCCTTCAAGCAGATGCTCTTGATCCGCTAATGCGAACAGCGTTATGCCAAAAGGCAACCGCTCCGCTGCCTCCCCCGAGGGAAGAGCTACCGCACTTAGATCGAGCAAATTGCAGTGGTTCGTAAAAGCGCCCATTGCCGTATTCGTCTGTATAGGCTGCTCGCGCACCTGCTCACGCGTCCACGTTCCGCCACAGGTAGGCATAACCAGCACTGCATCATCGAGCAGGCTCTTTGCCGCCAGCTTGAAGGCTTGCAAGCGATGCATGGAAGCAAATACGGAAGCTGCCGTATGGCGCTCAGCAGCTCCCGAACGAAGCACCTGCTCCGTTGCAGGCACCGTAATTCCGGGATGGCTTTCGATAAAACTGCCCAGATCAGCCCAGCGTTCTGCCACCCAAGGACCTTCATATAGCTCAGCTGCCGCTTCCGCAAACAAGCTGCAATCCACATTTTCAATAGCAATCCCCAGCTGTTGCAGCTGTTGAACGGAGGCATCCCATGCCTGAACGTAATCGCCCGCATACGGTCCATAAAAGGCCGGACGCTCTAGCGGCAAATACAGCTTGGACGGCAGGCCGCTCGCAGAGCGCGCAACCTCCCTTGACCATGGATCAGCGGGATCGAGGCCGCGAGCGGAGCTATCGACGGCGAGCGCATCATCTATACTGGGGGCGAATACCGTCACACAGTCCAAGCTGGCGCAGGCAGGCACGACGCCCTTGGTCGGCCACGCGCCAAGGGTCGGCTTATAGCCGACAAGCCCGTTCAGCGCAGCCGGCACCCGGCCGGAGCCGGCGGTGTCTGTGCCAAGCGAGAATACCGCTTGGCCGCGGGCAACAGCGACAGCCGAGCCGGAGCTCGAGCCGCCGCTGATCAGCTCGGGGCGCAAAGCATTATGCGCCTCGCCGTAAGGGCTTCTCATGCCGACCAAGCCGGTGGCGAATTGGTCGAGATTGGTTTTGCCCAGCGGAATGGCTCCCGCCCGAACTAAACGCTCCACTACAGTGGCGTTTTCTTCTGGCGTATAGGCAAATTCCGCACAAGCTGCCGTTGTCGGCCAGCCAGCAACGTCGATATTGTCCTTGATCGCGAAAGGAATGCCCCAGAGCGGCGTTTTTGCCGGATCAAGCAGCGCGAGCCGCTCCAAATAAGGGCGCAGCCGCGCAAGCGCAGGCGGTGTAATCCAGATGTTCATTGCGGCATCCCGCTCGGAACGGCGGATGATTTCTTCAATAACCGCCTCAGGAGCAAGCTGCTTGGCGGCATATTTTTCACGCAGCCACTGCATCGTAAGCACTTCAGGAAAAGTAACAGCCGTCATACGAGCGACACCTCTTTCTGGATTTGCATAATGCCAGCAACAAGCTGGCCAGTATGAACCTCATCACCAGGCTTGACATAGATCGAAGCAACGACCCCGTCACAGGATGCCTGCTGGGAAAACTCCATTTTCATGCTTTCGACAATGATAAGCGTATCGCCCTTTTTCACCTGATCACCCGGACCTACGAGCACTTTCCAGACGCTTCCCGGCATATTGCAGCGTATAGCCTCCGCTCCCGCAGGAAGCTCCTTTTCTTCGCCTTGAGCCGCACCATCCTGCTCAGACACATATTCCGCAAGCCCAAGCGCCTTCCAGCTATCGCGCTCTGCCTTGAACGCCGCCTGCTGGGTGTCGCGGAACGATGCCGCATCCTCTTCAATAGAAGCAAGAAATAGCAAATAGTCATTCAGTTGAAAGGTCGTCTCCTTAATTTCGACATCAAAGCGCCCACGCGGGAAGTCCTCACGCATCTTCAGCAGCTCATCCGCAGCAACCGGATAAAACTGAATTTGGTCAAAAAACCGCAGCAGCCACGGCTTGCCCGCCGTAAAGCTCTTCGTCGCCTGCAGCTTATTCCACATTTGAATCGTGCGCCCAACAAATTGATAGCCGCCCGGCCCTTCCATGCCATAGACGCACATGTAGGCTCCGCCAATTCCAACTGCATTTTCAGGCGTCCACGTCCGCGCCGGATTATATTTGGTCGTCACCAGACGATGCCGCGGATCAATGGGCGTAGCAACTGGCGCACCCAAGTACACATCGCCCAAACCTAGCACCAGATAACTGGCATCGAAAACGATTTGCCGCACATCCTGCCTATCCTCCAAGCCATTGATCCGGCGAATGAACTCTATATTGCTCGGGCACCATGGAGCATCCGGACGCACCGTTTGCTGATAGCGGTCTATCGCCAGCTGCGTGGACGGATCGTCCCATGACAGCGGAAGCCGCACAATTCGCGATGGAACTTCAATGGTCTCAAGCGGCGGCAGCAGGCTATCCAGCTCCAGCAAGCGGCGGCAAGCATCGCGGGCCGTGATGCGAGTGCGATCGATATGCACCTGCAGCGAGCGAATGCCCGGCGTAAGATCAAGCACCGGAAGCGAAGCATCCGCCCGTATGGCCTCCATCAGCACATGCACCTGAAAACGGAGCAAAATGTCCAGCTTCAGCTCGCCATATTCCACGAGCAAATTCTCATCCCCACTGCACCGAATAGCGATGGGAAAACGCCGCCCCTCCTCCTCGCTGACGAGCAGCGGATAGGACGGCGAAAGCAGCTGCCCCCTAGGCTCAGGAAGCTTCAGCTCTTGAAGTGACGCCATGTCGCCTTCGCCAAGCGCCCGCAGATTAGCTTCCTGTGCCTCGCGCAGCACATCAGCCTCTTCAAGCGTCAATAGCTGAAAATAGACCTTGTCGCCGGGATGCAGCTGCCCCAGCTTCCAAAATTCGGCCGAAGCCGTCGTAACCGGACATACAAAACCGCCGAGGCTCGGGCCATCTGGCCCCAGCAGGATCGGCATATCGCCCGTCAAATCAAGCGTTCCCACAGCATAGGCATTGTCGTGAATATTAGAAGGATGCAGCCCCGCCTCTCCGCCATCCTCTCTAGTCCAAAGCGGCGCTGGGCCGATTAAACGCACGCCTGTGCGGGAGCTGTTAAAGTGAACCTCCCACTGCGTTTCGGTTAACTGCTGCAAATATTCCGGCCGCAAAAATTCCTCTGTACAATGCGGTCCCGGTATAACGCCGATTGTCCATTGCCCTGTAATGGCCGGACGGTACACAGGAGCAAACTCCACCGCTAACGGTGCGGATAAATAGTCTCGCGACAGCTCCGAGCAATGTTCAGAGAACGCCATTTCATGTGATAGCATGCTGCCAGCGCCGTGCACTCTCAGCACATCCCCAGCTCGCAGCGCCCGGCCGCCATGACCGCCAAAGCCGCCCAGCGTAAACGTTGCAGCACTACCCAGAATAAGCGGCATATCCAGTCCGCCTGCAATTTGCAAATACGTCCGAAGCCCCGCCGCCGCCTCGCCGAAGCTGAGTACCTGACCCGCCTTTGCTAGAATAGGCGCATACAGCGGAACAAGCTCGCCATCCAGCTTCGCCTGCATATCAGCACCCGTCAGGCAAAACCGCATTGCACTACGGAAGCGATAAGAACCTCCGCGCAATGTCAACTCCAGGCCCGCTGCCTGATCCGAATTGCCGAGCAGCTTGTTGCCGAGACGGAAGGAGTAAGGGTCCATCGGTCCGCATGGCGGCACACCGACATCCCAATGCCCGACTCTTCCGGGCCAATCCTGCACCGTCGTCTGCACGCCGCCATCCAGCACCTCAATGGCTTGCTCCACTGGCGCAAAGCCCTCCAGCATCCGTGTATAAACAAGCCCCTCCTTGCAAGCTGCATCCTCAAGCAGCGCCTGCACATATTGCAAATTCGTCGTCAGTCCGTACATCCGCGTCTGGGCCAGCGCCTCGCCCAATTTGCGCAAAGCATCGTCGCGATCCGTGCCGTGCACGATAATTTTCGCCAGCATCGGGTCATACAGCGTCGTAATGGTCATGCCATCTCTCACCCATGTTTCATTGCGCGCCTGCTCCGAAAATCTCGCTTGATCCAGTTGCCCCGCACTCGGGCGAAAGCCCTGCAGGCAATCCTCGGCGTAAATCCGCGCCTGAATGCTATGTCCCTGCGGCTTCTTCACGAGCGTATGCAAATCGCGCAGCTCGCCCGCCGCTTCCCGCACCATCCATTCCACGAGATCGAGGCCAAGCACTTCTTCCGTAACACCATGCTCTACCTGCAGCCGCGTGTTCACTTCCAGAAAATAAAAAGCGGCCGTTTCCGGGTCATATAAATACTCCACCGTCCCCGCACTGCGGTAGCCCACTTCGGCAGCGAGCCTCGTTGCCGACTCCATCATGGCCGCGCGGACACTATCCGGCAAATGGGGCGCCGGGCTTTCCTCCAGCACCTTCTGATTGCGCCGCTGCACGGAGCAATCCCTCTCACCGAGCGCAACAACCTCGCCATAGCTGTTGCCGAAAATCTGCACCTCGACATGGCGCGCTTTGGCGATGTATTTTTCCAAAAACATGCCGCCGTTCTTGAAATTCGTCTCCGCCAGATGACGAACCCCCTCATAAGCAGCAAGCAGCGCCTGCTCATCGTCACACACCCGCATACCGATACCGCCGCCGCCTGCCGTGCTTTTCAAAATAACCGGGTATCCGATTTGCTCCGCACGCAGCACCGCTTCTTCCACACTGTCAATCAGCTCGGTTCCCGGCAGCATCGGAACACCCGCCCTTGACGCCAGCTCACGAGCGGAGTGCTTCAGCCCAAACTGCTCCATTTGCTCCGGAGTCGGGCCGATGAATACGATGCCGCGCTCGGCGCAAGCACGGGCAAAGTCTGCATTTTCACTCAAAAATCCATAGCCCGGATGAATCGCCTCCGCACCTGTTGCGATCGCCGTCTGAAGAATGAGCTCCGCATTCAAGTAGCTCTCTTTGGCGGGACCATCCCCAATCCATACCGCTTCGTCGGCGTTATCGACATGCCTGCTGTCTTGATCTGCCTGCGTGTAGACAGCAACAGATTGAATGCCCAGCTTGCGCAGCGTGCGCTCGATTCTCACGGCAATTGCGCCACGATTAGCAATCAGTACCTTTGTAAACATAGCGACCTCTCCCCGCATTTATTTATTCGTTCCAGATCAGCACCTGTACAGGTGTTGGGTTATAGGCATTGCAAGGATTGTTAAGCTGCGGACAGTTGCTGATGAGCACCGTTGTCCTGCCGTGCGATTGCATCTCTACGTAATAGCCAGGCGCGGATACGCCGTCCGCAAACTGCAAGCCTCCTTCAGCGGTCACCGGCACATTCATGAAAAAATTTACGTTCGGCGCCAAATCGCGCTTTGTATAACCCGCCTCCCGCTTCGACAGCTGGAGCATGAACGTATCGCGGCAGTTGTGCATATGCAGCTTTTCATGGGCATATCTCACCGTGTTGCTCTGGGCAGAGCAGGAGCCGCCAATCGTATCGTGGCGTCCGCATGTATCGGCAATGATCGTCACGAGCGGCTTGCCCGATTCCGCCCGCAGCACCGACCCCGCCGTTAAATATACGTTCGCTTGCCCCGCAATCGTCGCGATGGCACTATAGTGATCTTCCGGCTGATCAGCGTCGTAAAAAAGCGTGTCCGCCGCCTGATTGCCTTCCAGATCGACAATTCTGAGCACTTGGCCAGGCAGCAGATCATGCATCCAGCCATCACCCGCCAAAATCGTTTTACTGTATACAGCCTCCGCTACCTTGCGCGGGCTTTCTATCAGATTAAATGCGGCCATTATTATTCGCCTCCTCGTAAAGCATCGTATTCCCACGTATTTTCAAACGCACGGCGATTTTCCGCACGATAATTCACACAGTAATCATGCTCCCGGTCTACCGCTTCCGCAGCCAATACTTCAATCAGCACAGGAACCGATGGATAGCCCCTTCTTGCATCGAGCGGATTAGGCGTATTCGATAACACTAGCAGCACATCCATTTCCGTCCTAAGCGTTACAGCGCTGCCCGCCTGGCAATGATGCTCCGCATAATGCATATCACCCTGCTCGTCGCAGCTGATTTTGGAAAACCAATTGACGACCGGCATTAAATCTCTGACACCCATGCCGCTTCGCACGAGCTCCACCGCCAAATTTTCCTGCCCGCTTCGCAGCCAGCCGTTTCGAAGCTCCTGATAAGTCGTCGCACCATAGCGCTCATCCGTCAGCTCGCGGCTTGTGTAGCCGCCAAGCGGATCATGCCAGCCAAGCTCATCTTCTACAATGCTGACCATTGCGCGTCCGTTGTCGCTCATCAACACATTCCCTTTGGTCAGATGTGAGGTATGCTGCGCCTTAAGGGTATCCGGCATATTGTAGCGTTCATTCAGATCTGCGGCACTGAACAGCATGGCAGACACATTAGCCCCACCTTCAAGGGCAGTCAAACGGATGAGCCTCCCCCGTCCAATAACACCTGACCACTTGCCTCCAGCTTCAATTGTCTTGCTCCACCCTTTACTCATTTCCACTCCGCCTCCCCGTGAATATAAATAAAAAAAGCCTGGGAGATTGATCTCCCAGGCTTTTATCCTTCCGTGTTATACAGCGATTCGCGCCAGCAGCGCTTATATTCGACTGTATGCCGTCTCTCGGACCAGGCTTAGCTTTCATCAGAGGAGGCAATCCCCATATGCACCTAACGGAACCCTAGACAGCGGTTTGTTTCCAGTTTATTTTGCAACGGAAACCCATATTCAATTGTCACATAACCTAACACTAAATAGATTATATGACCATTGAATATCACTTGTCAACATTTATGTTAGATAATATAACATTAAATATGACGCTATATAAACAACTCACCCTTCTACGGCATTGAGTATGCGTCTAATCGCTCCTCTCGGTTTAGCGAAATAGTAATCTTCTTGATTTTTCGTTCACTTGAAGCGAACCAATTTCGAACTTCTTCAAACCCCGTTTTAGATGATTGCAGATCAGCCGAAGCTATCCAAAATTGATTATTATCTACCCATTCGTAGTCAGGAATCGGCCAAGTTGGCGTGTACATATACACCTCGCCCAGTTCCGCCCTCTCATATGGAACAACCTTCATCTGCACCAAATCAACAGCAAACAACACATTCCGGACAATCTGCCCGCCCTCATTGTAGCCAAATCTCAATAACAGCCTATTTTTCTCTGGAGAAAGCTTATAATCTTGAAAAATGCCGTCCGCCAAGCCAACGCTCACAAGCCCGGAATTACTTTCCTTCACCAAAATAGTCGAGCATTGCTTATTGCCACAATTGTACTTCAGCAAAATAAAACGTTCTTGATCAGCGATATCGAGCATTTCCAATTGAGTCCGTTTGACTTCTTTTTCAATATCAGCAGCATGAGCTTGCAAGCCTAAATATTCCTTATAGAGCGGGATATCCCCAATAGCTAATTCCACCTTCTCGCCGTTAGCCCCTTCGACCACGAGCACCTCAGGTCCAACCTTCTCCGTTTCCAAGCGAACCGAATCAGCCGCATCTGTACCGGCAGGAACCTCCTTATGATTGCCCTTCAAGAAATAAACAGCCGCTGCTCCCGAGACAAATACAAATGCCATCACAATAACAAGCACCAGAGATGAACTCTGCCGCTTTTTGTTCATTTTCATCCCCCCATCTGCTATACCATTAACCCTCATGCCTGCAACATACATACTAATAGCTTTAAAGTAAACGACGCTTCCTTCCATAAAAAAGTTACAAGGCAGCCGCGCTCGTTTAATGACCGCTGACCCAGTGAATCCCCCACCTCAAACAAAGCCAAACAGCAGCTTATCGTCCTTAGACGGCAGCTGCTGTTTGGCTTTGCTCTTGCCCATAATCAGGCTCTCTATCTGCTTCTCTCTATTCCTTAGGCTCACCAGCAATTTCCGGAGGCTCGGCTGGTTTTGGCTTTGGCAGCCTGCCAGAGCGGCTAAGCGCCTCGCGCAGCAGAAACTCAATATGTCCATTAACGCTGCGAAATTCCTCATTAGCCCATTGCTCCAGAGCGCGGTGAATGTCAGGATTCAGTCGGAGCGGAAAAGCTTTCTTTTCTTTTCCCATTATCGACAGCTCCTTACGTGTACAAAGACCCGGTATTAATGACCGGAGTAGCAGAACGATCCGATACGATCGCCACCATCAGATTGTTGACCATCGCCGCACGCCGCTCCACGTCCAGCTCAATTCCACTATCCTCCAATTGCTTCAACGCCGCATCTACCATACCAACTGCGCCTTCAACGATTTTCTGGCGAGCCGCCACAATCGCTGTCGCCTGCTGCCTTTGCAGCATCGCGCTAGCAATTTCCGGCGCATAGGCCAGATGCGTCAGCCGCGTCTCAATCACTTCAACTCCCGCAACAGCAAGCCTGCTTTGCAGCTCCTTGAGCAGCTCTTCAGCCACTTCCTCCGAATTGCCTCTGAGCGACATCGCATTCTCATCCGTATGCGTATCATATGGGTGCTGCGCCGCCGTGTGGCGAACAGCCGTCTCGCTTTGGATTTCTACAAAACGCTCATAATTGTCGACATCGAAGCTGGCACGGGATGTATCCGTCACTTTAAATACAACAACCGCTCCAATTTCAATCGGATTGCCGTCAGCATCATTGACTTTCAGCGTATGGCTGTTAAAGTTGCGCACTTTAAGCGACACCTTCTGCTTGTTCGTCAGCGGAAGCGTCATCCACAGCCCCGCATTCCTTACCGTACCGATATATTTTCCGAAAAAGGTGATGACCTTCGCTTCATTAGGCTGCACAATCGTCAGCGAGGAAGCGGCGATAACAAAAACAAGAATCAGCAAAGCACCTGCAATAATCAAAAGAAAGTCCGGCTGTGAGTCCGATGCGCCAAACACAATAAGAATAACTCCCCCAACAAGTGACAATATGCCAATGAGCAATGCTAAAAATCCATTCACATGCCAAGCTTTGTACTCCTTCATCGGTCAGAACACCCCTTAGTATTAATTTGATATATTTATGATATCACTTTTTACATTTATATGCAAGCAAGCGCAAACGGCTGAAGCCGTCCTCTGGCGGCAAAGCTGTCGTTTCGCGCAGAAATATAGAGAGAGGCTGGAAAAATCATATACTATCCTATAATTTAAAAAAGGCCCACAATCCTCAGGGAAATCTCCCTATTGGACTGCAAGCCTCGCATAGCAGGTACTGATATTCTTTTTTAACTAGGATATGGATGCAACCATGAACGTGAATGTAAGCGCAAGCAAGCCAGATCCCTATAACTCCCGATCCCGATCGAATGCTTCGCGTTCTTCATTTCAGGAGTTCACACCCTTCACCAAGGTAGACTTGGCGGACACAACAGCCGCTATTTTAACAAAATCAAGGGTTACGGCCAGACAGCGGACTCAGGAGCAGCTAACGCACTCCCCATCACCATTTTGACAGGATTATATAGGTGATAACGGATTCCCTGTCCGCTTACGGCCCAAAATCAGATCAAAAGCCAAAATAGCGGAACCTCAGTCCTCGAACGCTATACCCAAGGAAATAATCTGCGGTTCAAAAAGGCAAAAATGCGGTCGCTAATCAAGCCCAGCAATCCAATGACGAAAATACCAACAAAAATTTCCTCCGTATTCAAAAATCGCTGCGCCTTCATAATCGCATATCCCAGCCCGCTGTTAACCGCAACCAACTCCGCCACAACCAGATACGTCCATGCCCAGCCGAGAATAAGCCGCATCGTGTGCATGAGCTGCGGTTGGATCGCCGGTATCAGCACCGTCTCAATCGCCTTCCAACGACCTGCTCCAAGCGTAAAAGAGGCTTGCAGCAAATCTTGCGACACCCTGCGCGTATTGTCAGCTACCATCAGCACCAGCTGGAAGAAGCAGCCGATGAAAATAAGCAGCACCTTGGCCCACTCCCCAATCCCTGCCCATACCATAATAAGCGGAATGAAAGCGACCGCCGGCATATAGCGAATAAATTCCATCGGCGGCTCCACCAGCGCTTCGCCGAACTTGAACGTTCCAGCCAATATCCCGATGGGAATGCCCAATACACATGCCAACAGGAAGCCCGACATTACGCGAAATAAGCTAACGCCAATATGATTCCAATAATCAGAGCTGCCGAGCAGCTCTATAAAGGTAGTCAGAACGACATGCGGCTTCGGCAAAAATACAGGGTTCACTGCCTCCGTATAGCTCAGCAGCGACCAGAGCAGCAGAAGGAGCAGAAAAGAGCAGCTAGCTGTAAGCGCAAACGCCCGGGGGCCGATATCTTTAAAAATCTGTATCCGATGCGGCTTCCGCCGCCGAACTGCTTTCATCGCCATCACTTCCCTGCTGTTGTATTTTTGACGAATTGCGAGTCGAATAGTCCGCTCACGTCATCTATGTCACCGACCATATCAAGTCCGCGCAAGAAATTCGCCGTCTGCCCCGCCGTATACTCAAGCGAGGTATATTCATCACGCTTCTCAAAGGCATGGACATTATCCGCTTGAGAGAACAGCTTGATGCCGTCAAATCCCAGCTTGAGATCCTCCGGGGTCGTTTCCGCCTTAGCAGCGAGCAGCTTCAGCACTTCTTCCTGATTGGCTTCATAATACGCAAGCGCATCGAACCAAGCATCCACCACCTTCTGCACTTCAGCGGAACGCTTCTGCACGACCTCTTCACGGAACACAAGCAGATCCGGAATAAGCCCCGGCGTATCTTTAGAAGAGAACAATACCTTCCCCTTGCCCTCCTTCACCGCAATCGTCTGAAACGGTTCCCACAGCACAGAAGCATCTGACTTTCCCGAAATAAAAGCGGGTCCCGCATCATTTACCGTCATATTGACGTAGTTCACATCTTCTTCCTTCATGCCATTTTGCGCCAAGGCAGTCAGCAGCAGCAAATGATCGACAGTTCCAAGCTCCGTCGCAACCGTTTTTCCCTTCAAATCCTGAATCGACTGAATTTCCGGTTTGCTGACAATAGCATCGCCGCCAAAAGAATTGTCATTTACCAGAACCGCTTTAAGCGGAATTCCTTTTGAAAAAGGAGCAAGCGTATCGCTCAGCGTCTGGCTGTTCGCATCGACTCTCCCCGTTGCCAAAGCTTGCAGCGAGTCGCTGTATACCGGGAAAAACTCCAGCTTGACGTTAACGCCATGCTTTTCAAAAAAACCTTTTTCCTCTGCTACATACCACATATACCAGCCCGGCCACGGGCTTAGGGCAATCGTAATCGACTCCCCTCCCCCTCCTTCCTCCGCTTTGCCTTCTGAACTGCTGCAACCCGACACAACAAACACCGACACGACAAGCAACCCTAAGAGCCAAACCTTCCACGACCGTCTCATTGTCCCACCCCTTGTCTTTATAGCTCCAGCCCCTGAATAACGGGAGATTGGGCTAAGCGTAAACAGCTGTCACCGTCCTCTGGCAGCAAAGCTGCCATTTCGAGGGTGAAATATAAAAATGTATAAGTATGTAACTCATACATTTTTACATTTCTAAAAAAACAAAAGCCTAGGAGATTGTGATCTCCCAGGCTTTTATCCTTCCGTGTTATACAGCGGTTGCCGCCATCTCTCAATGGGTGCACGCTCGCCGTACGCCGTCTCTTGGACCAGACTTGATAAGGCGCAAGCACGCTTGCAGCCTTTCAACGGAACCCTAGACAGCTTGTCGTTCCCGATGTGTACAGCCAGCATAGGAACCATATGTTTTTTGTTAGAATACCTTACATTTATCTGTATTATAGTAGGGCATCCAACATTCTGTCAATACTCATGTCATGTTAATTTACGTCGTTTTTATCTAAAATGCTTTGTATTATGCAGCAGCTTTCACCGTAGTATCTTCCGGCACTTCCAACGCACCGTAAGTAGTGAACCATTTTTGCATAGTCTGGAAATCGCTTGTGTAAGTCAGAGTCAGCATAAGCAGAATACGAGCATGAGCTGCATTCAAGTTATCCCCTGCCAAAATCCCATCGCTGCCGCCATAAACATTGCCCGATCCGGTTCTTGTCGTCGTTACGAAAACAACACCCTTCTCAATCGCCTTCGTACGCTCTTCTCTCATTGCAGCGGAAATGCCGCCAGCTCCTGTACCCGCTGTAACAATCCCTTTTGCTCCGCCGTCTACGAAGCCTTTGATCGCCTCGCCGCCAGCTCCTTGATACGAATACGCAATTTCAACCTTCGAGAAGCCGGCCTTCGGCAGCTTGGACAGATCAAACGGCGTTGCCCACTCTGCATCGGTTTTCAGCGCTCTTGTCGGCACACGGTAAATTTGAATAATCGATTCATCAATGTAGCCCAGTGGGCCAAATCCTGGCGACTCAAATGTGTCAAGACGCAGCGCGTTTGTTTTCGTCACTTCACGCACAGCATGAATCTCATCATTCAGCATGAGCACGGTGCCGAATTTCTTCGTCTTGCCGCTCGCCGCCAGCTTGATCGCATTGAACAAGTTCGCCGGAGCATCGCTTCCGATTACTGTCCATGGACGCATAGAGCCTGTAATAACAACCGGCTTCGAGCTGCGAACCGTAAGATCGAGGAAATAACCGATCTCCTCCATCGTATCCGTACCCGTCGTAACGACTACACCGTCGTATTTCTTCAACGCTGCATCTACTGTCATCGATAGGCTTGCCAGATCATCCATCAGATAAGCCGATGAGCCTTTGTTGCCAAATTGTACAGTCTCAACGTCTGCCATCTTATCCAGATTCGGCAGGCTCTTCACCATATCTTTAATTAAAAGCGTACCTGCACGGTACGTTTGAAAGCTTGTCTCATCCGTCGATTGTCCAGCAATCGTGCCGCCTGTACCAATAACCAAAATGTTAGGGAGCTTCGATTTTTGGAAGGAAGCAGGCACCTCAGGGAAAGCAATTGCCTGAATAGCAGCCTCAGCGGCTCCTACGGGAGAAATAAATGTTACGAGTGCGATAATGGCAGAAAGCGAAAAAACAGTCATCCTTTTAATAGACAGCATCATCTTGGTTCCCTCCACTTAACTATAATGTAATCTCTATTGCGTTATATTATCTCACATATTTAAATCAAACAAGTGACTTTATACCTATATGTGTAAGAATAACTAACATAAATTTAATGACGGTGTGAGGTCTTCTGCTAAAACAATCCAACCGCGAGATCGCCTTGTCCCGCTCCTTATATTTCTAAAAAAAACAAAAGCCTGGGAGATTGTGATCTCCCAGGCTTTTATCCTTCCGTGTTACACAGCGGTTGCTGTCATCTCTCAATAGGTGCACGCCCGCCGTACGCCGTCTTTTGGACCAGACTTGATAAGGCGCAAGCATGCTTGCGGCCTGTCAACGGAACCCTGGACAGCTTGTCGTTCCCGATGTGTACAGCCAGCATAGGAACCATATGTTTTTCATCTAAAATGCTTTGTATTATGCAGCAGCTTTCACCGCAGTATCTTCCGGCACTTCCAGCGCACCGTAAGTAGTGAACCATTTTTGCATAGTTGGGAAATCGCTTGTGTAAGTCAGAGTCAGCATAAGCAGAATACGAGCATGAGCAGCATTCAAATTATCCCCTGCCAAAATCCCATCGCTGCCGCCATAAATATTGCCCGATCCGGTTCTTGTCGTCGTTACGAAAACAACACCCTTCTCAATCGCCTTCGTACGTTCTTCCCTCATTGCAGCGGAAATGCCGCCAGCTCCCGTACCCGCTGTAACAATCCCTTTCGCCCCGCCGTCTACGAAGCCTTTGATCGCCTCGCCGCCAGCACCTTGATACGAATAAGCAATTTCAACCTTCGAGAAGCCGGCCTTCGGCAGCTTGGACAGATCAAACGGCGTTGCCCACTCTGCATCGGTTTTCAGCGCTCTTGTCGGCACGCGGTAAATTTGAATAATCGATTCATCAATGTAGCCCAGCGGGCCAAATCCTGGCGACTCGAATGTGTCGAGACGCATTGCATTTGCTTTCGTCACTTCGCGCACAGCATGAATTTCATCATTCAGCATGAGCACGGTGCCGAATTTCTTCGTCTTGCCGCTTGCTGCCAGCTTAATCGCATTGAACAAGTTCGCCGGAGCATCGCTTCCGATCACTGTCCACGGGCGCATAGAGCCCGTAATAACAACCGGCTTCGAGCTGCGAACCGTAAGATCAAGAAAATAACCGATTTCCTCCATCGTATCTGTACCTGTCGTAACGACTACACCGTCGTATTTCTTCAACGCTGCATCCACTGTCATCGACAGGCTTGCCAAGTCGTCCATCAGATAAGCTGATGAGTCTTTGTTGCCAAACTGCACAGTCTCAACGTCTGCCATCTTATCCAGATTCGGCAGGCTCTTCACCATATCTTTAATTAAAAGCGTACCCGCACGGTACGTTTGAAAGCTTGTCTCATCCGTCGATTGTCCAGCAATCGTGCCTCCTGTACCAATAACCAGAATGTTAGGGAGCTTCGATTTCTGGAAGGAAGCAGGCACCTCAGGGAAAGCAATTGCCTGGATAGCAGCCTCAGCGGCCCCTACGGGAGAAATAAATGTTACGAGTGCGATAATGGCAGAAAGCGAAAAAATAGTCATCCTTCTAATAGATAGCATCATATCGAATCCCTCCAGTTAACAATAATGCAGTCATTATTGTATTATATTATATCATATGTATATATTTAACAAGAGATTTTATAAGGGTAACTGGCATTCATTTTATGATAATGTGATAGGTTCTATTGAAGCAGTCTGCGCATGTGCAAGCATTGACAAAATAATTTTAGTGCTATACAGTACTAGTATGAAAACAAAACAATCCAACCGCGAGATTGCCTTGCACACGGCCCAACAGTTATTTTTGAGCAAAGGTTATTTGGTTACGAGCATGGATGACATCGTTGCTGCCAGCAAAGTGTCCAAAACGAACATCTATTATTATTTTAAAAGCAAAGAAGAGCTGCTGTCCGCCATTATTGAACGGATGATCAGCCAATATGAAAACTTATTCCAGCACATTGGCAGGCAGACTGACATCCCTGTACTTACGCGTCTGGATAAATTAGTCCAGCTATTGACCGAGCAGGATGTACGCTGCCTTGGCGGCTGCCCATTTCTGACCCTCTATACGCAGGCACCGCTGGAGAATGGCCCTTTCCGCGAGCAGTTCCGCCGTTTTTTCCAAAGCCAGCTTTCCTTTATCGAGCAATTGCTGTATGAGGGGATAGCGCTTAAGGAGCTCAAGTCCGACTTACCAGTCGAACCAACCGCCGCGCTCATGCTGTCTACGATTGAAGGAGCTTTATTTTTGCAGCATGCCAGCCAGAATCCAAATACCGTTCAACATGCGTTTCATGCTTTAGCAGCCTTGCTAAAGTAATTTTTTTGAACATTTTAGTACTAAATAGTACTATTTCTTGAGAGGATGATTCCCTCTTAACTAATAAAATGATTGATACAGAAGGAGCAAGCACATGGCACATTTATTTGTTACGGGCGGTACAGGATTTATTGGACAACGATTGATACAGGCACTTGCACAAACCAAGCAGCACGTGACCGTTTTAGTTCGTTCTTTAAACAAGTATGAGCAGCTTTTGGACAAGCTGGACCTTCAGCAGCATAACGAGTACATCAAACCGGTATGCGGTGATTTGACGCAGCCTTTATTAGGTTTGAATGAAGAGGATTTGGCACGAGTGAAAACAGCAGAAGTCATTATTCATGCGGGAGGCCCTATGGATATCAGACTGAGCGACGAGCAGGCAAAACAAGTGTTTTTACAAGCCTCGCAGCATATGGCTGATATAGCCTCACTTATTCATGCGGAGACGACGCTGCGCCATTTTATCCATTTGGTCGGCTTTAAAAGCCCCTTTCGCAATGAGGATCTATCGCAAAAAGAGCAGGCTATTGCGTCTCTCAACCATGAGCCGCCTTACGAACAAGCCAAGTTCCTTGCAGACCTGCACATGCGGGAGCAAAGTACAAAGCAAGGCTATCCCCTGTCCGTCGTTCACCCCGGCGTCGTCATTGGCGATTCCGCAACAGGAGAGACGGAGCAGCTCGGCGGTCTAGGTCTGTTAGTTGATGCTGCACGCCGAAAGTTGATGGCGCTTGTGCCGGGAGGCGAGAAATATTGGCTGCCCCTGTTCCATCTCGATCACGCCGCAGCCTTTATCGCCGCACTTGCCCAAGAAGAGCAGCCCATCAGCCAAACGTTTTATTTGCTGCAAGCAAAGGAAGACAACCCTAATATGAGGCAGCTTATTACAACGATGGCAGAGGAGCTTCGCGTAGCAAAACCCATTGGTTCTCTGCCTCTTAGCTTCTTATCCAAGGTGCTTGGAAGCCCGCTGGGCAGCAAGCTAGGCATTCCCCAAGAATCGCTGAGCTTTGTCGTAGACGATTCTTATTCGCTCGATTCAGCCCGACATATCCAACAAAAATATGCGCTGGACTACAGGGTAACGCCGTCCGCTCTGCGCCATACGATCACTGACCTCGATTTTCGCCTCTCGCATTCAGTGACGGCACATAAAGGCTACAAGCAGAGCAAGTTAGGCAATATGACTGCACTGCACAATAACAATAACAGCGGAAATCCTATTATTTTCATACCTGGCACCTTTAGCGGAGCGGATTGCCTGATTCCTCTGGCTAATCATTTTCAGAATGCCAACGTATGGCTCCCTGACCTCCCCGGGTTGGGCAGAAGCCCTTATCACCACAACTCCCATGTAATTGACGGCCACGTGGAGAGTTTTATAGAATCCATCGAAGCAATGGATACTCCCGTTACCTTAATCGGGCATTCTTACGGAGCGCTCCTCGCTGCCAAAGTCATGGAGCGCCTGCCGGAGCGAATTCAAGCGCTCGGACTGCTGCAGCCCGTTTTTCATCCGGCACCGTCCATGTATAAACAGCGCTGGCTTACAGAAATGGCGCTCTCACGCATGAGTGAGGCTGCGCTGGTGAAGTCGCTGATCAAGCAAAGCTGCTTCGAATCAGAGGCACAAATTCCAGCTGAATATATCCGTTATGTGCAGGAGGAGCTGCGCTCACCGCGGGTAAGAAAAACACTTGCCGAGCTATTGCGCGAACTGACACGCCCGCAAAGCTTTCAGCTATCGCCGGAGCAGTGGGATGAGAAGAAGGTGCATATTTTATGGGGAGAGAAGGAGCGGAATTATGAACTGCCTGATCGTTACCGCCATTTGAAGCTGAGCAGCCTTCCTTATGGGCATCATTTTCCGATTTCTCATCCAGAGCAAACTGCCCAGCTGCTGTTGCAATAGCTCCTGCATTAGGCAGGCCTACGTCTATAAATAAATTGAATAACCAACTCTGCAATTAGAAGGTTCAAGACAATAGATCCATAGACGCCGATCGTGTAGCTGGTGACGTAATCCAAGCCAAACCCTTGCTGCGATACAAATGTAAGGCTATGAATGAACATGTTTGTAAAGCAAAAAACATAGCTTCTTACCATCCATTTGCGATGCTTGACCACCTGCTTCTTTCTAATTTGAACAATTGCCGCAATTGTCATCGCTGTCCATGCCATATTGATTATATTGAAGGGAATGCTATTGATTTTCCCGCCTGTCGTATAAGGGGCCATATAGCCTGAGCTAAGGACGACAACAAGAACGGCAATCAAATACACATAGCCATTGACACGGTGAAGCTTTCTAAAGCGGGCTAATACTTTTCCTGAAAAATTGACTGCCCCGGATACCATCGCAAGGCTTGCGAACACAATATGCACATACATGACAATCAGCCAGGCGGCCGCATTGGTCGGGCGTTTCGTTTTATGCTCCAAGAAGGCGGTCGCCTGTGGGTCATAGAAGAAATTTTGATAAACGACGTAACCGATGTAAATCACTGCTGCGGCAACCATTAAGGAATATAAGGACCTGCTTGATAGAGACTTCATAAGCTATTTCTCCTCCTCTTAAAAACCGAACCGTTCGGTATTTTTATTGTAGCTCATTCGCTTCTTTGTTTCATCTGCAAAATGTTACAATACT
Source organism: Paenibacillus sp. JT22N15 (assembly GCF_059383755.1). Taxonomy (NCBI): domain Bacteria; kingdom Bacillati; phylum Bacillota; class Bacilli; order Caryophanales; family Paenibacillaceae; genus Paenibacillus; species Paenibacillus sp. JT22N15. The sequence continues at coordinate 45,730 of NZ_JBXENV010000019.1, read as the reverse complement.
TAGACAACCATGAAACGAGAGCTGTAACTATAGAGAGGAGATTGACCGCCCATGCGTAAAGGAGAAAAAACACGCCGTCATATTATTATAAAATCGGCGGAGCTTTTTAATCAAAAGGGAATTACGGGATCGTCGATCCAGGATATTATTGAGGCAACTGGCGTAACGAAAGGCGGTATCTATCGGAGCTTTAGCAGCAAGGATGAAATTGCTCTTGAAGCTTTTGCCTATGCGGGAGAAGTGCTGCAAGAGCATTTCGAGAAGGCCGTGGGAAGTGCAGAAACAGCACTCGGCAAAATCATGGCGCTTTGCCATATTTACAGTGATACAGTCAACAATACTCCAATAAAGGGCGGCTGCCCGTTTATTATTAGTGCAGTCGAAAGCGATCACGCTTTTCCTGCTCTTCGCGGACATACGATTGCCGCTTTTGAAGGCTCGCTTGCCATGTTACAGGAGATTTTGAAGCTAGGCATAGCCAGAGGCGAATTTCGGGCGGATTGCGATTTAGAATCAACCGCCTCCTTTATCTTCTCCTCCCTTGAAGGAGGCATTATGGTCAGCCGGCTCACACAGGATAATAAATATGTGAATTATTCTATAGATAATATAGAAACATTTTTAAAGGCCACAATCGCCGTTTCTTAATTGAAAAATAGATTTGCCAGCGGTCGCCATACTAAGGTGATGAACAGTCCGGTTAAAATTTCCCTGCTATATTTCCGATATAAAGGAAAATAGATTTTTTCAGGAAGGACTACTGCTTCATGACAACACGTACGAAAGTGAACCCGCTGTTTGTCTCTGCCTTGTTTATTTTAGGGCCTATTCTGGTGATTGCTTGTTTTGCTTGGTCTTTGTCTACGGGGCCCATGGGGTTTACACTTAATGACTTTAAACAAGTTATTCTTGTAAAATATTGGGAGGCCGATGCGTACGTGGTATTGACGACATTGCGGCTCCCTAATACCATAGCCATTGCATTAGCAGGAGCAGCACTGGCCTGTTCCGCAGCTATGCTTCAAGGGCTGACACGCAATCGTCTGGCTGCACCCACAACTTTTGGACTGACAGAAATGGCAAGCCTCTCCTTACTCGTTACTTGGTCTAGCATAACTAGTATGCAAAATTCAATTAGCGTTTCTACTCTTACAGTAGCAACCACTATGGTAGGTTGTATACTAGGCTACATCCTTCTATACGCCGTTGTTCGTTTACTAAAAATTTCTACGTCCTCCATCCAGCTTATTTTTGCTGGCGCCTTCATTGGAACAGCCGCTCACTTTATCTTGGCGCTGCTTTATATGCTTAACCGATTTAGCGAGGAAGCCACTATCTCTTCCATTCGGGGGCATGGCATTTTCAAAGGAGAGTCATATACTCTGGCTTTTGTAATTATTGCTGCCCTAATTGCCGCCACCTTGATGTCCAGCCTTATTTCCAAACACTATAATAATGAGAGAAGCGCTGGAGTTATTGTTCACATCCTGTCCACTGTAATCATTACCATTATGACTGGCATTGCCGTATGGTTTGTTGGTCCCGTAGCATGTGTAGGATTTGCATCATCAGTCTTACTAAGTAAATGGTGTGGAAATAATTACAGCATTATTATTCCAGGCTCAGCTATAATCGGAGCCATTATCTTATTACTTGCAAATATATTCAGCAAATCTCTCTCCCCCATTTTCGAAATGCCGCTTGCCCAATTCACCAACGTGTTTGCCATTCCCTTATTTATTGTTATGCTATGGAGTTATTATCGCAAAAAGAAAGCCTTACTCTTCTAAAGGCTCCTGCCTAGAGTAAGACTTTCATTTTTCTCTTGTTATCTGCTTTGAAGCGGGGCATTAAACCGTCAAATACTTTTTGATTACGTCGTCGCTCAACTGCGCGAGTGTTCCTTCCCATGCGATAGCGCCCTTTTCTAATATATAAAAATAATCGCCCACGCTTTTTACAAAGTCGAGGCTTTGTTCAACGAGCAAAATCGCCGTCTGGCCATCCGCCTTAATGGAACGAATGACCTCGCGGATATCATCCACGATGGAGGGCTGAATCCCCTCGCAAGGCTCATCGAGCAGCAGCAGCGAAGGCTGCGAAGCGAGCGCTCTGGCGAAAGCGAGCTGCTGCTGCTGCCCGCCGCTGAGATCACCGCCGCGCCGCGCATACATTTCCGGCAGCACCGGGAATTTCGCAATGGCATCAGGCGGGATCATATTCGCCTGCCCGCGCCCGCGCCTCTCCCGCGGCGCAGCCTCCAAGCCGATAAGAATATTTTCGTATACGGTGAGCTGTCCGAAAATCTCTCTGCCCTGCGGCACATATCCCATGCCGCTCTTCGCCCTTCTGCCCGGTGCGCGCTTCGTCAGATCTACGCCGTTGTAAGCTACTGTTCCATGGCGTGCTTTCAGCAGCCCCATAATGCTTTTCATTAACGTCGTTTTGCCGACGCCGTTACGCCCGAGCAGGCACACAACCTCGCCTGCCTCCACCTTTAACGATACATCGCGCAAAATAATGCTTTCTCCATAACCCGCTTCAAGCTGTTGAACGGCTAACATCCGCATCCCGCCTTTTTCCCAAGTACACCTCCGCTACCCGGTCATCCCGCTGCACATCCTCCATCGTGCCTTCCTTGAGCAGCTTGCCCTCGTGCATAACGGTCACCTTGCTTGCAAAGCTGCGCACAAATTCCATATCATGCTCAACGACAACGATGGAGCGTTCACGCGCAATTTCCTGAAGCAGCTCCCCCGTCTTATCCGTCTCCTTATCGGTCATGCCGGCAACCGGCTCGTCGAGCAGCAAAATATTCGGCTCCTGCAGCAGCATCATGCCGATCTCCAGCCACTGCTTCTCGCCATGCGACAGCCCGCCAGCACGGCTATCTTCTTGATCTGCCAGCCCGATCATCTCCAGCTGCCGCTTCATCCGTTTCTGTTCTCCAGCCTGAAGCCTTGCAAACAGAGTAGCGAACACCCCGCGCCGCTGGCGCAGCGCGATCTCCAGATTTTCCAGCACCGTCATGGAGGGGAAAATAGATGGGGCCTGAAACTTGCGGCCGATGCCCAGCTCCGCAATTTGATGCTCTTTTTTTCGCGTAATGTCGATATCGCCATTGAATGTGACCTGCCCCTTTGATGGCCGCACCTTGCCGCAGATCACATCGAGCATCGTCGTTTTGCCCGCGCCGTTCGGACCGATCAGGAAGCGCAGCTCTCCTTTTGCCAAGGTGAGACTCATGCCCTGGATGGCTTTAAAACCGTCAAACTCTACCGTCACATCATTACACTGCAGGATACTCAATGGTTGGCTCATTTTTCGTCACCCTCCGCTTTTTGCCGAGCTTGATTTTGCCAAGCAGTCCCGTTAAGCCATTAGGCAGGAATACAACTACGATGACAAACATCGCACCGAGAAAATAGGTCCAGCCTTCGGGGTAAGAGGTGCTGAATTCGCTTTTTGCCCAATTGAGCAATACAGCGCCCAGCGCCGCCCCAATTAAAGTGCCGCGCCCGCCAATGGCCACCCACAGCACCATTTCAATGGAGGGCACGATGCCCATCATGGAAGGCGAAATAATGCCAACATGGAGCACAAACAGCATACCCGCGATACCCGCAAATGCGGCAGATAAAGTGAAAATAGCCATTTGGTACATCGCAGGATTATAACCGATGAAGCGCACGCGGTTTTCCCCGTCGCGAATGGCGCGAAGCACCTTGCCGAAGCGGCTGCCGACAACGTAGCGGCAAGCTACAAAAACAGCAATCAGCACCAGCACCGTAACAAAATATAAAATCCGCTTCGTATCAGGGGAGGCGAGCGAAGCGCCCAATATTTTTCCAAACCCCGTCACGCCATTCGTCCCGCCCGTAAAAGCCTGCTGCCCGACGAGCAGCGTCGTCGTAATAATAACCAACGCCTGCGTCAAAATCGTGAAATAAACGCCACGAATTCGATTGCGGAAGGTGAAAAAGCCGAGAAATAGCGCCAGGAGCGCGGGCATTATTATGCCCATCGCTACCGCAAAGCCAAAGCTGCTGAACGGCTGCCAGAACAGTGGCAGCTCCTTAAGCCCGCTCCAGCCCATGAAATCCGGCAGCTTCCCGCCGCTCGCCTCCAGCTTCAAGTACATCGCCATCGCATACGCGCCAATTCCAAAAAAGATGCCATGGCCGAGGCTGAGAATGCCTGTATAGCCCCAAATCAAGTCCAGTCCTAGCGCCACAATAGCAAAAGCAAGAAATTTTGCGAGCAGATTGAGGCGGAAATCACTTAAAAACATCGGCGCCGAGAACAACGCCGCGGCCGCAGCCGCATAACCTGCCAAAATCCACAATCGCTGGGGTGATAACCTTCGCTGTTCCATTTTCACCCGTCACCCCTTTCCCTATTAATCAAGCGAGCGTGTACGCATTGCCACAAATCCGGAAGGACGCCATTGCAGGAACGCCACTATGCATAGGAACACCAGCACCTTGCCGAGCGAAGCATTCGTCCAATATTCAAACATTGTATTAAATACGCCGATCCCGAGTGCGCCAAGCACCGTACCAACCAGCTTGCCGACACCGCCAAGCACGACGACCATGAACGCATCAACAATATAATAGGTGCCCAGAGAAGGGCCGATTGGCCCCATCAGCGTTAAGGCACAGCCCGCAATTCCTGCGATACCTGAGCCAATCGCGAAGGTCATTGCATCTACGCGGCGGGTCGATACGCCAAGGCACGCCGCCATATCGCGATTTTGCATAACGGCACGCATGCGTCGCCCTTCAAGGCTGCGGTAAATATAGAAGTACATGGCGATCAGACAGGCCGCGACCAAGCCGACAATGAACAGCCTTTTGTAAGGAAGCACGACATCGTTCAATATGCGCATGCCGCCATTCAGCCATGAAGGGCTGGTCACCGCCACATTGGGAGCGCCAAATATGGACCGTGCTAGCTGCTGAAGTACAAGGCCTACGCCCCAGGTTGCCAGCAAGCTGTCAAGCGGCCTGCCATACAGATGGCGAATCAGGCTGACTTCCAGCAAAAGGCCAAACAAGAATGCAATCAGGAAGCTCGCCGGAATTGATAAAACAAAATACCAGTTGAACCAGGAGCCCGGCATATAGGCGTGAAACAGATTTTGCGTCAAATAGGTGGAATAAGCGCCAATCATAATCAGCTCGCCGTGGGCCATATTAATGACCTTCATTAAGCCGAACGTAATGGCCAGCCCCAGTGCGATCAGCAGCAAAATCGAGCTTACACTAATGCCATTGAACAGCTGCAAAATAAATACGTCCATTCCGCTCTTCACCTCCTGCGATGGCTTGCGCCATCGCCATTATCCCGCTGCTGTTATAGGCATTTCAAGCCCAAGGGGCGTTCCGAAAGCATGAGCCGAGCCTAAATTTCCTACTCAGATGGCTGTATGCTTGCAGCCCATTCATAGCTTTTCAAATAGGGGTCTGGCTTCACGGCTTCACCGGAATTCCACAGCTCTTTAAACTGTCCGTCTGCTTGAACCTCGCCAATCCTTACGGTTTTGTAAATATGCTGCGTCTCGCCGTCAATGCGCACCTTGCCTTCTGGCGCATCCCACTCCAGCTCCTTCGCAGCCTCCTTTACTTTGGCAACATCAGTAGAACCCGCCTTCTCTACGGCTGCTTTCCATAAGTACACTGCTGTGTATCCAGCTTCAATCGGGTCAGCCGTCACACGATCCTCGCCAAATTTCTTCTTATAATTCGCTACAAAAGCCGTATTGGCCGGGGTATCCGTCGTCTGATAGTAGTTCCATGCCGCTAAATGCCCTTCCAGCACATCAACACCGATGCCGCGGATTTCCTCCTCCGCTACCGATACCGACAATGTCGTCAAATCCTTTGCGGAAATGCCTGCATCCTTCAGCTGCTTGAAGAAAGCGACGTTGCTATCGCCGTTCAGCGTGTTAAATACGATGTCCGGCTTTGCTTCTTTGATTTTGCTAATAATGGTGCTGTAATCCGTATGTCCTAGCGGCGTGTATTCCTCACCAACCAGTTCTCCGCCCTTAGCCTTGAGCTGTTCTTTAATAATCAGATTAGCCGTGCGTGGAAATACATAATCTGATCCGAGCAGATACATTTTTTTGCCGCGATTTTCGAGGAGCCAGTCAACAGCTGGCACAATCTGCTGGTTCGTCGTCGCTCCCGTGTAGAAAATGTTCGGCGATGCCTCCAGCCCCTCATATTGCACCGGATACCAGAGCAGTCCATTCAATTCTTCAAATACCGGCTTCATCGCCTTGCGGCTCGAGGAGGTCCAACCCCCGAACACCGTCGCCACCTTATCTTCGGAAATCAGCTTGCGTGCTTTCTCGGCAAAGGTCGGCCAATCCGATGCTCCATCTTCAACGACCGGAATAATTTGCTGGCCCAGTACGCCGCCTGCTGCATTAATTTCTTCAATGGCCATCAGCTCTGCATCTCTTACGGACACTTCACTAATCGCCATCGTACCGCTGAGCGAGTGCAGAATCCCTACTTTAATGCCTTCTGCCGCCGCAGTTCCACTACTTCCCCCCGCGGTTTCCGAAGGTGTGGTTGAGGCTGTCTCTTTATTCCCCCCGCATGCCGACACTACAAGGCTAATAAGCAATAAGATCATTCCCGCTTGAATTACATTTCTGTTTTTCATTTCTCCACTCCCCTAAGTTAAGCATTATTTGTATAAGAGCTATCTAAAAACCGAACGTTAAGAGAAATTATGTATGGATCGTTCGTTCAGAGGCAACGTTCGCAGGTTCATTATAGATTGGCAATTTATCTCATGTCAATATATCTAACACAACTTTTTCTGATTCTATTTCATTCGACAAAAAACTTGTTTTTATGACATAATTATTCAGTCGAAAGATGATTCCAGCGCCTCATTTGCGCATCGCCTTACTCTCCCCTTTATATTAAAGTTATTTTATCTAACATGAAATTAGACTTCCAACTTGCTTTTGCGTAGCGCTATGCCCCTTGATCATTCGCTGCTCTTGTTCTCAAGCACAAAAAAGCAGCTATACGCTTAGCGCATAGCTGCTCTATCTATTGTTTATTGATACGATTTCCTTTTGTTGCGTCTGTATTTATCATCGCTTAATCTTGAACGGCACTTCAAAGCTCTGAGCCCGTCATTACTTAGCAAGTGCACCCGAACCCGCTGCTAAACCTTGTGCAGCCTTATGCTCCAGTTCATGCTGCCGCTCAGCTTTGAGCAGAAATTTCCTACCCCGCCAGCGCAGCAGAGCAAGTGTGCCCCGAATGTACTCATCCAAAATCATGCAGGCATAAATGCCGAGCAGACCCCAGCCCATCTCGATGCCGACCCAGTAGGCCAGCCCCGTTGCAATGAGCCACATGGAGATTAGCGAGCTCCACATCGTAAACCTTGTGTCACCGACTGCGTTTAGCGCATTTCCCATCGCCATATTGACCATTTTGCCTGGCTGCAAGATTAGGTTAAGTCCTAGCAGAGAGACGCCGAGCGCTATTATTTCATGATTTTGCGTAAATAAACCGAGCAGCTGCTTGCCGAATAAGAAGATAAGCGTGGCATTGACCGTAACGATGGCAAGCCCGATCCACATGGCGCGATACGCTATGCCATAAGCTTCTTTAATTCTTCCCGCTCCATACAAATGAGCAATTTGAATTTGCACAGCCAAAGCAATGGAATAGCCCAGCATAAAGCAAAACGATTCCAGTGTATTTAAATACGTTCGAGCTGCCAGCTCATTCGTGCCGAGCATCGCCAAAAAAGTATAAATAAGCAGCTGCGTAAACACCCAGCAGGACATATTGATGCCAAGCGGCCAACCGATTCGCAGCACATCGCCAAACAGCTTGCGGCTGAATTTTGCAAGATCGCGAATCCGAATCGTATGTTCAAAGGCATGCATGAACATAACAAACAGCACCGTGACGGCGAGCAGACGACAGATGACCGTCGATATCGCTACCCCTTTCAGCCCCCATTCCGGGAAGCCAAAGGCGCCAAAAATAAACGCATAGTTGAGAACCACATGTACAATGTTCATGCCAATGGCTGTATACATCGGTCCCTTTGTATTGCCGGTGTTGCGAATCGCCGTACTAAGCGCCGCCATCAAGGAAATGAGCATCATGCCCCCGCCTACGATGGAAATATAAGTTTCAGCAAGCGGCATTAAATGCTCTGGCAGCTTGAGCAGCGAAGCAATTTGCCCCGGCATCGTATACAGTACGATGCTTAGCCCAATCCCAATTATGCCGCTCACACTGACTGCCATTATCGCAATCGTCCGTGCTTCCTCGCTTTTGCGAGAGCCCAGCTTTTGGGCAATGAGAATGCCGGCTCCACTCGCCACTGTAATAAACAGCGTCGTGAGCGCCTGAAACAGCTGATTGGAGAAGCCGACAACGGCAACCGCCTGATCGGAAATCCGGCTTACCATCAGCGTATCTGCCGCACCTAGCAAAAATTGTAAAAATAATTCAATAAAAATCGGCCATGCCAGCAGCCACAGCGAAAATTTTTTGTTCGTTACTGCCATTTTCCTATCTCCCTCTGGAGCCAGCCTTGCTCGCTCTTCCGCTGCTCTTGTATCATTCGTCATCTCAAATTATAGATGCTATACTGAGCATGATGTATCATTTTCAAAACCGAAACTATTAAGATACAAACTTCACAGCAAGGAGGAAGCACGGCCACATGACGATGATTCATTTGACGATTCCCCCGCTTCCCCATTACATTATAGGCGGCCTCTCCATCGCCCCGGCAGGACGCAGACACCCGAGCAGAAGAAATATTGGCGTGTTCGACCTGCTCGTCGTGACGAAAGGCTGCCTTTATATCGGTGAAGAGGAGCGGGAATATGAGGTGCATGCTGGTCATGCGCTCATTTTGCGGCCCGATGCTTACCATTATGCGACAATGGCATGCCAAGAAACTACAGCTTACTACTGGATTCATTTCCAGACGACCGGAGCATGGAGCGTTTCAGAAAGGCTCGCCGATCAGCAGGCTGGCGGCGGCAGCCTTGAGCGTATACAAAACAATAACTATTACACGATGCCAACCTTTACAAAACAACTCCCGCAATTTGCAAAACTGCTCCAGCCATCCCGCATGGACAGCCTGCTGCGGCAGCTTGTGCAGTTGAATACGAATGATCATATTCCCGGCGTCAAGTGGAAGCAGCAGCTCGCTTTCCAGGAAATTATGGAGCAGCTTTCCGCCTCCTTGGAGGTAACTGGACCTTCTCCCTCCGCGTATTGCGCCGAGCAAGCCGCCTCGTATTTGCGTGAGCACTACCGTGATAACATAACCGCACAGGAGCTAAGCGAGGCCGTTAACTTTCATTCTGTCTACATTGCCAGATGCATGCAAAAAGAGTTCGGCTGCGCGCCCTTCGATTATTTAATGCGCTTCCGCTTGGAGCAGGCCAAGCTGCTTCTGCTTCAAACGGACCTTGCAGTCGCCCGCATTGCCGAGGAGGTCGGCTTCAATCAGCCTGCCTATTTCACCTCCTGCTTCTCGCGTTATGAGGGGCTATCGCCGCGCCAATACCGCCAGCGCTTCTCGCATGGCTAAACGCGTGCGCCAAGCAGGCACAGCAAAAATCCCCATGCCGCCAGCTCGTTAGCTGGACATGGGGATTTTTGCGTATCCTATAAGCTTATCGCATGCATGCGCGATAGGCGTTTATTACTTCGTCGCAGGCGATGCGGACGGTTCTACCGACGCGCTAGGCGAAGCCGATGCAGCTGGCGCTTGCGATGCCGCAGCAGCATCATCAGTTGCTTTCGCATCATCGCTTGCTGCCGGGGATTGCTCTGCACCTGGGGCAGGAGATTGCTCAGGCAGTGTAATTTTCACTTCTTGATTTTTCATATCTTCGCTCATGAAAGTGCTCATGTGGCTGTAAGCTACAGCGCTCTCTACTGCTTCTTTCGTCGTATCATCAAGCTTGTCATACGTCAGCTCATCGCGTTTCTCAACCAAAATGACATGATAGCCATATTCAGTTTCTACTGGCTCGCCAATTACGCCGATTTTTTGCGTCATAGCTGCATTTTTGAAGTTTTCAACCCAGTCGCCTGGCTTCGCATTTGCATATTGACCGCCAGCTTCTTTGGAGCCCGGGTCGTCCGAATAGACCTTAGCAAGAGCCGCCCAGTCGCCGCCCTCATCCAGCTTCGCTTTTACTTCTTTGGCAATTTTCAGCGCTTCTGCTTTCGTACGAATTTCCTTCGTTTCTTGCGTTTCCGAATCCGTTTCGCTTGTAGCCACTAAAATATGACGAAGGGTCACGGTCGAATATTTAGCAATATTCGTTTCGAACTCTTTCTTAAGCTCTTCGTCGGTCACTTTGGATTTCATGTGGTCTACGACAACCAGCATCAGCTTCATGTAGGCTTTTACATCGCTATTCGTGATTTTTTTTGCTTCCAGCTGCGTCTTCAGCTCGGCTTGCTGCTCCAGTGCCGCTTCAAAATCCGCATACTGCTTGTCCGTATCTGTAGTAGCCTGTTTCACCGTTTCTTCGCTTGCTTGAGCCGCCAAGATTTTGTAAGCAATGTACTGCTGCAGCAATTGCTCCTGGAACTGCGGCAGAGCCGTTACGGACTCATACCCTGGCTGCAAGAAATTAAATACCGCCAAATACTTGTTGAATTCAGCCTCTGTTACTTTGCCATTGTCCTTATAAGTAGCAACAGTCGCTCCTTCGCTTGTACCGCTGAACGAGGTACCGTTTCCTTCTTCTTTCTTCGAGCCGCAAGCCGCCAGTACCGTCATGACCAGCACTGCCGCGACTACAAGCAGAGCCAATCTGCGCCATGCCGATTTGCGTGTGTTGTGCAACATTAAGAAATCTCCTCTCAAATCATAAAGTTGATTGTATTGTAACAGATATGTGGGCCCTATTGCGAATTTACAGTAAATCAAGGAGCTGTGTCCTGCAGCTCCTCCTTCACAATGCGGGCATCCGCGTAACGCTTCAAAAACTGCTCAAGCAGCAGCAGACGCTGATCCATATCGAGTCCCTTGCCTCGAAGGGTAACTACCGGATTATCCTCCAGCGAGCTGCCTTGGTGGAAGCGATTTTCAAAATGCAGGCACAGCTTGTCGACCTGCTTTCTATCGATCCGCTTCTTCTCGGCGGAGGCAAATCGAACGACGAGTTCATCGTTGCGCTGACTAATCTGCTCAATGCCATACATCGCGCCATACACCTTCAATTTGGCCACCGTCATCAAATTATCTACCGCCTGCGGCAGGTTGCCGAAACGGTCGATGATTTCCTCGGTCAGATCATCCGCCTCATCGAAGGAGCGTACGGAAGCCACCTTCTTGTAAATCTCAATCTTCTGAATGCTGTCATAAATATAGTCGGATGGCAGGTAGGCATCTACGCTGACATCAATGAGCGTGCTGACGACTCTGCTTTCCTGCACAGGGGCGCCATCGAGCTCCGCCTTGCGCTTGCCAATCTCATCGGCAAGCATTTGCGAGTACAAGTCAAAGCCGACCGACGCAATAAAGCCATGCTGCTCTGCACCCAGCAGGTTGCCGGCACCGCGAATGGCAAGGTCGCGCATCGCGATTTTGAAGCCGGAGCCAAGCTCCGTAAACTCTTTAATGGATTGCAGACGTTTCTCTGCCACTTCCGTCAGCACTTTATCGCGCTGGTAGGTGAAATAGGCATAAGCGATCCGATTGGAGCGGCCAACCCGTCCCCGCAGCTGATAAAGCTGCGACAGGCCCATTTTATCCGAATCATGGACAATGAGCGTATTGACGTTCGGAATATCAACGCCGGTCTCAATAATGCTTGTGCTGACCAGCACATCGGATTCGCCGTCGAGGAAGTCGAGTATCGTCTTCTCCAGCTCCTGCTCTGACATTTGCCCATGCCCGACCGCTACCTTCGCATCCGGTACGAGCTCCGAAATCAGCTCCGCCATCTGGTAGATTCCCTGAACGCGATTGTACAAGTAGTATACCTGGCCGCCACGGGCCAATTCACGCTCAATCGACTCTCTCACAAGCGCAGTGTTGTATTCGACCACATAGGTCTGTACCGGGAAACGGTTTTCCGGCGGCGTCTCGATAACCGATAAATCGCGAACGCCCAGCATCGACATATGCAGCGTGCGCGGAATCGGCGTTGCCGTCAGCGTCAGCACATCGACGTTATTTTTCAGCTTCTTGAGCTTCTCTTTGTGCGATACGCCGAACCGCTGCTCTTCATCGACAATCAGCAAACCCAGATCCTTGAACACAATGTCCTGCGACAGCAGCCTGTGCGTGCCAATGACGACATCGACCGTTCCGGCTTTGAGGCCCTTCATCGTATCATTTTGCTCCTTGCGCGAGCGGAAGCGGCTGAGCACTTGAATATTGAATGGATAACCGGAGAAACGCTCGCGGAACGTCTCATAGTGCTGCTGCGCAAGAATGGTAGTCGGCACGAGAATGGCAACCTGCTTGCCTTCAATTGCCGCCTTAAACGCTGCCCGTACAGCAACCTCCGTCTTGCCATAGCCAACATCACCGCAAAGCAAACGATCCATCGGCATCGGCTTCTCCATATCCCGCTTGATTTCCTCAATGGCCCGCAGCTGATCCCGCGTCTCATCGTAAGGGAACATTTCCTCAAACTCGTTCTGGTAAGCGGTATCCTGTCCAAAGGCGAAGCCCGGCGCCGATTGGCGCTGCGCATACAGCTTGATCAAGTCATCGGCAATGTCCTTAACCGAAGACTGCACCTTGCTTTTCGCCCGCGTCCATTCGCTGCCGCCCAGCTTATTGATCTTCGGCTCTTTTTCCTCATTGCCGACGTATTTCTGGATCATATCGACTTGTTCAATCGGTACAGACAGCTTATCCCCACCTGCATATACGATGTGCAAATAGTCTTTATGAATGCCCGCAATTTCCAGCGTGCCGATGCCGACATATTTGCCGATGCCGTGGTTCTGATGCACGACATAGTCGCCAACCTTCAGCTCGGTGTAGCTTTTGATTCGTTCAGCATTGTCTATCTTCTTGTCGATACGGCGCGCCTTGCGCTGCTTCTGGGAGAACATTTCTCCTTCTGTGATGACGACCAGATGCGAAGAGGGCAGCTCAAAGCCAGACTGCAGATTGCCTTCCAGCAGCGTAGGCGGCTCAATATTATAATCGAACAGCACGCGGCGCATGCGCTCCATGCGCTCTGCATTGCCAGCCAGCATGAGCACGTTGGCCCCAATTTTGCGCCATCGGTCCATCTCCGCCTTGAGCACATTCATTTGTCCGTGGAAATTTTGCATCGCCCGGCTCGTCATATTGAGAATATTTTGCGGCTGCGAATGCGGAATTTGCCTTAAAAACAGCGATAAGAACAACGTAGGAAACCGCTTACCATACAAAACTTCCTCCGACTTGCATGCAAGCTCAAAACCTGGCAGCGACTTGCCGTTTTGCAGCAAATGGGTTGCCCATTCTGCCTCATCGCGCTCCAGCTGCTTCGCCGTCTCGATCAAGCGGGTAGGCTCATCCATAACGAGCAGCGTATCTTCCGGCATGTAGTCCATAATGGTCTGGCGTTCCGGATACAGCAAGGAAATATATTTATAAATATCGGTGAAATACATATGCTCGCGCAGCTTCTCCAGCTCGCTGCCGATTTCCGAACGAAGGCGCTCCTTCGCCGTACGGTCGGACATTTTGCCAAGCTGCTGCTCCAGCAAGGCTGCCGCTTGGCTGGCTGCTGAGGCAAAGCGCTCTGCGCTCGCAACAATTTCCTGGCAAGGCGGAACCGTATACGTCTGGATGTTATCCTGCGACCGCTGGTCAGCCGCGTCAAACGTCCGAATGGAATCGACATCATCGCCGAACCATTCAATCCGGAAAGCGGAAGCTTCAGTCAACGGGTAAAAATCGACGATTCCCCCGCGAACGCTCATTTCACCACGGGATTCAACGCGATCTACGCGAACATAGCCAAGTCCCGTCATTTTTCTTAGGAAGCTGTCTATCGGCAGAACATCGCCTACACTAATCGTAATTTTCGCTTCTGCCATAACGCCGCGTACAGGCAAATAGCGCCGCACACCGGAAAAGGGGACGACAACAATCCCGCGGAAGCCTTCGGACAGCTTGATCAGCACGTCCATTCGCTGTGCCAGCGTCTCAGGACTCGAGATCGCCGATTCGGCAGCTACAAGCTCATTGGCGGGATAGAGCAGCACAGTATCCGAAGAGAAGCATTCCTGAAGATCCTCTGCGATTTTCTGCGCTGAAAACATATTATGTGTCACGACTAGCATCGGACGGTCAATCTCTTCTTTCACTGCGGCCATCAGCACTTGTCTGGATGAGCCAGCAAGCCCTGATACCATCTGCTCGCGCATTCCTGAACGGATTCCGGCTATTATGGACTGCACATCCGGATCAGCCGCAAAAGCCTGTATTAACGCTTTCAATCGTCTCGGCACCCCATTTCTATAAACAGACCACTTATAAACTCTTAAATTAATTTCAAGCAAAACCGCCCACCTAAAAAGGTGAGCTCAGCGCTTTGCTTGTATGAATCGCTATCATCGAAAAGAAGCCTCAGCCAGCCGCCAAGGCCTTACTATACTTGTGAGCTAAACCTTTTCCAACCACTTCCAAGCCACCTTCAAGCTACTGCAACGGGCTCGCGATTAAGTTCAGCTCAGGATTCGCCTCCAGCGCTTCCCGGCAATAATCGCAAATCACCTTAACCGTCACGTCTCCGTGCTGGTCATACGTAATTATATCGCTGCGCTCTTCAAGGGTCAAGAAATCGAACCCCAGCTGCTGCTCGGTAATTCCGTCCCCGCCTGCAATCGTCCCTATAGGCGTACGGCAGTGTTTGCAAATATAGTTTACAGCCATATGTATGCCTCCTGAAGAATCGTTATACCCTTCAGTATGCCCGGCTTTACCCTATTTTACGCATTTTTCCCCAAGCTAGCGATTAAACTTCGCCATCGTTTCCTCGAACGACGCTTTCAGCGAGAACTCCGCCGCATCGCATGCTTGATCAATCATCGTTTTCAACTGCTCCTGCTCGCTTTTTGGAAAATTGGACAGCACATAGTCGGCAATGTTGCCGCCGGGCTGCGGACGTGTAATCCCCATGCGAATCCGGTCAAATGTCTGTGTGCCCAAATGCGCAATCAGCGATTTAATACCGTTATGCCCGCCTGGCCCGCCTTGGAATCGAAGACGGATACGCCCCACCTCCGTATCGAGATCATCGTAAACGACGAGCCCTTCGGTCACATCGGACTTAAAATAATCGATGAACGAACGCACCGATTCTCCTGATAAATTCATATACGTCATCGGCTTGATCAGCACAACCTTCGTTCCATTCACATTGCCCTCGCCAATCAGCGCCTTGCATTTGCTTTGCGTCACTTGGATGCCCCAACGCCGTGCAAGCTCATCAATAACCATAAATCCAACGTTGTGCCTCGTACCCTGATATTGCGATCCAGGGTTGCCGAGTCCCACAATCCATTTCATAGCGGTCTTTCACTCCTTGCTGTCTCGATCCTTATCGATTGTTATGTTCTCCATTTTACCTTATTTTCCTTCATTGCGGGCAATATATTGCAGCAGATGACCGAAATTATCGATAATGCTGCGCCCCTCTTTTACGAAAAATGTTCCACGTGAAAAAAGCCTGACCGCCAGCGGGATCATCCCAGCGGGCCATCAGGCGTTTCAAAGGTTGATTGCTTAAGCCTATTTAATTCCATTTCGATGAACAAACCTTTCATAAACTAGATCATATCACGCTACTACTGCAACCTAATCCTCCCCAACAACGTCCATAAAACATGGAAAATAATCATTCCATATTCAACCATACTAGCTATAAGAGAGGAAATAGGCCTATGCGATTATTTCGTGCATTATGGATGTTTGCCATCATCACCAGCCTGATTACAGGCACGGTTTCTGCCAGCAGTGCGGATGACACAGTCTCGCAAAAGGAGACGAAACCAGCGGCTGAAGCCCGCAATTATTTGTATTTGATCAAGAAGGATGGCAAATACGGCTACATTAATCAAAGCGGGAAAATCGTCATTAAGCCCGTATACGACGGCGGTTCACGCTCCTTCTCCTTAAAGCCGAATGAACCAGTCCAAGTTACTGACAATAAACAGAAGACGATCATCTATTTTTCGGCTGAAGGAACGAAGCTGTTTGAATGCCCTCAGACGCGCTGCGTTGGCATTATGCAGAACGAGCGGGTCATCTACACAGAGAAAGTTGAGGGAGCAGATGGAAAGCTGCAGAAGAGGTATGGTTATTTGAATGCCCAGGGGGAAAAGGTGACCGAGCCTATTTTTCATAAAGCCCGTGAATTTTCCGAAGGGCTCGCCATCGTGACGATGGGCAAAGGCAGCGGCTACATTAATACAGAGGGCAAGCTCGTCATCCCTTATCAGTTCAGTAGTGCGACTAACTTTTCAGATGGCATGGCCGTAGTCGGATATTTGAAAAAAAGCAAGGATGGCGTGACCATCAAATACGGATTTATTGATAAAACCGGAAAGGTCGTTATTCCTGCGCGCTTCTACTATGCCGATTCGTTTACAGACGGCGCTGCACGCGTGTCTTCTGGAGACACCTACGGTTTTATTAACAAGAGCGGCGAGTTTCTGTTTGAGCCCAATTACACCGCTGTTCAGCCTTTCTCAGAGGGCCTTGCCTACGTGGAACGCAATGGCAAATCCTTTTTCGTCGATAAACAAGGAAAAAGAGCAACCATGAACGTGAGTTCTAGCGGCCCTTTCTCAAACGGACTAGCCCCTGTTCAAGCAGGCTCATCCTTTGGCTATATCAATCCACAAGGTGCTTATGCGATCAAACCTACGGCTGCATATAGCTATGCCGAGCCGTTTCGGGGAGAGCTGGCTGTCGTCGAGCTCCGCGAAAATGCTAAAACGAAGACGCCCGCTATGAAAGCCTACATCAATAAAACAGGCGCAATCGTTTGGAACAATATTGAAGACGAAAAATGGCAGAGCTAGCTTCCTTTTTCACCCGCATGACCGTTATGCACAAAATAGTCCTGGGCTTCCATCCACTGGCGCGCCACAAAATCACGGCCCCGGACACGTACGCCCTGCTCGTATACTTCTATATAATAGCCTTGGCTGCCGGCCTTATGCGCATCCTCATCCATCCACAAATAGGCGACGGACGCTGCGTTGAACATGGTCGCGATCTCGCCTTGCCCATCAAACACCGTATGCGGCGCACCCAGTTCCCAGTGGGTGTGCCCAGTGAATAATATCACCTGCGGCCAGCTGGCCAGCACCGCGCGCAGCTCTTCGTCCTGATTCACGCCGTACCACTCCTGCTCCTCCAGCGAGCCAGCAACTGTATTTTTCAGCGGCTGATGAAGAAATAGGAACACGGGACGCGAATCTCCGCGATGCTCCTCCAGCTTCTCTCCAAGCCACGCCAGCTGCGTGCTGGACAGCTCCGCATTTTTAGCCGTCTGGAGCTCAGAACCTAGAAAAATAAAATGGCTGCCGCCAATCCAGCGGTCATAATAAACAGCAGTCATCCCTGTAAAATGCTTGAAGCTGCCGAGCTCCTGCCCTTGCTCCCAATCCTTCCAAGTGTCATGGTTGCCAATTGTATACAGCATAGGTGGAAGCTCGCCCTGCTGCTTTACACGCTCGACAATCGCTGAAAACTGCGCATATTCCGCTTCATCTCCATGATCCGTAATATCTCCGGCATGCATAATGCCAGCGCTGCCCGAAGCAGCCGCCAGTTGTTGAATATCCAGCAGCGCCCGCTCAAAATGCTGATTATGCACATGGCTCGGGTCAACCGTAACATGCGTATCCGTAATGACTTGAAAAAACATCAGCGGCTCGCTGAAGCTGGGCGCCGTCTCTTTTTCACACCACAAACTAACCTTCTTCATGGTCAAAACTCCTTTTGCTGATGTTGCCGCCTATGCTGTTTTTGCTGTTTTTGCTGTTTTTGCTGTTTTTGCTGTTTTTGCTGTTTTTGCTGTTTTTGCTGTTTTTGCTGCTTTTACTGCCTTACTCCCTTAGCCGCTTCGCTGCTCTAACTCCGTTAATTCCCTCTAACGGCTGCGCCATGCGCGCTAATGCTCATGTTCAGCCCAACTACCCCGATAACGATGACTCCGACCCATAGCAGAGCTGAAAGCGGGATTCGCTCGCCGAACCAGATATATCCCGCTCCTGTAATGAGCGTAATGCCTATGCCTGACCATACCGCATACGCAACGCTTACATGCATATAACGCAGGGCGAAGTTCAGGCACGTAAAGCTGCTTCCATAAAAAATAAACATAGCAATCGACGGAACCACACGCGTAAAGCTCGCCGAAAGTTTCATAGATATTGTTCCTGACAATTCCAGCACAATCGCCAGTGCCAGCCATAGATAACCCAATGTTTACTCACCCTTCAGTATGAGCTTCCTCCACAGCAAGCTGCGAATAGGAAGCAATGATGACATCCGCCGAGGGAAGCACGCTCGCGGCCTGATTCGCTATGCCAATACAAAGTGCCGCTCCTGCCGCCTGCCCCATTCGCATATCGCCATCGGTATCGCCAATAATAGCGATCGACGATGGGGCAACGCCAAGCTCCTGGCAAGCCAGCTCCAGCATATCGGGATACGGCTTGCTGCGCGGTACGAGATCCGCTCCTACGATGACGGAGAAATGGGGCAGCAGCCCCATCCACTCCAAATGCTCGCGCGCCGCTTCGGTATCATCTGCCGTGACGATGCCGAGTTTCAGCCCCGCTTTCTTGCACTGCTCAATAAAAGGGACAACGCCCACAAGCGGGATGGCTGATTTACGCCTTTTCAGCTCCCCATCAGCTTCTTCCTTGCTTTCCCTGACTAGCTGCATCGACTCGCCCCAGGATAAGCCAAGCTTATAGCCTTGCAAGGCTGCAATGGCATACAAGTCATTCATCGTCCCCATCGCGAGCGGCCCGTTGCGGTCATATGCGCATACATTTCCCGTCGCATCCAGGCTGGTTCCCCAGAGGGAGGGGAATATCCCTTTCGGCAGCAGCAAGCCTTTAGCCGCGAGTCGCGCTGTATAACGGCTCGCCAGCAGCTCGCTCCAATTCCCCCACATCGAGACAAAATCAATAATCGTTCCATCTTTATCAAAAAGAATGGCTTCAACGCCGCACGGCTTGCCGCCGTCAACCTTAAGGCCAGCAACGGTAGTCTGCTTCCCTTGAGCTTGCTTCTGGCTTCGCCACTTTTCCTGCACCAATCCATCTTGTAGGGCTTGTAGAGCTTGTAGTGCTTCTGAATGAGCTGAATGTTCTGCCATCCCTTATTTGCCCTTCAACGCTTTATCCAGCTCACGCTGTGCGGTTTCCTTCGCCTGCTTCAGCGCCTTCTCTGCCGAAATGTTCTCGATTTGCACCTGATCAGCCGCTACAGTCAGTGCATCGTTGATTTTGCCGCCCGTCGGATCAAGGAATGGCTTCGAGCCGTGCGAAGCTTGCTGCAAAGGAATTTTGATTTGCGGATTTGTTTCGCTGAAGGCCTTGAAAGCCGGATCATCCTGCGCGGACAAACGGACGGCAATGTAGCCTGTGTTCATCGACCAGGCAGCTGTATTCTCGCTTTTTGTAAAGAACGACAACCATTTAAAGGCCGCTTCCTTCTGCTCATCCTTCGCTTTGGCAGGAACGCCCGCCATAATGGCCTGTGCGACTGGCTTGCCTTCCCCTACCCCTTCCCAGCCGGGCTGCTGCATTGCGCCAACGATGTTGAAATCCAGGTCGCCTTGGTCGCCGCTGGAGCCCGTGTAGCCTGCTGCTTGGCCCTTCATGACGTCGTCTATCGTTTTGTACCAGTACTCCCAGCCTTGTCCACCGGAGTGAATCGCCATCGTTTTATCTTCATGCAGCCATTTGCGGAATAAATCCCATGTCTCAATCCATTCCGGCGAATCGAATACGACTGTTTTGCCGTCATCGCTTAAAATTTTACCGCCTTTGCTAAGTGCCGCATCAATCATATTGCCCGAGCCCCACATCGGCTCCCAGCCATAAAAGGTCGTTTTGCCGCCATCCTTCACAGCCATCGTCTCCGCCGCTTTAGCCAGGTCTTCCCAAGTCTTAATGTCCTCTGCCTTAATTCCCGCTTTCTCGAACGTGTCCAGACGGTAATACATCACTTGAGTCGTCCCATACATCGGCATAAAATACTGCTTGCCCGCTACTTGCCCTTGCTCCAGAAAGGTTTGAATAAAATCTTCTTTCTTAAAATCCGGAGCAGCCGCGATATAGTCATCTAGCGGTTCAAAATACCCTTTAGCTGCCCAGTCCACATTGGAGGCCAGCACCGCAGCTGGCGGCTGATTGGCGGCAATAGCGGCCTGAAGCTTTTGCTCCGTTTCGCTGTAATCCCCCTGGACAACGCCTTTAACGATAACTTCGCTTTGCGATTCATTGAATTTCTTAATGAGTGCTTCCACATTTTCGCCCAGCTTGCCGCCAAGGCCGTACCAAAACTCGATCTGCACCGGCGCTTTCGGCGCCTCCGAAGCTGCTGCCGATTGCTGAGGCGCACTGCTGCTGCTCGCTCCACCCGTCTGCGTGCCTGCCGTCTGTCCACATGCGCTAAGCGTCACCATTGCAAGCGTGAGCGACATCGTGCCCGCCCATTTCATTGTTCTCAACATCGTCCATTCCTCCACTATTTATATTGTCGATTTCGTAAAGCTACCCCTTAATGCCTGAAGATAAGTTAACACTCTGCATAATCGTCCGCTGGGCGAACAGAAACAGCAGCAAGAGCGGAATAATCGTGAAGGAGCTTGCCGCCATAATGAGCGGCCATTTCAGCCCGTAAGCACCCCCTTCAACGAAGAAGCTGCGCAGTCCCGCCGATACGAGCTGGAGATCGGGATTTTTCGTAATGAGCATCGGCCAAAAATAGTTGTTGTACTGCGAGATAAACGTGATAAGTGCCAGTACTACGAACGAGGCGCGGGTCAGCGGCATCATAATCGTACATAAAATCCGGCTGTGCGACGCGCCATCAATTTGCCCGGCCTCCACCATCTCATGCGACACTTGCAGAAACGCCTGCCTGATGAGAAAAATCGAGAAGACGCTGACCGCGTTTGATAGAATCAGGCCCGCATACGAATCCAGCAAATAAAGCTTGGACAAAATCATATAGCTGGGCAAATACACCGCTGTGCTGGGAATCATGTAACCGAGCATTATAATGCCGGTCAAAAAACCTTTCAACCGAAATTTCATATGGGTCAAGGCGTAAGCCATCATAGCTGAATTTATAATTTGCAAAAGAACGATGGCGCCCGCAACGATTACGCTGTTGGCTATATATTGACCGAACGGCGCCGCCAGCCACGCCTCCACATAATTGCTCCATAGCGGCAGCTCCGGCCATAATGTCGGCGGAAACTGCCAAATCTCATCATTTGTCTTCAGCGCGCTCGTCATCATCCAATAGAATGGAAATGCCATCGCGAGCGCAATAGCCAGCAGGCTAATATGCCGCAGTGCCAGCCCTGCCTGGTAAACACCCTTCATAACTCCAAATTCCTCCCTTTTAGCTAGTTGTAATGCACCATTTTGCGGCTGACCGAGAAGGACAGCACGGACAACAGAACACAGATTGCGATCATAACGATGGAAATCGATGATGCTTCGCCAACCTGGAACGATTCGAAGGCCGATTGGTAATACAAATACAGCAGCGTACGCGTAGAGCCTGATGGACCGCCTTGCGTCAGTACATTAATGGAATCGTAAGCTTGCAGCGCATCAATCGTCTGTACAACGAACAGGAAGAACGTCGTTGGCGAGATAAGCGGCAGCGTTACGTGCAGAAATTTTTGAATCGCACCCGCTCCATCGAGCCCCGCCGCCTCCAGCATATCTGTTGGCACGCTTCGCAGCGCTACAATGTAGAAGATCATCGCCCATCCGACCGATTTCCAGATGCCCACTAGCAGCACCCCGACCAAAGCCCATTTGGGATCTTGCAGCCAGCCAATGGCCGGAAGACCAATTGCCCCTAAAATCGTATTTCCAAGCCCCACTTTAGGCTCTAAAATCCAAGACCATACAATGGAAACGGCAACCGTTGGCGTTACCCAGGGCGCGAATACGAGCGTTCGGTACAGAGCCGAGCCCTTAAGCGAGCGTCCGAGCAGCAGCGCCAGCCCTAGCCCGCCTGCCATAATAGGCAGCACGCTGCCAAGACAGAATAGAAGCGTCACCTTCAGCGACTGGTAGAAGGCGGGATTTTGCAGCAAATACACATAATTATCCAAGCCGACGAACAGCTTGTCCGGACTCATAAAGTCCCATTCCACAAAGCTCAGATAAAAGACATAGGCCAGCGGCGCCAGCCAGAACACCGTAATCGGAATCATCGCCGGCAGCGTAAACAGCACTGCTTTTATCTCATTCAACCATCCTGTCCGTTTCAACACTCAAACTCTCCATTCAATAAAAATTTAATTAATGACCAAATGACCCATTTTACCGAAATAAAAATCTATGAATTCAAAATTTATTGTATACTCATTATGTCGCAGAACTATTAACGCATCGTCATCACCAGCTTAATTTCTTGTAAAGATACAAATATAAAGCTGGATTTTTAAGAATTCGCTATAATATGGGCAAGAGGCAGACGGGAGAAATGGAGGATGGTTATGCCAGACCATACGGAGGAGCAGGAGACACAGCGGCTTGCCTTGCGCCAAACGATGATTGACGCAATCGCGCAAACGATGAATTTATACGGGGCGAATTATTCGTTCGGACAATTATATGGCATTATGTTTTTCGAGGATAAACCGATGACACTTGACGAGATGAAGGCGCATATGAATATGAGCAAAAGCAATATGAGCTATGCGGTGCGCTCGTTAATGTCGTCGCAAATGATTATGAAGCTGCCGGAGAAGCGGGAGCGGCAGGACCTGTATCAGGCGGAGACCGATTTTTTCAAAACGTTCCAAAACTTTTTCACCTCCAAGCTTCAGCACGAAGTGGATGTCATGACGGAAGCGGCCGAATCGACTATTCCGCTGCTCAGCGAGCTGATTCTGGATATGAAGACGAGCGAGGAGGAGCGTATGCGCTGCCTGGAGGATTTGCAGAAGCTGCGGCATGCCGTGCAATATTACGCTTGGCTCCAGCAATTCGTGGACCAATTGAAGGCGGGAGCCTTTTTCGAAAAAAGCACCTAAGCATGGCCGGCTTCGCAAGGTTAGAAGGTTAGCGTCGAGAGGCGCTTCCATCCATTGACGATTGAAGGAAACTCACATATCAGGCAAACAAAAAGCGGCCCCATGCAAATGCATGGAGCCGTTTTTATCGTATGGAAACGTTTCTTTGACACCTATATAATGATCCAGCAGAAGCTGCCAGTCACGCTTGCCCTTCGAGCTACTAGCTAAGAACCACGTGCTTGCAAGCTACGAGCTGCTGCCAACCTCTTTCGCATCCTCGGAGCGTATCTCGTGAGCAAACGTCTCGGCTGCCGCTTCCTCCGCTTCCTCCTCGGAAATTTCCTTCTGAGGAGCCAGCACAGTCACAACGACCTGCTCGGGATCGGACTTCACTTCTACACCGCTTGGCACCACGATATCGCTGACGAGCAGGTTGCTGCCCATCTCCAAATCCGCCACGTTCAGCTCAATGGAATCCGGAATGCTGCCTGGCAAGCACTGCACCTCAAGCTCATGGAGCATCACCTGCAGGATTCCGCCTTCCTTCACCCCGTTCGCTTCACCGAGGAAGTCGATACGAACCTGCGTCTTCACTTCTTCATTCATGTTAATTTGATGAAAATCCACATGCAGCACTTGGCGCGATACCGGATCACGCTGTACATCCGTTATCATAACCGGCTTTTTGCCATGGGATGGAATATTCAGTTCCAGTACGGCCTTTGGATGCGAACGGAGCAAAGCCAGCAATTCTTTCTCTTCAAGCAAAACAGATGTGGATTGGGACAGCTGTTTGCCATATACGACGGCAGGCACTTTGCCCCGCTGTCTCAGGGAGCGCAGCTCACCGTTTGTAAGAGCAGTTCTTGTTTCGGCAATCATCGAGTTAGACATCATGGAAACCTCCTAGAAAAGTGATATTCCATTTAGCTTTACCCTAATGAGCCAAAAAATAAACAAACTTAAACGGCGCTGCCTTTTTTGAGGCCGCTTGAATTTTATAAAAATCAGCCCTTTTTGCTTTTTTCCTTCTTCGCTTTTGCACGAGTACGAATCTTCTCGGCATAGCCTTCCTTATTCTCCTGACGGGCACGCGCAACCGCCAGATCACCTGCCGGCACATCCTTTGTAATCGTCGAGCCAGCAACGACAAAAGCGCCGTCGCCAATCTTCACAGGAGCAATCAAATTGACGTTGCTGCCAACAAACGCGCCATCGCCGATTTCCGTTACCGACTTATTGAAGCCGTCGTAATTAACCGTAATCGCGCCGCAGCCGATATTCACGTCTTTACCGACTACCGCATCGCCTACATAGCTCAAATGCGATACCTTGCTGCCGTCGCCAAGCGTAGCATTTTTCAGCTCGACAAAATCGCCAATTTTGCAGTCTTCGCCCAGCTTGGAGCCGGGACGCAAATTCGCATATGGCCCAACCGAGCTTTTATTGCCGACTTCGGATTCGGCGATTACCGAATATTTTACGCTGACGCCGTCTCCGATGACCGAATCCTGAATATCCGCATTAGGCCCAATGATGCAATCCTCGCCAATGACTGTGGAGCCGCGCAGCACCGTTCCTGGGTATATCACTGTATCTGCACCGATTTGCACATCTGCTTCTATATAAGTCGAGGCTGTATCTATAATCGTAACACCTTCAATTAAATGCTTGCGGTTAATGCGCGCGCGCATCAAGCCTTCCGCCTCGGCAAGCGCCACGCGGTCATTGATGCCAATCGCTTCCGCCGTATCTTCTGTGCAATAGCCTTGAACGGACTCGCCTGCTTGGCGGAAAATGCCAATGACATCGGTCAAATAAAATTCGCCTTGCGCATTATTGCTTGTTACCTTGGCAAGCGCCTCGAACAGCTTGCGGTTATCGAACACATACGTACCCGTGTTGATTTCCTTCGTCGCTGCTTCCTCTGGCGTGCAGTCCTTCTGCTCGACGATTCTCTCTACCTCGCCGCTCTCGCCGCGAATAATCCGGCCATAGCCAGTCGGATCAGCGAAAGAAGCCGTCAGTACCGTTGCTGCCGCTCCGCTCGACTGCTGCAAAGCCAGCATCGCCTGGATCGTCTCTGCACGCACAAGCGGCGTATCGCCGCAAATAACGATCGTCTTGCCGTCTTCCGCGCCAATCAGCGCCTCAGCTTGGCGTACCGCATGGCCCGTACCGAGCTGCTGCTCCTGCAGCACATATTCTGCCTGCTCACCCAAATAAGCTTTAACGGTTTCCGCGCCATGGCCGACGATGACAACCGTCCGCTCGCTAGCTGCCTGTTTCACCGTGTCCAGCACATGGCCTACCATCGGCTTGCCGCATACGTGGTGGAGCACTTTATATCGTT
This sequence comes from Paenibacillus sp. JT22N15, assembly GCF_059383755.1. Classification (NCBI taxonomy): domain Bacteria; kingdom Bacillati; phylum Bacillota; class Bacilli; order Caryophanales; family Paenibacillaceae; genus Paenibacillus; species Paenibacillus sp. JT22N15. Next base: position 20,090 of record NZ_JBXENV010000019.1, on the reverse strand, counting down.
TGGATTTCATCCGCTTGCCTTGACCTGCTGCAAGCACAATCGCCATTACTTTCAATTGCTATTCCTCCCAAGTTAAAAGTCCAGTAAGCACAAGCGCCTTCATGCATGAAAGCGGCTTTTCTCTACCAGGCTCTAAATCTTTGTTGTCCTATTATATATACGGTCTGCCGCATCGATCTATCTACAAGAATATATCCCATCTTGGGCAAAAAGAAAAGGGAGCCCCCTTGGCCCCCTTTTCCCCTCATGCAGATACTGATTTTTGCCCTCTAACGAAGCTGCTATTAAGCACCCTCTTCAATGGCCACTTCTTCTTCTGTTGCAGCGCGCTCGTACTCAGCGAGTACAGCAGCTTGAATTTTCTCCCGAGTGGTCGAAGAAATCGGATGAGCGATATCTCGGAATTCTCCATCGGGGGTACGCTTGCTCGGCATTGCAACAAACATTCCATTGTTTCCGTCGATCACACGGATATCGTGAACGACGAATTCGTTGTCAATCGTGATGGAAGCAATAGCCTTCATGCGACCTTCCGAATTGACACGGCGGAGTCTTACATCAGTAATTTGCACTTGTGTTCACCACCTTTGCCTATCTGGGACTTGGTGTAATATTCCACATTTTTGTGCCAATTCCTTCTCCTATTTTGGAAAAAACATGCATATTTTTAAAAAAATTTTCTATTTGAATTTTATTTGACTCTATTCGACAGGAATCGCTGCAATCACTTCAATTTCGACAAGCACATCCTTCGGAAGCCTTGCCACCTCTACTGCCGAACGTGCTGGTTTGTGGTCGCCAAAGTAAGAAGCGTACACTTCATTCATCGCTACAAACTGGTCCATGTCCTTCATAAAGACGGTTGCCTTCACTACATTTTGCAGGGTTGCTCCCGCTTCGGCAAGTACAGCCTCCAGGTTGCGAAATACTTGGTTCGCCTGCACCGTGATATCGCCCGTCACAAGCTCGCCGGCTGCATTAAGCGGAATTTGTCCCGATGTAAAAAGAAGTCCTCCAAGCTGAATCGCTTGCGAATAAGGTCCGATAGCGGCAGGCGCCTTATCTGTTGCAATAACCTTCGGTTCTAAATGCTGTGACATCATTTATTCCAACCCTTCTTTAGTTATTATCGTTATTATTCCGTGCGAAAATAATTGCCCGGAATGACCGTCGTCTGCTTGGTCTTCAAATCCACGGCCGTCAGCTTGGCTAACGACACATAATCTTCTAATAAACGCTCTTCGAGCTCCACCTCGCCCGATTCTACAAAGACGCCAACGCCGGCAACGGTCGCTTTGAATTCAAAGAGCAGATCCATCATCCCTTGAATGGTGCCGCCTGCTTTCATGAAGTCATCAATAATAAGCACGCGGGACTGTTCCTTAAGCGCGCGCCTCGCAAGCGACATCGTCTGAATGCGCTTATTCGAGCCAGAGACGTAATTGATGCTGACCGCAGAGCCTTCCGTCACCTTATTGTCCCGGCGTACGATAACGACAGGCAGGTTCAGGCAGGCAGCTGTCGCATAAGCGAGCGGTATGCCCTTCGTCTCTACCGTCATAATGACATCAATCTTCCTCGCGGCAAAAGCGGTCGCGAACATGCGGCCAATATCGGCTAGCAGCTCAGGCTGGCCAAGCATGTCCGTCATATACAAATAACCGCCGGGGAGCACCCGTTCTGGCTGCTCCAGCTGACGGCAAATATTATTCATAATGTCGAGTGCATCCGAGGCATGCATCTTCGGTGCGAATTTTACGCCGCCTGCGGCGCCCGCAAGGGTATTCAGCTCGCCAATGCCCTCTTCCTCAAATACTTCTTTAATGATCGCCAGATCCTCGCTAATGGATGATTTGGCTGACTGATAGCGGTCCGCAAAAGCTGTTAGCGAGATTAACGTATGTGGGCGACTTAGCAGGTATTGCGTCATCTCTACCAGTCTTGCGCTGCGTTTTAACTTTTTCAAGGAATTCTCCCCCTGCTAAAATCCGAATATTATAATGTTAATATAACATTTTTATACGGATTTAATCAAGGGAAACGTCACTTTTATGTTAGCATTCTTACCACGTAAACTTCCTTGCAAAAGCCACGCAGCCCATTATATATGCGCGGGAGCTTTCCTTCTTTGGAAACGAGCCCGAATACTGTAGGTCCACTGCCTGACATTAACACGCCATCAGCTCCAAGACGAATCATGCTCTCCTTGAGCTGGCGCACCTCCGGGTACAGATCAAGCGTGACCGATTCCAGCACATTGCCTAGTCCCCCGCACACATCGGCGAAGGAGCCGCGCTGAATCGCTGACACCATGTCAGCGGCAGACGGATGCTGGCCAATGCCCGCTACCCGAAACTTGCCGTATACATCTGCGGTGGAAACATTGATTGGCGGCTTCGCAAGGACGACCCAGCATTGCGGCGGGCTTTCGATCGGCTCCAGCCGCTCGCCGCGTCCGGTAGCGATGGCAGTACCGCCCGTTACGCAGAACGGGACGTCGGAGCCCAGCTCCGCTCCAAGCGTGCACAGCTCCTCCTCGGGAATGTTCAGCCCCCACAGCCTGTTCAGCCCTCTAAGGGCTGCTGCCGCGTCGCTGCTGCCGCCGGCAAGGCCAGCGGCTACCGGAATCTTTTTGTCCAAATGAATATATACACCTTTACGCACATCATAGCGGTCTTTAATAAGACGTGCCGCCTGAAACGCCAGGTTTTTCTCATCTAAAGGTATGTAGCCGGCCTGGCTCGATATAATAATCGTGTCGCGCGGCAGCTCCTGCATTTCAAGGCGGTCTGCAAGGTCTACCATCGTCATAATCATCTCGACCTCGTGGAAGCCGTCCTCACGCTTGCGAAGCACATCGAGCAATAAATTGATTTTAGCCGGAGCTTTTTCATAAATTTTCATCCTAAGCTCTCCCGTTCCTATCATTAACTTATCCAATATTATAGCAAACGGGCAGAAGAAAAGCTAAGAGTGCTGCCGCTTATATAAAGAGCGGCGACTCTTAGCCGATTATTGCCGTTTTAGCCTCGCATTGCGTGTACCTGGTTATGGCCGATTGATTCCATTCGCTGCGGCTTGCTCAGCCATTTGGATCGCCCTCTTGACCATGTTGCCAGCGTCTTTGGCGCGAATGCCGCCCCAGCCTTCCTTTTGCACCGTATCATAAAAACCTAGATCCTTCGCCAGCTCATACTTTAGCTCCTCGGACATTACACTGCGTCTTCTGCGGCTCATGCGTGAGATCCTCCCTTGCTGCTGAATTGGTTATGCCCCCTTAGTATGCGACAACCCAGCAGCCCTATACGCATGAGCGCCCACCGACCGCTTCCAGCTTAGAAAATGAAAAAAAACGCGAAGAACTGTCGTCTCCGCGTTTAGTATAGCCTGTCGGCATCTATAGATCTGATGTTATGTCTGGGTAATTCGGACTTGACCTTCATCATTGCATACGGTCACTTCCACCGACTCCGTCAGTATATCCGCATAACTGTAGGAAACACGCTTGAATGACTGCGATTCCTGATCCAGTTTAACAATGAAAACAGAAGGGTAGGTTTCTTCCAACACACCGGTGCGCTCAACGGTCTTACGACGACCGCCATTTGCTCGCAGACGAATCTTGGAGCCCACATGAGCTTCCAAATTGCGTTTTATATCCAGTAGGGCATTTTTTGCCATTGTCCACTACCACCTCTTTCCTTGTCCATTATAACAAAATGGAGAGGGGTTGTCAAACAAAGCAAAATATTATATCAGTCAACTTATTTAATTGTCAACGGTGTTTTCATCCATTTTTATCATTCCATGAATAATTTATCGAAAAATTATAAAATCAATGAAGCCGAGAACTGTTGCGAGTCTCAACTGCACTCGGCCGTTTGTTAGGAAATGCTTTGCAAGGATGACTCGGCTGCCTTAATTTTAGGTTTTGGCAAACCAATTCGGTACCTTCCCAGCGTCTCAATGCCGCCTACGCCATCAATGCCACTGATGGTGCCATGAATGACATCAGCCAGGTTAATTGTATCTCGTATGGACGTATAGCTTGCTTTGATCGCAATGTATACCGGGTCTAACGCATGAATCAAAATTCTCCCGGGCGAGCTTGCGAAGTTCGAACCGGCTTGCAGCAGCGCCTCAAAATGCGACTGGCACGCTCCCGCAATGACGACAAGGCCGTCGCGGTTCTTCTCATACTCCCGTGCTACGCGGACCGCATTATAGAAGCTCTGCGAGTTTTTATAGCTGCTTAGGCTGTGCAGATCGGCTTCCAGCCTTGTTTTTAGCACACCGTCATGTCCCGTAATGACCACAATGTCCGGCTTCACTTGAGGCAGCAGACGGTAAAGCAAATCAGCCATCTGTGATTCATGCGCGTGCACGCCGTGTGCCGGTACGTTCATCGTCTGGTACAGCTGCATGCTTTTACGCAAATAATTGCCGTCACCGTCCAAATGCAGCACTTTGCCGGGCACCTCGAAGAAAGGCTGGCTTTGTGGCATCGCATGCCGAATATCCGCCTTCACCTGAACGGCCATTTGCTCATGCTGCTGACGAATGCGGCTGAGCGAGTCGTTTACTTTCACTCGAACCAGCTGCGTAGCTTTTTCTTTTTTTGGATCGCGAACAACCGATAAATCAGGAATCGGTGCATCCGCAAGCAATCGGTAATCCGTGCCTTTCAACAGGGCATGATGTGTTCGAACAGCTTCTACGCGGAATAGCACGTCACCGCCATACGATTTGCGGACGACCAGCTCCCCTTGCTCCATAGGTAAATCACCTCTTCGTCTATCCTATGGGCATAAGGCGTGTAGTGTGCGCAAAAAACAAACGGGCGCCCCGAGGCCATTGCCCGGCGGCGCCCATCTTTATTTAGCCTTTCCAGCCCACTTCCAAAAATGCACGGCTGATCTTGGCGAATTCCTCCAGCGACAATGTTTCACCCCGCCGCGCAGGATCGATCGCAAGCCCCTGCAGCAGCGTTGTAAGGGCCTCCCGCTGTTCCTTGCCCACAAGCGCCGTCAAATTGTTGTAGAGCGTCTTGCGGCGCTGTGCGAAGCTGGCCTGCACGACGCGGAAGAAATGCGCCTCATCGGGCACATCAACAGCCGGCTTGTCCCGCAGCGCAAGCTTAATGACAGCTGAATCCACATTCGGCTGTGGAATAAACACCGTATGCGGAACGGTGCAGACGAGCTTTGGCTCGCAATAATATTGCACAGCCACGCTCAGGCTGCCATATTCCTTGCCGCCTGGCTTTGCTGCCATCCGCTGCGCGACTTCCTTCTGGATCATGACGACGATGTTTTCCAGCGGCAGGCGCTCTTCCAGCAGCTTCATCAAAATCGGCGTCGTCACATAGTAAGGAAGGTTCGCCACGACGCTAACGCCCGTTACGCCGCTGAAGCGCTCTTCGAACAGCTGCTTCAGGTCGAGCTTAAGCACATCGCCGTGCACAATGCCCACATTCGCTTCGCCTTCGAAAATATCATGCAAAATCGGAATGAGCCGATTGTCGATTTCAACAGCCGTTACCGTTCCCGCAACTGCAGCAAGGCGCTGCGTCAATGCTCCGATACCAGGGCCGATCTCAAGCGCGCCTTTTGTCTCGTCAAGCTCAGCTGCGCTGACAATATTGTTTAAAATATTTTGGTCGATGAGAAAGTTTTGTCCCAAGCTCTTCTTAAAGGAGAACCCGTACTTCGCAATAATTTCCTTTGTTCGTTTAGGCGTAGCTACCTCTGCGGCCTTAACTGCGCCTTTATTTAAGCTTTGTTGCTCCGTCATACGCCTTCGTCACCCCTGTTCCTGTTGTTCCATGGCTTGCAGCGCCTTCTCAAACTCTTCGCGCGTAATGCAGAAGCTCGTGCAGCGCTTGTAGAACTGCTTCCCGTTCGCATAGCCGATCCCCAGCAGCTTGCCCATAACCAGCCGCCGCTTTGCCGCTTCTTCATGCACAATTAAGCCAGCTGCCATCAGATCGTCCCATGTAATGGCCCCGACGCTCTCAGCCGTTTCTGTACGCAGCTCCGAGAGCGCCTGCCTAATCGCATCAGGCGCCGCATTCTCAATGCCGATATCCCCTTTATAGGAGGCCAGCTCCTGCGGTAAAAAAGCATGCTTGCAGCCCGGCACGCGCTGAGCGACAATTTTACGAATACGCTCTCCCGCATGATCCGGATCTGTAAATATAATAACGCCACGGCGCTCCTGTGCCAGCGCGATGCGCCGCAGCACATCCTCGCCAATGGCCGATCCATTCGTCTCAATCGTATCGGCTTCAACGGCCCGCTTAATCGCTACCGTATCCTCTTTGCCTTCTACTACAATCATTTCCTTGATCACATCGAACAATCCTTTCACAAAGGGAAACTTATCTTGGATATTCGTTCAAGCGTAAACGGCTGTCGCCGTCCTTTGGCGGCAAAGCTGCCGTTTCGCGGTGAAATATAAGCTGATTATAAACGTGAAACTTATCAATCTTATATTTCAGAAAAAATGGGCGATTGCTGCAACAACAACCCGCTCATTCACGTCTGTTTTATTATAACCCCAATTGGCCATTCAAGCGAATCTGACGCAAACAAAAAGAAGAGGCAAGGCCTCTTCCGCATCCTGTCATATTTAGCTTATGATTGCGATAAACTAGAGCACAATCCATAAAGAACTGCCACTAATTAGCTAAGCGATGGCTTGTTAGGACCAATCACATAAACGGTAAATCCTTTTTTCTTACCAAATTTATTAGCTTGCTTCTCACTGTCAAAATAAACATCGATCTTATTGCCCTTGATCGCACTTCCGGTATCTTCAGCACGGCGGAAACCAATGCCCTCGATATACACCCACCAACCGAGTGGAATGATATCCGGGTCAACGGCAATTGTCCGTCCTTCCGATACTTTAGCGCCAGAGGCCGTAATTCCGTAGTCCGGGTGCCCTTCGCTCTTGCCCGTTGATGCTAAGCCAGCTGAATAGGCCGTCAATGTGACGTTGCTGAGCACTTTTTTGGATGTGAGCGTTGTGCCGTCTACCGTTACATTGTTGCTGGTTGTCGCTGTCGACAGCACAGTAACTTTAGGCTCCGGCTTTTTCGTACCGACTGCAACGACCTGATTGACCGCAACCGTTTCGACTACCTTGTCTACCACTTTCTTGGAGACAAGTACGCCATCTTCAAACTGCTTCTCAATTTTGATCGTTACGACGCCTTCTTTGCCCGTCTGCACAACCTTCTCCTTGCCTACTTCCAGGTTCGGATCTTCCTTCTTCACAATGGTGAACGGTGTTGTGCTGGACGACTTGCCTAGCTTCGTATCGACGCGAATGACTGTTACGGTCATATCCGCGCTGACGCCCGAGCCAAGCGAAGGTAATACTTTATCATCATCTTCAACAGGAATATTTAATTTCTTTATCGCTGCCTGCACGGTTTTCTCTGTCGTGTACACCGTTGATGTTTTGCCATCAGCTTTTACAAGTAGCGGTACCGCATGCTTAATTTCAAAGCGGTCCCCATCCTTTACTGCCGTATTCAGAGGTACAGATACCTCGTCATGCGGGCCAATTGTAATAGCTTGTTCATCCAGTAGGCGTTGCAGGACCCATTGTTTCGTTGAAACAACGGTTTCTTGTCCATTCACTACTACGGATACGCTTTTGTCAGCCGATCCGTACAACAACACCAAAAACATGAAAGTCATAGCGATTGAGATCGTAGTACTCAAAAGAATCAAACGCAAGTTTTCACGCTTCCATCGCAATGCGAAAGACATGCTGGATGATCGTTTCCCATGGGTCTCACTTGCTTGAATAATGCCCACTTCATCGGTCCTCCTTCATAGCCCCGCCGTCGAATTACGCATGATACCATTGACGCGACTATAGTATATTGGCGTGCTTCTAGCACGCTCCAGTATATTTCCTCTGCAACCTCCTAGATTTACCCTATGACGACGGTTTACCCAATATTCAAAAATAAAAAGAAAGCCCGTCGACAGAGGATCTGTTTCGTGGCTTCCCGGGAACGTCAAAATAGACTATTCAGGAATGGTGGATGCACGAGGTTGATCACTCTCTATAAACGCTTACGAGGTTAGCTGTCGGGTTCGGGCAAGAGAGCTGCCCTATCGTCGGAAGAATGCTCATGGCAATCCCCGCCAAATTCACCCCTAGAAGAAATTCAGGTGCGCGTGCAATGTGATCCGCAAATTCCTCACAGCATCGTGCATGGTTCCCCCGCTCTCCAAAGTTCGAAGATTAAGCGCAAACTGGAAATCCAATACAAAAATTTAAAGCTCTGAAATGAATCATACCTTCATCGGAGCCTAATTGTAAAGATCAGATAAAAACCGATTTAAGCGAAATTTTAGGATATTTACGGAAAAGAGAGTCTATTTCAGCATGAAAAATTAGTTTTATCGCCGTAAAGGTCACTTATTCTCGTTTTTATAGCCGTTTTTACACAATTCCGAAACATTTTTTACCGTTTTCGGTCGTTAAATTGGCGATTTCGGCCACCGATTTTCCTAATATTTCTGCTGCGGCTTCCGCAACGAGCGACACATAAGACGTCTCATTTCGTTTCCCTCGGAATGGATGAGGGGTCAAATATGGGGCATCCGTTTCGATCAAAATTCGGTCACTCGGAACCATCGCAAGCACCTCTTTTGGCACCCTTGCATTTTTGAATGTAAGCGGTCCCCCGAACGATATATAGAAGTTCATATCGAGGCATTTTTGAGCCGTTTCTGGACTGCCGGAAAAGCAATGCATAATGCCGCCAACCTCAGAAGCATTTTCCTCCTTCAGCAGCTTGACAATATCCTCATGGGCATCGCGATTATGAATAATAATTGGTTTTTTCAACTTCTTGGCTAAGCGAATTTGCTCGCGAAATACGCGATGCTGGACGTCTTTTGGGGACGTATCCCAATGGTAATCCAGTCCGATTTCGCCAATGGCTACCACTTTAGGATGAGAGCAAAGCTCTTCAATCCATCCCAGATCCTCCGGCAGCATATCGATGCTGTCAACGGGGTGCCAGCCAACTGCTGCATATATAAAATCATATTTTTCTGCCAGCGCAAGTGTTGTTGGAATCGTTTCCCGATTGAATCCAATATTAACCATTAAATCCACCCCTGCCGCACGCGCTCTTTCGATAACAGCTTCGCGGTCTTCGTCAAAATGCGGGGAGTCCAAATGGGTGTGTGTGTCGAATAAAGAAATCATAATTGAGCAAGCTCCTTCTATATTATAGTCTATGGTGAAACGGTCGAAAGCCGTCCTTTGGCGGCGCGTTTCAGTCCGAGAAATATAGAGAAAGTATGGCAAAATCATATACTTTCCTATATTTTAAATAACATTCGTACTTTATCGCTTAATTGATCAGCGGCAGCGCGCAGCTTCTCTTCCGGATAATACAAATGGGACTGGCCCTGATGAAGTCCAGTAATGGAACGAATGATGTCAGATTTCGTGGAAATTTCACTGACAGCCTCGTAGCTATCCATTAACAAAATCGGCGTCTTTTCTTCTTTTCCGCCTTTTTTCGTATCAGGCTGATACACATCATACGGTTGATCAAATGGAAAATCAATTTCCATATGGTAATCCGGGTTCAACCCGATCGCTGCAAATTGTTGTCTTACTTCATTAAAGAGGCCAATATCCGGTTTATCCAACATGATGTATTTATAGAGGCGACGCGTCAAAAAACGATCACATAGCTCCGCCAGCAGTTCATCGCCTTCGTCGCTCCATTCTATAAAGGCTGTCTGCAAATACGCCTCATCCAGCTTCAAATATTGTTTAACCCCAATTGTCCCGTCAAGCAGCCGTTTCAGCGGCTCCGGCATCCAACCAAATGTGTACCCACCCTCATAAAGCTCCTTCGCTCTGCGAAATATTTGTCTAAGGATGATTTCCGAGCTTCTCGTAACCGGATGGAAATAAATTTGCCAATACATTTGATAGCGGGACATCAAATAATGCTCTACGGCGTGCATGCCGCTTTCTTTAACAACAATCCTTCCATTAATAGGACGGAGCACACGCAGAATACGCTCCAGATCAAAGTTGCCATAATTGACCCCTGTGAAATAAGCATCCCTCAATAAATAGTCCATTCGGTCCGCATCAAGCTGACTGGAAATCAAGCCGCTAACAATTGGATTCGGATATGTCTTATTAATAACAGCAGTGACATGTTCAGGAAAGTCGTCTGCTACATTTCGTAGTATACGATTGACCTCGGTGTCCTCAAGCAAAATGCTGCAGGTCCACTGCTCGTGATGCGTATCGAATACTTGTTCCAGCGAATGGGAAAATGGCCCATGACCAACGTCATGCAGCAGTGCAGCGCAAAGCGCCAATAGCCGCTCCTCCTGCGGCCAGCCGGGAAAACCATTGCGTTCGAATTGGGAAATAATCTTTCTAGTAATTTCATACACGCCAAGAGAATGGGAGAATCGGCTATGCTCAGCGCCATGAAAAGTAAGATAAGACGTTCCGAGCTGCCGAATACGCCGTAATCTTTGAAACTCCTTCGTATTGATTAGATCCCATATCGTCTGATCCTGAACATAAATATATTTATGAACGGGGTCCTTAAAAACTTTCTCTTCCGATAGCTGTCGGTTCATTCAACAAATCAACTCCTTTTGTTCTCTGGTTCGACATAAAAAAGCAAAAAATATGTCGAAGAATGTCGCAAAACAGTTTCCAAAATGTCGAAGCTGTTGTATTCTATAGTAAGAGTAATATGACCTTACTATATAGTCAAACTCCCTTAGTAGCTGCAATTTTCTTCAATAATTTCAGTTGACTATTATGGGAAACGTTGGTATTATAGTAGACATAAAAAGAGAAACTATGTCGAAAAGTGACGAATACACTTTTTGATGAGAGGGGAAACAAATTATTATGATGAAGTCCACAGGTATTGTCCGTAAGGTTGATGAATTAGGTCGCGTTGTTATTCCAATCGAGCTTCGCCGTACGCTTGGTATCGGAGAGAAAGATGCACTAGAGATTTATGTAGACGGCGAGCGCATTATGTTGAAGAAATACGAGCCAGCTTGTATCTTCTGTGGTAACGCTGAGAACGTATCTTACTTCAAAGGAAAAATTGTTTGTCACATTTGCCTATCAGAAATGCCTTCACCTGTGACAAAATAAAAAAAATAGGTTATAATAACCTTATTCAACTAGTTAATTCTAACCTTTTAATACTCCTTATTGCCTTCCTGTGCTAGAACCCGGCCAGGAAGGTCTTTTTTTTCTCTATTTTTTGTTTTTCTAGCGGTTTACTTCATTATAAACATCACGCTTTGATAGACCACGATCTGTAGCTGCCTTTTTTATCGCGTCCTTACGTCCAAGCTCTGCTTCGTAATGCTGTACATGCTCTTCCATGCTCAGCTCCGCCCACCAAGCGGCAGCAAGCTCCCCCGTATTCTCATCTGAGCTGCTTCCTTCTATTATAAGGCAATACTCTCCCAATGGCGGATTTTCCTCAATCCAAGTGATACATTCCGTTACTGTACCACGCGCCATTTCTTCAAAACGCTTCGTCAGTTCCCGCACCATCGCGATACGACGGTCTCCGAGATGCTCCAGTATGGCATCCAGCGTCTTCCGCAAGCGATGTGGCGACTCATACAGCATCAAGGTGCCTTCCTGTGCTTGAAGCTGAAGCAGCCATTTCGCAAGTGACTTTTTGTCTCGCGGCGGAAATCCGGCGAACATAAAACGCTCCGTTGGCAAGCCTGATACAATTAAAGCCGACAATGCCGCATTCGCACCAGGTATCGGAACGACAAAAATACCCTGCTCCACCGCTTCGGCAACCAAATCTGCACCGGGATCGGATACAGCAGGCAGCCCTGCATCGCTTACAAGGGCAATCGATTGCCCCTCTTGCAGCAATCGAATAAGCTCGCTGCCACTCGCTTGTTTATTATGTTCGTGATAGCTCACAAGCCGTGTCGCAATTTCAAAATGGGAAAGAAGCTTACGTGTTTGTCTCGTATCCTCGGCAGCTATAAGATCCACTTCTTTCAACGTACGAATCGCGCGAAAGGTCATATCCTCTAAGTTGCCAATTGGCGTTCCGACTAAATATAACGTCCCGGCACCGTGTTGCTGCGGCCCGCTAAAGCTTTTTTGCACAAACATTGTTGAGCCCTCCTTCTAGCATTCCACTAGGCTAAGTATCATATACCATAATTGGCGGCAGCAGCCTCAGTTCCGGTCTGCCATCACGCATAGCCTCAATAAGCACCATATTGGCTTCGCCATTTTTATTCGGATGAATGAACTGTACCCGCTTTGGCTCCAGCTTGTACTTGCGCATCGTCTCAATTATTTCTACAAAGCGTGATGGCCGATGCACCATGGCTACTTTCCCAGCTGGTCGCACCAGCCTTGAGCAAGCTTCGACAATATCCTGCAAGGTTCCGTGTACCTCATGCCTGGCGATCGCATAATGCTCATTTTCATTAGAGTCTCCTGCTTCAGCCGACATATAAGGCGGGTTGACGGTTACCGCATCATACGTTCCATAAATCGCTTTATTCGCTGCAAAATTTCGCAAATCAGCTTCCACGATATTAATTTGCTGCTCCAGCCCATTCAGCTTTACACTCCGCCTTGCCATATCCGCAAGTCTTGGCTGAATCTCCACTGCATCAATTTGTGCTTTCGTCCGCCCTGTCAATAGCAGCGGTATTACGCCATTCCCTGTGCAAAGGTCAATGACCTTTCCTTTTTTCGGAATGCTTGCGAAGTTGGAAAGCAGCACCGCATCCGTCGAAAAGCTGAACACTTCCCTGCTCTGAATAATTCGCAGTCCGGTATCCATCATTAAATCGTCCAAACGTTCATTGATTTCCAGCTTGATCTGCTCGTCCACGACTTTCCCACTGCTCCCTTGACATAAAGATACCGTCCTCTTAGCAAGGACGGCATAGTGTTGACCGATTGCATTATTTATTTAAGAAGGATAAGCAGAAGAGACAATCGCCTTCTGTCCGCAAATGCCCATAATAGACATTGCAAATATGGAAGCCTTCATGGTAAAGTCTCGCCAAATTATCATGCCCTTCTCCTACTGAATATGCAGCTGCATCTTCGGCAGAAGTGAACAAATCGGCTGTTTCTGTCTGCTGCTCTACCTTTGTGCTTGTCCCCATCGTCTTGCCCGCATTTGATTTTGAAGCCCCTGCTGTCTTAACTGACAAAGGTTCCTCCACTTGTTGCGGTATCCGCTTCAAAATTTTGCGCAGCTGATGGTTTTCCATGCTTAACCGCTTATTCTCTTCAAGCAGTTCCTTCACCCGCAGCTTCAGATCCCCAACTTGACGATGAAACTCGCCCATTTGGGTATCAAGCTGATCCATTTGAACAAAAATCTCTTTTTTCTCCAAGTTCCCACCCCAGAGCTTCAAGCATCGTCTTGCACCTTAGCTGTAAGCATTGCGCTTGGTCGTTTGGACATGCTATGAATTGTTCTTAATACTGTCATTTCAAAATGACATCGTCTAACGGAAGTTCCTTCGGTTTCCCCGAAACTTCAAACAAGTGTACGTACACGGTCTTGGAACCAACATTGATTCCCGTTACCTTGCCTTCACCAAGTGAAGTGATAACGATCTTGCCAATCGCTGGAAGCTCTTCTCTTGAGCTTTCATAATTGTCATGCTCGTATTTCAAGCAGCACATCAAACGGCCGCATAAACCAGAAATCTTAGTCGGATTGAGCGACAAATTCTGGTCCTTCGCCATCTTGATCGATACCGGCTCAAAATCGCCCAGCCACGAAGAGCAGCATAATATCCGTCCACATGGTCCGATGCCGCCAAGCATCTTCGCCTCGTCACGAACCCCGATTTGCCGAAGCTCAATCCGAGTACGGAACACGCTTGCCAAGTCTTTCACAAGCTCGCGAAAATCTACCCGACCTTCAGCTGTAAAATAAAAAATAATCTTGTTGCGGTCGAACGTGAATTCGACGTCAACCAGCTTCATCTTCAGCTGATGGTCTTTTATTTTGTCTGAACAGGTTGAGAATGCAGCTTGAGCAGCAGAACGATTCTCTTCTACAACCTTCGCATCCACGTCGCTGGCAATTCGTATAACGCGCTTTAACGGAAGGACAACATCCGATTCACCGACTTGCTTCTGTCCAACCACTACTTTGCCATACTCGATCCCCCTGGCCGTCTCAACAATGACATGCTGGTCCTTGTCAACGGGATGCAGGGCTGGATCAAAGTAATAAATCTTACCCGCCTTCTTAAAGCGGACACCCACGACATTATACAAGGATTTAGCCCTCCTGTAAGTTTACCATTAATTGCTCTAAAGCGAGTTGAGCAGATACATTCGACCTAATACGCTTGCTTGCTTCGAGTGTATGCTCCATGCAAGTGACCCAGCCTTCCACTGGCCGGCTGAATGCATGCTTGCTTATCCATTCCAACTGATCTATATATACAATATCTTCTTGCCTTCCGGCCTGAAATTTAATCATGTCCTTAAACCATAATACAAAAAGAGATAACAGCAGTTGCGGATCTTCACCAATATCCTTCTTAATGAACTGCTGCTGGACGGTAATCATTGCCGCGGTGAATCGGGTCAGACTGTCCTTCCCTAATTGTATCACTACGTTTCGGATTTCTGCAAACTGATTCTGCTGGATGATTTCCCTAGCGCCGTCCAATCCCGAGCTCAGCTGTACGGCTGCGCGAGCAAGAATAGAGGGCAGTCCTTCATTTGTTAACGTTTGAAGCATCTCATCGGAAGACATCGGGAGGAACGGCACCCACTGGGTGCGCGAGCGAATGGTCGGCAGCACAGCTTGTCCATTATCGGTTATCAATATCGCTACAACAGGGGATAGCGGCTCCTCCAAAAATTTTAATAGGCTGTTCGCCGCTTGAAGTGTCATCGTTTCTACTCGCTCAATCATGTATACTTTGCGTTTCGCCCCGCTGCCCCGCAGCCCAAGCTCCCGCTGCAGCTCGCGAATTTGATCAATCTTGATCGACTGCCCTTCCGGAGCGATCCGAATCATATCCTGCTGATTGTTATTATCAAACTTGCGGCACTCCAGGCAGTGCCCGCAGGCATCATCGCCACCGCTCGTACAGAATAAGGCTTTAGCGAAAGCTTCCGCCATCGCCATTCTGCCACTGCCCTTCGGTCCATAAAATAAATAAGCATGCGATACTTTACCGCTTTGCAGCGCATGCTGTAAAATACGCTTCGCTTTCCATTGACCGGTTAGCTGCTCCATGCTCATAAGCTCAAAAATTCCTTCCTCGATCGTAACCTTTCCAATCTAAAACAATAAATTAATCAGCATGCCACGCACTTCACCGATCCGGGCTAGCAATTCAATACGCCCTTCTTCGGTCTCCAGCAGCTCCTCCGCCATATTAACGAGCTCTGCATCAATCTCGTCAAGCAGCTTATAGCGCTTCGTACGGCCTCTGCGGTCAAACCCTCTAAGCTCTTTAAGCCCGATGCCGCGCCTAACGGTATCCTCCAGAAACTTCTTGACCATCTGGCGGTAAAGCTTTAATTCCCGCACCGTCATTACTCTGGATAAATGGTCACCCTGTCTATGAATGTCCTGCAGCTTCTGCTGCAATTGCTCTTGTGTCCGCTGTGCTTCCTGCTGAACCATAACATCGCCGAAGCTCTTCATCTGCGGCTGCTTGGAAGCTAGGTCGTTACTCGCGCGATTCGCCCCAAGCGGACGAAACCCTGGATCAATTTTCATCCGTTATCACGTCCAATCAGAAATGTTCAAAGCGTTCTACCGGAACGACGAATACGGCAGCGCCACCCACTTGTACTTCTACCGGGAAAGGAATATAAGAATCCGTTGAGCCGCCGATTGGCGATACAGGCGTAACTAATTGATCGCGCACTTTGCAGTTGGTTTTGATCACTTGAAGCACTTCGTGCACACGCTCATCTTCAATACCAATCATAAAAGTTGTATTGCCTGCGCGCAGAAAACCGCCCGTACTTGCCAGCTTCGTTGCCCGAAATCCTTCTGTCACAAGCGCATTCGACAAACGGTTGCTATCCTTATCCTGAATAATCGCAATGACTAATTTCATCCTGATTCCTCCCATTATTCGTTATCATTTAAACGTAAGCTCTAACGTTGCTTTAGTTCAAAAACGCTAGAGTTTGCCCTCTATTGCGGCCAAAACATCTTTCAGCACCATATCCAGCTCCTGATTTGCATCAACTCGGACTATTCGCTCAGGGAACTTCTCCAGCAATATAAAATAACCTTCCCTGACTCGCTCGTGAAAAGCGATTTCCTCCAAATCAAGCCGATTAATCTCACGATCATCCGATTGTCCAATACGGGCAAGACCTACCTCTGGCGTCACATCCATGTAGATTGTGAGCTGCGGCATCGCCCCTTCAATCGCAAACTGATTAATCGACCATACCTCTTCCATGCCAAGTCCACGCGCATGTCCCTGATAGGCTAGGCTGCTATCCACGAAACGGTCGCAAATGACAAGCTTGCCTGCTGTAAGTGCCGGCATGACCTTCTCTACAAGATGCTGTCGTCTTGAAGCCGCATACAAGAGTGCTTCTGTCCTAGCATCCATTGCGGTATGATTCCGATCCAAAATGACTGACCGGATTTTCTCCGCAATAGGGATGCCTCCCGGCTCTCGAGTGGTCAACACTGCTTTGCCCTGCTGCTTCATCGTATGCGCAAGCTGCTCGATCAGTGTAGTTTTCCCCGCCCCTTCGCCGCCTTCTATTGTAATAAAAATACCCTTATTCAACGGTTCGTAACTCCTAATCTATGAAACTGAATTTTCAGCGTAATGCTTACTTCCATTTTAACAAAGCGACTTTCCCTTGTATACGAGCTTTTGCCGTCTAATCACATTTATTCCACGATTGCAATGGATTGCATGGCTGGATCTACCGCACCTTGGAACTTCGCTCCACTGCTAGCAAGCTCTTTAATATAGCCCAGCATTTCCGCAGTAAGCAGTTCGCCCGGATATACAATAGGAATGCCCGGCGGATATGGGACGATCATCTCTGCTGCCCTGCAATTTATCGCATCTTCCAGCTTCACTCTTACCATAGTCCCTTTACTCACTCGCGAAAAAGCAATTGGTTCTACCGATTCTGGTAAGAACAGTAGGTTCCCAGCTCTTGCAAGCGGTTGTTCAGCTATTACCCGTCCTTTAGATGCGATAATCATCTCCACTGCCTGACAAGCTTGCATGAGACGATCGGCATCCTCAAACTGAATGCCAATCCCCAGCAAAAGCACGACATGGCGCATATCCGCCATTTCTGCCCAGCAGCCCTGCTGTTCCAGCAGCTTCAATATTTCAAAACCGCTTAATGCCCCCGTTCGATCCCATAATACAATTCGCAATGGATCTAATTGATTGTAAGCGGGCATTGCGGCTAGCCTATCATCGCTTTGCTTCAATATCTCAATTGCCGCACAGCACTCTTCTATTCCTTTATGCAAATATGCAGCAACAGCTAATGCATCATCAAACCAGTCAGCGCCCGACGCCTCTATCATTGCACGGGAAATATCGAGCGAGGCCATAATTGGAAAAGACGGACTCGAGCTTTGAATCGTCGCTAAAGCTTCTCTAATGGCGGTTCGGTTAAGAAACTCACCCTGCACATGAAGCATCGCTCCCATTGTAAGCGCAGTGAGTGTTTTATGAGTGGACTGCACAACGGCATCTGCTCCAGCCGCTATCGCTGAGCCAGGTAGCTTGGGATGCAAGCCATAATGGGCACCGTGTGCTTCATCCACAAGCAGCAGCATGCCGCACTGATGAATCGCTTCAGCATAAGGTTGTAGGTTCATGCTCATCCCATAATAATTCGGATTATTGAGAAATACAGCTTTCGCCTGTGGGTATAAGTCCATCATCATCTTTACCTGCGCTAGAGAAGGCTGCGTTGCAATTCCGGTAGGCTCATCTATTTGCGGCATTATAAATACGGCCCTTGCACCCGCGAGCTTCAAACCATTAATGACCGACTTATGGACGTTGCGCTGTACGAGAATATAATCGCCAGGCTCACATACAGCCAGCAGCATAGCTAGATTGCCAGAAGTGCTTCCTCCCACGAGAAAAAAGCTTTCCTCCGCGCCAAAGCAGCGAGCTGCCAAGTCTTGCGCTTCGGCAATGGCCCCCTCTGGATGATGCAAATCATCTGTAGCGGACAGTTCTGTCACATCCAGCCTCATAATCGCTGTAAAAGTCTCTTTCATTGCTTTTATAAAATCGGACTCCTGCCCTTCACCTTCCCGTTCGGGCTTATCTGGCCCAAATGCCTGGCCGTAGCGATGCCCGGGTACGTGAAAGCTAACCGGCTGCGAAGCTGTATGTTTAAGCAGCATTTCATATAGCGGAGCATGTATATGTTGCATCAAAGAGAGCCGTTCCTTTCGCTATAAACTTAAATCTATTTTAGTGGATTTGAACAAGCTTAAACGGCTGTTGCCGTCCTCTGGCAGCAAAGCTACCGTTTCGCTGGTGGAATATAAGCTAATGAAAACTTATACATTCATATATTTCATGAAAAAAAGAGCGAATTCTATAGGTAGAGTTCGCTCAAGCATTTTTTTCAATGAAGATTTGCTTCATCTGATGGATAAAGAATGGATATTTAGCATCTTTAACGTCGGTCTGCACCATTTCTATTTCGCATGATTGGCATATAAATTCAGTAACGATGCGAATTCCTTCACCCTCGGCTTTATGTTCGCCGCATATAATACAATGAAGCTGATGATTTTCAAGCATTTGAATCCCGCCTTTCATCCCAACTCTATAGCTACTATTATGGCATATATTCTAGCTTTTTAAACTTGTTTCATAGCCCATTTCAAATATTTATATATCGTATGCCGCCAGAGCCCAGATGGTGAATACAAAATTAGCCGTGTGCTATCGCGGGAAAGCTCTAATTAACCGATATATATAGGATAGGCTTGAACGTTATGGAAGGGATGTTAGAAAGATGCGTCAATCATTATCTGAGCAGCAAGCTGCAACGATTTATCAATACCAGCTCGTTAAACGTAAAATCATTAGGCCTGAGCTTGTCCAAAGCCATATCCTTATTGCCGTTATATTCGTCGCTTTTCAGCTGCTTATATATGGTAGAGATGGACTTTTCAGCTGGTTGTTCGGCTTTGCTGTCATTCAAGTCATTCACCTGATTATATTGCTGCTGACCTTTATCCGAGTAGAAGAGGCAGCTGATCGCCGCTGGGTATGGGGTATTACGCCACCTTGGTTCGGCTTTAAGCCTGCAAACGATATTAAGCTTCAGCTTTTCCGCCGCGTACACCGCCAGTTGTTCTGGATAGGGCTTTGTGGCACTGGCATCTTATATCCTTGGATTTCGGAATCGCTTATGATCAGCATCATCTGTTGGCATTTGTGGCTCATCGTTCCGCGCCTCCTTTTGTCCGTCGCTTTTCGCAAACAAAAAAAAGAAGGCATTCTCCGCCTTGGAAAATACGAAGCCTCGTACTACCATCGTTAACTGGCTATCCTATAACGCAAATATCTATGATTATGAAAAAGAAGCTGTTCCTCAGTCATTAGTGGAGGAACAGCTTCTTTAAATGCATATTTACCCTTTAATTCAGTGGTTATAAATTAAAATTGAAACAAAAAACCTGCCGCAAACTGCGGCAGGCTTCTCGTGCTTGGCGACGTCCTACTCTCCCAGGACCCTGCGGTCCAAGTACCATCGGCGCTGGAGGGCTTAACGGTCGTGTTCGGGATGGGAACGCGTGGTTCCCCTCCGCCATCGCCACCAAACAGGTATTTTTCATTGAATCCCTTCTCGAATCAGCTTCGAAAAGATCCAACGATCATCAAAGTATTGCTACCCTGAAAACTGGATGCGAAAGACAAAGTCAAGAAACTTTAGCGTGTTGTTTAGGATAAGCCCTCGACCGATTAGTATTCGTCAGCTGCACGCATTGCTGCGCTTCCACCCCGAACCTATCAACCTCGTCGTCTTCAAGGGGT
>NZ_JBXENV010000018.1:0-123854 GCF_059383755.1 Paenibacillus sp. JT22N15 | reverse complement strand
TTCGGGGTGGAAGCGCAGCAATGCGTGCAGCTGACGAATACTAATCGGTCGAGGGCTTATCCTAACAACACGCTAAAGTTTCAGACTTTGTCTTTCGCATCCAGTTTTCAGCGTGCAATTCACGTTGATATTGCAGTACATCCCGAGGTCTGCAATGTAAGTTATCGGGAAAATGTGGCGGTGTAGCTCAGCTGGCTAGAGCGTACGGTTCATACCCGTGAGGTCGGGGGTTCGATCCCCTTCGCCGCTACCATATTTTCGGAGGCTTAGCTCAGCTGGGAGAGCATCTGCCTTACAAGCAGAGGGTCGGGGGTTCGATCCCCTCAGCCTCCACCATATATGTTTTACAATGACGCGGGGTGGAGCAGCCCGGTAGCTCGTCGGGCTCATAACCCGAAGGCCGCAGGTTCAAATCCTGCCCCCGCAACCAATTTTTAAGCAATAATTTATGGAGCTGTGGTGTAGAGGCCTAACATGCCTGCCTGTCACGCAGGAGACCGCGAGTTCGAATCTCGTCAGCTCCGCCATTTTCTTTTCGTTATACGGCTCGGTAGCTCAGTCGGTAGAGCAGAGGACTGAAAATCCTCGTGTCGGCGGTTCGATTCCGTCCCGAGCCACCATTTTTATGGAGGGCTAGCGAAGTGGCTAAACGCGGCAGACTGTAAATCTGTTCCTTCGGGTTCGGTGGTTCGAATCCATCGCCCTCCACCATTTCTTTCACATCGAGAGTCATTAGCTCAGCTGGTAGAGCACCTGACTTTTAATCAGGGTGTCGTAGGTTCGAATCCTACATGACTCACCATTTTTTAAAAGCTAATTTACAGAAAATAATCTGTGAATTTTTTTTGTTTATATGAGAATAAAAGGCTAGGTATTGGTGTAATCACCATGACCTAGCCTTTTTTGTGCGAATTTTATTAGGAGCGAAGCTTTAATTCGGCCTGTATTTCAATTAGGGAAGCGTCAAGACGGAGCTTTAATTCGTCATTTAGCTCAAACCCGGCTGCTCTATCATCCAATTGCACACGAGCGATTTGAGAGTCTACCGCATAGACACCGCTGGCAAAATGCTTGGCACCCATGGATGCAAGAACAGGCTTCAGGGAGTAATCAATGGATAGCAGATGGGCCAGTGAACCGCCGATGAAAAATGGCGTAATGATTTTCCCTTCCAAGCCCTTTTGCGGCAATAGATCGAGGAAGGTTTTAAGAACACCAGTGAATGAGGCTTTATAGACTGGACTTGCGATAATGACGGCGCCAGCACCTTCTACTAAGGCCGTAGCTTCTTTAATGGCAGGGCTGTCGAAACGGGCGTTAATCAGATCTTCCGCTGGCAGCGAAGCGACTGTAATATGGCTGACCGTTACATTTTGGCTATTAAGCTGCTGTTCGATATATTGGGTAATGCCGGTTAGACGGGAACCAGGATTCGGGCTGCCCGAAATGATGACAATCGTTGACATGAAAATCGCTCCTCTATTGTATACATATTTATTCCGATAAGATAACTTTGTTTAATCTTAACATTCCAATCTTTTCGGCGTCAATGACATTTACGAAAACGGTTCATGATTTTTTGCTCATTAGGGAACAATAGGCGGAAACAAGCTGATTAGCGATGCAAAGGGGTCCGTCTAAGATGATATATGGGTTGGCGGCTTTTATAAGTTTGGCGATTGTAAGTGTAATGGTTCCGATTGTGAGAAGGCTCGCCTTGCAATATGGTATTATGGATCGGCCGAATGCGCGAAAAATTCATCGGCAGCCGATTCCCTTGCTCGGTGGCATAGCGATTTATGTGGCGTGTACGGTTACGATTATTGCTTTTCAGGGGATGACGTCATTAAGCTGGACGATTGCGGCTGGGGGCGCGGTGCTTGTCACCATCGGTTTATTAGATGATAAAGCTAAAGCGGAGGGAAGGGATTTTCCTGTCTGGCCCAGAGTACTTGTTTATGGTGTGGTGTCCACGCTGCCGCTGTGGTTCCATATTCAAATCGCAGGGGTGACGAACCCTGCTTCCGGGATGTTCTTTTTTCTCCCGCATTGGGTAGCTTGGCTTGGGACGTCAATTTGGATATTCGCTCTAATCAACATGATTAATTTCATGGATGGGGTTGATGGGCTGGCGTCTGGCGTATGCGTGTTATCGGCGATAACGCTGTTTATTACTGCCTTGGTCAAAGGACAAGCTGAAACGGCGATTTTAGCGGCCATTGTAGGCGGGGCATGCCTGGGCTTTCTGCTGTTTAATTTTTATCCGGCAAGGATTTTTATGGGAGATGCGGGAGCTACATTCCTCGGATATACGCTCGCCGTTGTAGCAGTAGACGGGGCTTTTAAGAAAGCAACCTTCATTACAGTGCTTGTTCCGTTACTGGCGCTGGGTTTGCCTATTATGGATACTTCCATCGTCATGCTGCGGCGGCTCGCTCGTGGCAAAGGACTGCACCATGCGGACAAGCTGCATACGCATCATGCGCTGATGAAATGGGGATTGAACCAGGTGCAAACCGTATCTTTTCTATATTTAATCGCGGCGTTGTTCTCCATGCTGTCGATCATCCTTTTGCTGGTCATGGGCTGAATTCCCTCCACCAATATGTTACAATGACGAGAAAAAGCGTTCATTCGTGAGGCTTGCGATAGGAGATAGCAGAAAATGAGCACGACAGAATGGTTGAAACCGCTGGAGCGCATTTTGGACTGTCCAGTTCGTCTAGTAAAAATGCAATTGTCCGAATGGAATGATATAGCAGAGAAAAATCACTATCTGCAGGCGGAGGAGCATGGGCGCAGCTTAGCTTTGGAAGGACAACGCGTCCAACGCGAGGATAAAATGTGGGTGGCCGTCAGAGTAGAGGAGCATGAAATAGAGGTTTTGGAAATAGAGGGCAGCCGCTTTGAGGCGAGTACGCTGGATTTATTGAGCCTAATGCTGCGCTGGAATGAAACGAGGCCAGCACAAGATAAAGCGGCTGGCAAGCTGACAGAAAGCGAGAAAACAGCTCGCAGCATCGGCGAGTGGATTCAGGAGCAGTTCGAATCAGGCGAGCCGGGGCAATCGATGCCGGACCATTTGACCGCGGGTGGCAAGCTGTTCGCGGATATGATTCCTTTTTTATTAGTAACGGAATATTCAAATACCAAGCAAGCGGCTTACGTGGAGCTGGAGAAGCTGCTGCGTTCCTTTCTCGCCGAGGAAATATTATTAATACCGCTTCGGGAGCAGGAATGGCTTATCTGGGGTCCGGTATCACTGCTTAAGGAAGCGGATTCAGAGGTGTTTGATGACGATGATGAAGAGTCGGTGGAGGATAATCTGGCTTCCATCTGTCTGGGGCTGCATGAGATGCTTGCCAGCGAGTGGATTGGCGAATGCCATCTGGCGGTGTCCCATCCGATCAGACCGGCGAAGGGTATCGTAGAGACGACGGCTGCGCTGCGCGAAACGATTAATTTGGGGCGGAAATTCCATGTTGGGAGCAATATTCATTTTCCATGGAATTTGCAGCTGGAGCGCCTGCTGAATAGTATACCGGAGAGCCAGCGGGCCCGGTATTTGGAGCAATCGCTAAAACGTACGGAGCTTTTCGTAGAGGCAGAAATGCTCGCTACACTCGAAACCTTCTTCTCACTGGACTGTAATGTAAGCGAAACCGCGAAGAAGCTTTATATCCACCGCAATACGTTATTATACCGTTTGGACAAGCTAAAACAGGAGACGGGGCTGGATGTACGACAGTTTCGTGATGCCGTCTTAGTCAAAATTATATTGCTATTGTACAAAGTTACGAAAAGACATTAGTTTTTTTGTAAAGTTTGTGCATAGTCATCTGACTGCATGTGGGATAAGATAGTCCTATAAGAAAATTTCTTTTAGGGGGAAATTCACATGGCAGGCGTACGTTTAGAAGGCATTTACAAAAAATACCCGGGTTCTGATAAAGCATCGGTAACTGACGTTAACTTAGATATCAAGGACAAAGAATTTCTAGTGCTTGTAGGTCCATCCGGTTGTGGTAAATCGACAACTCTTCGTATGATTGCAGGTCTTGAAGAAATTTCCGAAGGTAAATTGTTTATCGGCGAGCGTCTTGTTAATGACGTAGCTCCTAAAGATCGCGATATCGCAATGGTATTCCAATCTTACGCTCTTTACCCGCATATGAACGTATACCAAAACATGGCTTTTGGTTTGAAACTTCGTAAATTCAAAAAAGCAGACATCGACAAACGCGTTCGTGAAGCTGCTAAAATTCTAGATATCGAGCATTTGCTTGACCGTAAACCGAAAGCTCTTTCCGGTGGTCAACGTCAACGTGTCGCTCTTGGTCGTGCGATCGTTCGTGAGCCGCAAGTATTCTTGATGGATGAGCCGCTTTCCAACTTGGATGCGAAGCTTCGTGGTCAAATGCGTGCTGAAATTTCCAAGCTGACTAAACGTCTTGAAACAACAACAATCTATGTAACGCATGACCAAATCGAAGCTATGACGATGGGTGATCGCATTGTTGTTATGAAAGATGGCTTTATTCAACAAACAGCTTCTCCAGAAGTGCTTTACAACCACCCAGTTAACATTTTCGTTGCTGGCTTCATCGGTGCTCCTTCCATGAACTTCATTAAAGGTGCATTGACGGATCAAGGCGGTACTGTTCGCTTCAAATCGACTGGCGTAGATGTAGTTGTGCCTGAAGGCAAAGCTGCTACACTTCGTTCCAAAGGCTACATCGGCAAAGATGTAATCTTGGGTATTCGTCCAGAAGATCTTCATGAAGAGCCAGTATTCCTGGAAGCTTCGCCTAACACGATCGTTAACGCTTCGATCGAAGTTGCAGAGAACCTGGGTCACGAAATGTACCTGTACCTGAACGGTATTGGCACAGACACAGTTATCGCACGTGTAGACGGACGTTCCGCTCTGCGTGATGGCCTGACAGTTAAACTTGCTCTGGACATGAACAAAGTTCACCTGTTCGACACTGAGTCCGAGCTTAACATTTTCGAAAACTAATTGCTAAAGCCATTATAGATTTCATAAGAGAGCTGTTGGATTCGTCCAACAGCTCTTTGTTATTCCACTGGGAATAAATAAGTGAATCTTATCATTCATTTGAGCGTCAATTTGAGCGCCAGAAAGCGGGAAGACATTGCTTTCGGCGCTTTTTTCCTATACGATGAAGTCATTGGTAATTAGCTTACATACGCTGTTGTGATATAAGGAGGCCATGCTATGCCTAAGAAAGTGAAAGTATCAGAATTAGTGCAGCATTTTTCGTTGGAAATCATATCGGGTGAGGAAGGCCTGAAGCGTGCGATTACGGTTGATGACCTGTATCGTCCGGGGCTTGAAATGGCCGGATACTTTGATTATTTTCCGAGTGAGCGGGTGCAGCTGTTAGGGAAAACGGAAATTACGTTTCTCAGCACGCTGACGTCCGAGGAGCGCAGGCTGCGTATGGAGCGTCTGTGCCATTCAGACACGCCTTGTATTATTTTGACCCGTGGACTAGAACCGCCGGATGAGCTGATTGCTTATTCGAATAAAACAAATATTCCTGTGCTTGGCAGCCATGTGGCGACTACGATTTTAACGAGCCGGATTACGGATTTTCTGGAGAAAAAGCTTGCGCCTACCGCAACCATTCATGGTGTTCTGGTAGACGTTTATGGGGTGGGCATGCTCATCACTGGCGGCAGCGGTATCGGCAAGAGCGAAACTGCGCTTGAGCTTGTAAAACGCGGGCATCGCCTCGTTGCCGATGATGCGGTTGAGATTAGACAAACGTCTGACAGCCAGCTTCACGGCACAGCACCGGAATTGATCCGTCATTTGCTGGAGATTCGCGGCTTGGGCATTATTAATGTAATGACGCTGTTCGGCGCGGGTGCCGTACGTACACAGAAGCGGATTACGTTAGTCATAAAGCTCGAGAATTGGCAGCAGGATAAGCAATATGACCGTCTGGGGCTGGATGAAGAGAAGACGCGTATCATTGATACCGATGTACCGCTTGTAACCGTGCCTGTAAGACCGGGTCGGAACCTTGCGGTTATTATTGAGGTGGCGGCTATGAACTTCAGGTTGAAGCGGATGGGCTATAATGCGGCGCTGCAGTTTACTAATAAGCTGACGGAAACGATTGCTGAAGATGCGGATGATTACGATTGATATAAAGGAGCTAATAAAAGATGCTTACATCGCTAATTGACCCGATTGCTTTTTCACTGGGTCCCCTAACTGTACGTTGGTACGGCATTATTCTCGGCACAGCTGCTTTGGTAGGCTTGCTGCTGGCGATACAAGAGGGCAAACGCTTTGGTATTAAGCCGGATTTCTTTATGGATATGCTGCTGCTTGGCGTTCCTTCTGCCGTTATTTGTGCTCGAATTTATTATGTTGCCTTCAAATGGGAAGATTATAAGGCGAACCCGCTCGATGTGTTCAAAATTTGGGAGGGCGGCATAGCCATTTATGGCGCTCTGATCGGTGCCTTTCTATGCGGGTTCTTCTACTTCCGTTATAAGGGCTACAGCTTCTTGAGACTCGCCGATGTGTGCGTTCCAGGGCTGCTTGCTGGTCAAATGATTGGCCGTTGGGGCAACTTTATGAATCAGGAGGCATATGGCGGTCCCGTAGAGGAAAGCTTCCTGCGTGATACGCTGCACCTGCCCAATTTTATTGTGAATCAAATGAACGTGAATGGCGTCTTCCATCATCCGGCCTTTTTGTATGAATCGCTGTGGAGCCTTGTAGGCATCATTCTACTTTGCGTGCTGCGCCGCCAGCGCTTCCTGCGTGCGGGTGAATTGCTGGCGAGCTATTTCATCTGGTATTCCCTCGGCCGTTTCTACATTGAAATGGTGCGTACGGACAGTCTGGCCTTCCATGGCCCTACTTGGCTCGTGAACCTTGTTGACATTCTTTGGTCGCCAATGACGTTTTTGTTCCAGCCTGGTTACTTGGACCCGGCTTACGGCAACCTGAGAATTTCACAGCTGCTTGCGCTTCTGCTCATTGTTGGCGCCATTGCGTTTATCGTTATTCGCCGCAAAACAGGAGCTGCCAAAGAGCATTATTCCGATCCAATTGTCTCCACGAAGGTGGAGCATGCGGCTATTGCAACGGATGATGTTCCAAAAGCATAACGGCGGAAGTTAAATGGAGATAAGACGAGCTATTGCCTTCTTGAAGGCAGTAGCCGTTATGTTTTTGTAAGACTTTTTGTAAGGCTTATAGAGAAGTATTAAAGCGGATTTAGGAGGAGACAGATGTGCTAGGCAACATAAAAACGATGCTGTTTGATTTAGATGGTACCATTATCGATACGAATGAACTGATTATCCGCTCGTTTCTGGATGCGCTGCAAGGCGTCGTTCCGGCGGATTTCTCCAGAGAGCATATTATTCCAAGCATGGGACAGCCTTTGACGATGCAAATGCAGCAGTTTTCGGGGCTGGAGGATGTTACGCATCTGGTAGCGGCTTATCGCGAAGTAAACCTTCGCCTGCATGATGAGTATGTTAAGCCTTTCGACTATGTTGTAGAGGTCATTAGAAATTTGCATGAACAAGGCATCCAGATTGGGATTGTAACGACGAAAATGCGTCTGACGACAGAACGAGGCTTGAAATATGTCGGCTTGAGCGACTATATCGACACGATCGTGACCATCGATGACGTCACAAATCCGAAGCCTCATCCAGAGCCTGTCAGCATGGCTATTGCTGCGCTTGGTGCAGATCCGGCGACGACATTGATGCTGGGCGACAGCTCGGTCGATATTTTATCCGCTGAGGCGGCCGGCGCTTTGCCTGTTGGTGTAGCCTGGTCGATGAAGGGAGCACAGCTGCTTAGAGATTCTGGTGCCCAGTATGTCATTGATGATATGCGGGAGCTGTATGCTTTCGCAGGATTGGAGCGGAGATAAATTGCGTAATGTCGAACGTTATCCGGTAGAGGGACCTAATGCGCTCTGGCAGGTCTATCGCACGGTCAGCCGCTTTAAGGCGGTTCGTAATTTCATATTCATTCAGCTGGCCCGTTATTGTCCGATTTTGCCGGTCAAAAATATGATCTATCGCCGTGTGCTCGGCATGAAGGTAGGTCAGCATACCGCTTTCGCGTTAATGGTGATGGTGGATGTTTTTTTTCCGGAACGGATTGAGGTTGGGGATAATACGATTATCGGATACAACACGACGATTCTTACGCATGAATATTTAATTCGCGAATACCGGCTTGGAGATGTGAAAATAGGGGCGAACGTCATGATTGGCGCTAATACGACGATTTTGCCGGGCGTTACGATTGGCGATCATGCGGTTGTAGCCGCTGGCTCAGTCGTTTACAAGGATGTGCCAGCCCATGCCTTCGTTGGCGGGAATCCGATTCAGGAAATTGGTAATGGGAACCGCTCAGAGGATCACAGCTAAATCTGGTAATGCTGCACGAATGAAGCTGGTGCCCATAATGAGCATCAGCTTTATTCACGTTGAGATGCTGAGAGAAGCACTTTTCGTCTTAGTAGCACTTCTCCTCTACCTTGGCAGTTTCATTATGAATCGTAATCGTTGAGGAGCCGGACAAGGTTTCTGTATAGGAGCATACGGAGGTTGTACGTGTAACGCCAGTGACATCCGTATATGTAAGATAAATGCCTCCTTCGCCAGTTAAGCTTAGATCGGGAGTGATTTTCTTCTTGGCCCCGCTGGGGATGGAATCGTTGTACAATTGTTTGGAATCCGTTTCAATAATATTGCCTTTCTCATCGCTGGAAAGTATGCCTGCTTGAACGCTTACAAGCTCATGATCAGATTCATTATGGATGGTCAAAGTGAAGTTTCTAAACATATTGAGGATATCCAAGCTCTTATTTAGAGCTATAACACCGATGATCGCGCCGAATAAAATCATACCTATCATGATGCTGGATATCCAAACCGCAAGTTTACTTCTAGCAGGTTTCAAGTGTTCGTGTCCTCCTTATTCTTGGCTCCCTTAATATGGAGACGAGCAGCAAATGAAGAAAGTTGCATGCCTTGCGGTGATCAGGATTTGTGCAGTTATGATACGTCCCTCATTCGGGAAAGCTCTAATCTTGACGGAGTAGAAGCTTCATGTTACCATAACGACTAGGTTCTTTATTTTGGCAGATCGCTAATATGGCAACGCGTTAACATACTAAAGTAAATTGTGGGTGAAAATAGATGTCCAAACCAAAAGTATTTGAGAAACCGATTGGTGTTAAAGATTATCTTCCGGAAGCTGTTGCAAAGCTGCGCCGGATCGAGCATGCCGCTCTTGCCTGCATGCAGGGCTGGGGATATGAGCAAATCATTACGCCAACTATGGAATATTACGACACTGTAGGGGTAGCAAGCTCTACCTCTGATCAAAAGCTGTTCAAGCTGCTTAATAACCGTGGAACGACGCTCGTACTGCGATCGGATATGACAGCACCTATTGCGCGTGTAGTGTCTTCGCTATTGAAGGAGTCTCCATTCCCGCTGCGATTGTCGTACCATGCGAATGTGTACCGTGCAATTGAAGAAGAAGCAGGCCGTGAGGCTGAATTTTTCCAGACGGGCGTAGAGCTTGTTGGCGATGCTTCGGCTGATGCGGATGCGGAGGTTGTGGCGCTCGCTATTGCTTCCTTGAAGGCGGCTGGTGTAAAACGGTTCAAGATCGCTATTGGCCATGTCGGCTTCCTGAACGGGCTGTTCGAGGAATCGCTGTCTGGACGCAAGGAAGAGCAGGAGCAGCTTAAAGCGTGCCTGCTGGGACGCGATTATGTCGGCTACCGCGAGCAACTGCGCCAGCTGTCGCTGGAGGAGCCTGTAAAGCGCGAGCTGGAAGGGATTTTAAGGCTGCGTGGCGGCCAAGAGGTATGCAAGCAGGCGCTTGAATTAAGCGCAGATGAGACGGCACAGGCGTCTATCCAGCATTTATGCGAGATGTGGGACGTGCTCGACGCTTACGGACTGAGCGAGCATGTGCTGATCGATCTGACGATGATCGGCGATTTCTCCTATTATACAGGCATGACTTTTGAAGGTTATGCGGCGGATCTTGGATTCCCTGTAGTGAGCGGCGGAAGATACGACAATTTGCTAGCCCAATTCGGCCGCCCGGCGCCAGCAACAGGCTTTGCGCTGAAGACGACGCGGATACTCGAAGTGCTCGGCAATGAAGACGAGCCAGCGAAGGCTGAGCGCGTGCTGATCGGCTACGATGAGACGGAGCGCAAAGCGGCGCTGGCAATCGCGCAGCAGCTTAGAGGCCAAGGAGCGACGGTTGTAACAGAGCGTATCGGGCAAGAAGAGGCAGCGGAACTGGCGAAGAACACGTCTGGACGGTTTATTTTCAAAGGCGTGGAATATGTGGAGTTTCTACTATTTACCGAAGGTATGGACGAAATGCTTGGAGGGGATGGCAAGTGAGCGGAGCAGGCAGAGAGATATTGAAGGTAGCTATGCCGAAAGGCCGGATTTACAAGCAGGCATCGAAGCTGTTTCGCGAAGCGGGACTGCCGATTCCAAGCGATTTTGATGATACTCGCAAGCTGATCATTGAGCTGCCGGAAGCAGGCATGGAGTTTATTATGGCAAAGCCTGTAGACGTGCCTACTTATGTGGAATATGGCGTCGCAGATATTGGAATCGTCGGCAAGGATGTGCTGATGGAGGAAAATAAAGATGTATACGAGCTGCTGGATCTTGGCATCGCCAAGTGCCGGATGTCAGTAATCGGGCTGCCGGACTGGAAGCCGGTTATCAATCCGCGGGTAGCGACGAAATATCCGAATGTGGCTTCGCAATATTTTCGCGAGCTGGGGCAGCAGGTAGAAGTGATTAAGCTGAACGGCTCGATCGAGCTTGCGCCACTTATTGGCCTCGCTGACCGCATTGTCGATATGGTCGAGACGGGACAGACGCTGCGCGAAAACGGACTGGTCGAGATGGAGTCCATCTTCGGCATTACGAGCCGCTTGATCGCGAACCGCGTCAGCTATCGGATGAAGAACGAGGCGATTCAAAGCCTCTGCGATAGATTGCAGGAAACGCTTGGCGCGAAGCTCTAGGATTGCGGGAACGCGGGCATTAAATTAGATGGAACATAGTTTGAAAGGAAAGGGGTTGGCGATTGTGAGAATTATGCGAGCGGAGCAGTTCGGTTTGAAGCGCGAGGTGGAATACGGATCGCCGGAGCAAAATGAAGTAGTGCGGACGATCATTGCAGACGTCCGCAAAGAAGGAGATGCTGCTTTGCTGCGTTACACGGCAAAGCTGGACAGGGCTGAGCTGACGGCAGCGGAGCTGCGCGTGACGCAAGCGGAAATTGATGCGGCGTATGAGCAGGTAGACGCCGCTTTTCTGACAGCGATCCGTGAGGCCGCTGTCAACATCAGGTCTTTCCACGAGAAGCAGAAGCGCAACTCGTGGATGGATTTGCAGCCGGACGGGACGCTGCTCGGGCAAATTTTGCGCCCGCTGAAGCGGGTCGGCGTCTATGTGCCCGGAGGCAAGGCGGCGTATCCGTCGTCCGTGCTCATGAATGTCATTCCGGCCCAGGTAGCTGGCGTGCCGGAAATCGTAATGGTCACGCCGCCGTCAACTGGCGGACGGGACGGCATTGATCCAGGTATTCTCGTGGCTGCTGCTGAAGCAGGGGTCAAGGAGATGTACCGCGTAGGCGGAGCGCAGGCAATTGCCGCACTCGCCCACGGGACGGAAACAATCGCGCCCGTTGATAAAATTTGCGGGCCGGGCAATATTTATATCGCGCTGGCGAAGCGCGAAGTATTTGGCGCTGTCGATATCGACAGCATCGCAGGTCCAAGCGAAATCGTCGTGCTTGCCGACGAATCGGCTGATCCGGCTTATATCGCCGCTGACCTGCTGTCGCAGGCGGAGCATGACGAGATGGCATCCTCCATCCTCGTTACGCCTTCGGAGCAGCTCGGGAGCGCTGTAGCCGCTGAAGTGGAGCGTCAGCTCGCTACGCTGCCGCGCCAAGCAATTGCGCGGGCTTCTATCGACAGCTACGGCGCCGTGCTCATGGTCGACTCGCTGGAAGCGGGCATCGACGTCGTGAACAAGCTGGCGCCTGAGCATTTGGAGGTGCTAACAGCCGATCCAATGAGGCTGCTCGGCTTGATCGAAAATGCCGGGGCAATCTTCCTCGGCCCTTACAGCTCGGAGCCGGTTGGCGATTATTTCGCCGGACCGAACCACATCATCCCGACGAATGGAACGGCGAGATTTTCCTCGCCAGTCAACGTGGATGATTTTCTGAAAAAATCAAGCTTGATTTACTATAGCAAGGAAGCGCTGCTCGCAAATGGCGACAAAATTATGACGCTGGCCCGGCAGGAAGGGCTTGAAGCCCATGCGCGGGCGATTCAAATCCGTTTGGAGCGCGAAGGGCGTTAACGAGCAAGACTGGATAAGCAACAGCCAAAGCAGACAAAGCAAACAAAGCAAACAAAGCAAACAAAGCGAACATTTATTTTAAGGGAAGAAAGAAGGAATCGGTAATGGCGGAATTGACAGGACGCGTATCGGAAGTAGCTCGCAAAACAAATGAAACAGACATCAAGCTGGCGTTTTCGGTAGACGGAAGCGGAACGGCCAACATTGAGACGGATGTGCCTTTCCTGAACCATATGCTGGATTTGTTCACAAAGCACGGCCAGTTCGACCTGACGGTCAATGCCAAAGGCGATATTGAAATCGATGACCACCATACGGTGGAGGATATCGGCATTTGCCTCGGGCAAACGCTGCGTGAAGCACTAGGCGA
The DNA here is from genome assembly GCF_059383755.1 of Paenibacillus sp. JT22N15. Taxonomy (NCBI): domain Bacteria; kingdom Bacillati; phylum Bacillota; class Bacilli; order Caryophanales; family Paenibacillaceae; genus Paenibacillus; species Paenibacillus sp. JT22N15. The sequence continues at coordinate 111,043 of NZ_JBXENV010000018.1, read as the reverse complement.
CAAGCGCGGCATCAAGCGTTACGCGAGCGTATTCGTGCCGATGGATGAGGCGCTGGCACAGGTTATTATCGATGTGAGCAACCGCCCGCATTTCGAATACCGCGCGGAGTATCCTTCAAGCCAAGTGGGCAGCTTCTCTGTGGAGCTGGTACACGAGTTTCTATGGAAGCTGGCGCTGGAAGCGCGCATTACGCTGCATGTTATCGTACATTACGGCCAGAATACGCATCATATGATTGAAGCGGTATTCAAGGCGCTTGGCCGGGCGCTGGATGAAGCGACGAGCATTGATCCTCGCGTACAAGGAGTGCCTTCGACGAAAGGAGTGCTGTAGCATGATTGCAATCATCGATTACGGCATGGGCAATCTTCACAGCGTTAGCAAGGCAGTTGAGCGTCTGGGCTATGCTGCGGTAGTAACAGCTGATCCGCAGGAGATTTTGGCGGCGGATGGCGCGATTTTGCCAGGTGTCGGCGCCTTCGGTGATGCGATGAGCAATTTGCGCGAGACGAAGCTGGATGAGGTCGTGAAGCAATTTGCCGCCTCCGGCAAGCCGCTGCTCGGCATTTGCCTCGGCATGCAGCTGTTGTTCAGCGCGAGCGAGGAGTACGGCGACAACGAGGGCCTCGGCCTGCTGCCAGGCAAGGTTATCCGTTTCCAAGGCGATTACAAAATCCCGCATATGGGCTGGAACAAGCTTAGCTTTGAGCAGGAGCAGAGCCCGCTGTTTGCGGGACTGGAAGAGGGCCATGTATATTTCGTCCACTCCTTCCATGCGAAGCCGGAGCAAGGCAGCGATCTGCTGGCTACGACTGATTATTATCAGCAGGTAACAGCTATCGTTGGGCGTGAGCAAGTATACGGCATGCAGTTCCACCCGGAAAAAAGCGGCGAGCTGGGCATGCAGCTGCTTGGCAACTTCCTCGCATTGACCGGCAGCAGCAAGGCTTAGTCTAGCCCCGCCGGCTACATCACTGGGAAGTCGCTTATCAGCACCATGTAACTATCGATCGACAACGTTATTTTTTTACAAGCGTAAACGGCTGTCGCCGTCCTCTGGCGGTAAAGCTAACGTTTCGCGGTGAAATATAAGCGGAGTATAAGGGTGAAAATTATACATTCTTATATTTTAAAAAATGAATATCTACAGGCTGTCGCAGGCGAAGCCATAGATGAGTCTAATATAAGGAGCGTGCAAAATGCTGGCAAAACGCATTATTCCATGTCTCGATGTCAAAGACGGCCGCGTCGTTAAAGGCGTTAATTTCGTTAACTTGCGCGATGCTGGCGATCCGGTCGAGCTGGCGTCTACCTATGACCGCGAGGGCGCGGATGAGCTCGTATTTCTCGATATTTCCGCCTCGGTTGAAGGCCGGGCTACGATGATCGAGGTCGTCAAACGCACGGCAGGCGAAATTACGATTCCGTTCACCGTTGGCGGCGGCATCTCGCATGTCGACGACATGAAGCGGCTGCTGCGCGCAGGCGCAGACAAGATCGCCATTAATACGGCCGCAGTCAAAAATCCTTCGCTCGTACGCGACGGCTCGCGCAAATTCGGCTCCCAGTGCATCGTTGTCGCGATAGATGCGAGATTTAACGAAGCGTGGGGCGAGTGGGAAGTGTATACGCATGGCGGCCGCCAGGCGACAGGCATTAAAGCGCTGGAGTGGGCATGTGAGGTTGAGAAGCTTGGCGCTGGCGAAATTTTGCTGACGAGCATGGATGCAGACGGCACGAAGGACGGCTTTGATCTTCCGCTGACCGCTGCTGTATCAGGCAAGCTGGGCATTCCGGTTATAGCTTCGGGCGGAGCTGGCCGAATTGAGCATTTCAGCGATGTTTTCGATCAGGGCAAGGCGGACGCTGCGCTGGCGGCGACGATTTTTCACTACAAAGAAATGACGATTCGCGAAGTGAAGGATGATTTGCGGCAGAAGGGCGTGGAAGTCAGATGACAGACTGGATAAAACAGATTAAGTGGAGCGAGGACGGCCTTGTGCCAGCGATCGTGCAGGATGCACAGAGCAAGGAAGTGCTGATGCTCGCTTATATGAACGAGGATTCGCTCAAGCTTTCGGTGGAGACGGGTTCGACCTGGTTCTGGAGCCGCTCGCGCAGCGAGCTGTGGAACAAGGGCGCAACGAGCGGCCATACGCAGCGTATTGAGTCCTTATCCTATGACTGTGACGGCGACACGCTGCTGGTACGCGTTCATCAAGTTGGCCCGGCTTGCCATACGGGAAGCTATAGCTGTTTTTTCAATGATATCGAGCTGGCGAATAAAGCTGCTGAGGCCAATTCCGGCGAAGATTCCGCGTCAACTGGGACAGCTGCAGCCGGACAAGGCGGAGATCGCTTTGCGATTTTGGGAAGCTTGGAAAGCGTCATTGCCGAGCGTCATGCGGAGCGTCCAGAAGGTGCGTATACGACGTATTTATTCGATAAAGGCATCGATAAAATTCTTAAAAAAGTCGGCGAGGAAGCAACCGAAGCGATTATCGCGGCGAAAAATCAAGACAACGACGAGCTGCGCTCTGAAGCTAGCGACTTGATCTTCCACCTGCTGGTGCTGCTCAGAGAGAGGGGCTTGCCACTGGATGATGTGATGCAGGAGCTTGTGCAGCGCCACGGCAAACCAGCCAGCAATAATGCAATGAAACGCGAGCAGTCCAAAGCCTAGCCAGGCGGATTGCCGCGTTTTGCGGTTTTAATTCAGATGATTAAAAAGGGAAAGGCAGGACTGCCTTATGCTTATCGATTACCATACCCATCATGTTCGCTGCGGGCATGCAGTTGGCACGCTTGAGGAATACGTACAGAAGGGCATTGAACTGGGGCTTGACCAGCTCGGCTTGTCCGACCATTTGCCGCTTATTCATGTCGATCCGGCGACGTATTATCCAGAGATGGCCATGCCCATGGAGGAGCTGCCGCGTTATGTCGAGGAGTGTTTGACGCTTAAGGAGAAGTACAAACATCAAATCGACATTCGCGTCGGACTGGAAGGCGATTATATCGAGGGTTATGAGCGGCAAATCGAGGATATTATTAAAGCATATCCGTTCGATTATGTCATTGGCTCAGTACATTTTCTCGGCGAGTGGGATATTACCGATTTTCGCCAGACGCACGGCTGGGAAGGCAAAAACCGGCTGGCGGTATATGAGCAATATTATGATGCGGTGCAGAAGGCGGCAGCAACCGGGCTTTATGATTTTATCGGGCATATCGATGTAATCAAGCGTTTTGGCTTTAAGCCGGAGGAAGATGTGACGCATTTGGAAAATGCAGCGCTCGAAGCCGTCAAGCGGCATGGCGTTGCGATTGAATTGAATGCCTCGGGCTTGCGGACACCAGCGGAGGAAATGTTCCCGAGCCGCAGAATGCTGGAATATGCGCTTAAGCTGGGCATTCCAATTACGGTTGGCTCGGATGCGCATCAGCCAGAAAGACTGGCACAATACCTCGATCAAGCGCGTCTGATGTTGAAAGAAGTCGGTTTTTCGCAGCTCGCGACCTTTGATCGTCGAAAATTAGTCAGTATTGATTTTTGAATTATTAGCAATTCGATGTATAATGGTATTGACCAAGCGCAAACGGGCTGTGCCCGTAGCACAAGCTTAGGGCAAGCAGGCGTTGCGCATTGAAAGCCTAGTCAGGTAAAACTTATTTGGTTTAAACGCTCAGGAGGGTATTATGTTAAGCGACAAGTTGCGTATTTTCTCGGGATCGTCTAATCCGGAACTAGCTCAGAAGATTGCTTCGGATTTAGGATTGACGCTCGGCGCCATTAAGATGTCCAGATTCAAGAGTGGCGAAATTTATGTCCACTATGAAGAAACCATCCGGAACTGCGACGTATTTCTGGTTCAATCGTTTTCGCATCCGATCAACGAATATTTCGTGGAGCTGCTAGTTATGATTGATGCAGCGAAACGGGCTTCGGCGAAAACGATTAACATTATTATGCCGTATTACGGTTATGCCCGTCAGGAGCGTAAATCCGCGCCGCGGGAACCGATTTCCGCAAAAATGGTTGCAGACGTATTGACGACAGTTGGGGCGACCCGCGTCGTTACGATTGACTTGCATGCACCAGCGATTCAGGGCTTCTTTAATATTCCGGTCGATCATATGACAGCTCTTGATCTGCTCAGCGATTATTTGAAATCGAAAAATATTAAAAACCCAGTTGTCGTATCGCCAGATGCTGGACGCGCTTCGACTGCCGAGAAGCTTGCCAACTACTTGGACACTTCGTTCGCGATTATGATCAAGAAGCGTCCAGCACATAATGAATCATCGATTACCCATGTTATTGGTGATGTTGAAGGCCAGACACCGATTATTATCGAGGATCTGATTGATACCGGCACAACAATTGTCAATGTAGTCGAAAGCTTGAAGGAACGTGGTGCGGAAGATGTGTACGTGTGCGCTACTCACCCTCTCTTTTCCGGCAATGCTATTGAGCGTTTGGATATTCCAAGTATTAGAGAAGTAGTCGTAACCGACTCTATTCTCCTGCCTGACAACCGTCCGGACCGTTTCACGGTGCTATCGGTTGCTCCTCTGCTTGCAGAAGCAACACGCATCATTATTGAAGGCGGTTCGATCAGCACCCTGTTCAAAAACGCAGGCGTGTAGCGAGAACTTTTTTTAAATATAGGAAAGTATATAATTATCCCATCCTTTCTCTATATTTCTCGGAATGAAACGCGCTGCTCCGCCAGAGGACGGCGACAGCCGTTTCACCTTGTCGACTCTTTATCACAAACAGCATAAATACTTATATGAAATCGCGGGCGGTTATTAAAACGCCCGCGATTTTCATAACTTTTTGCCTTTTGCCACAATGGAACGCGGGTAATTGCAGCCGTCCTGGAGCGTTTCCTTTAGTTTGAGTGCGCGACTTGACCGTTCCTATGTTATAATCGTAGAAAATGAAGTTTCCGGGAGGTGCCTTGCCAATGAAGGGAAAGAAACGCGCGGCCACAGCTGAGCCAAAAACGAAAATCATACCTATTCAGTGGGATGCCACATTCTTTTTCGAACGGGCTGTCCGCTCATTGGACCGATACCACTATGACAAGGCACTTAAATATTTTCGCCGTGCTGTGGAATATGAGCCGGAAAATCCGGTTAACCATTGTAATATGGCTGGCATTTTATCGGAAATGGGCAATTATGAGGAATCCAATAAGATTTTGCATTGGATCGTCGATGAGCTTGATCCTACGATGACGGAATGCCATTTTTATATGGCGAACAACTATGCCAATATGGAACAATATGAAGCCGCTGAAGGGGCTTTGGTGCAATATCTCGAAGAGGATGCGGATGGGCAGTACCTCGATGAGGCGGAAGAAATGATGGAATTGCTCGATTATGAGCTGGAGCGTCCAACGCGGGTAACGAGCATTAAGGCGCGTGAAGGCCTGTTTGAGCATGATCAGGCACGCACGCTTCTGGAGGAAGGCAAGTTTACCGAGGCGGTTCGCCTGCTGGAGGACATTATTGCGGCACAGCCGGAGTTTCTGGCCGCCCGCAACAATTTGGCGCTCGCTTATTATTATATGGGTCTGTTCGATAAAGCGATGGAAACGATTCATGAGGCGCTGCATATTGATGCGGGCAACCTGCATGCCTTGTGCAATTTGGCCATCTTTTATCAGCATGCAGAGGATGAGAAAAGTTTGGCTCCACTGGTGGAGCTGCTGCGCAAGACGGCACCTTTTCATGAGGAGCATGTGTTTAAGCTGGCTACGACGATGGGCATTCTTGGCGAGCATGAGGCGGCTTACCGCCACTTCCTTCGCTTGCTGAAGGACCCTGATCTAAATCAGGACCCATGCCTGTATCATTATGCGGCTGTGGCAGCATGCAATATTGGTCGGTTCCATGAAGCCGAGCGTTTGTGGCGGCAGACAGCGAAGCTTGATCCAAAGTCGAATATTCCCCGCTATTATATGGAGCAGCTGGAGCTGGTGAAGCAAGGGCAGCATAAATCAGCAGTCAGCTACCATTATCATTTGCCGTTTGAGGAGCAGTTCAAGCTTTGGGAAAACTCCTCGGATGGACTGCCTGATCATTTGAAGCGCGACCCGCTCGTCCGCTCCTCCTTCTTCTGGGCGCTGCGCCACGGCGATCGGAACACGAAGCTGCAAGTTATTCAGGCGCTCGGCATGATTGCCGACAATGAAGTGAAGGATGCGCTAAGAGCGTTTTTAATCGAACCGGGCGAAGACGATTATTTGAAGCGGATTGCGATTTTTGTCCTGCGCACCATTGATGTACAGGAGCCTCTGCAGGCGATTTTGGAAGGCAAGGAAACGGTCATTGAACCGAATCGTGTTCCTTCTCGTCTGCCTGTGTGGGAAGCCAAATGGCAGGAAGTAGTCGAAGCTGCGTTATCGCGAATGAACAAACGTTATGATCTGATCCAGCAGCATGATCTAATGACGCTGTGGGTCGAGTTTCTCAGCCGGGTTTATCCGGACGTTCCGAAGCTGAGCAAGGTCGAAGGCTGGGCCGCAGCACTGGAATATTTGACGGCGAAGATGCATCGGCGCACGATTTCGTATCATGAGGTATCCGTTCGTTATGGCACTTCCATTGCAACGGTCAGCAAAAATGCGAAGCGAATCGATCAAGTGTGCGGCATTAAGGAAAAGATGCGTTCGATCAATTCGGTATTTGCGCCAGATGAACCGCTGGAATAGCGAGCAGGCGTGTCTGTGAAATATAATAAGAATAGGGCAAAATCTAAGGAGGGTTACAGGATGTATAAAGCAATTATTATCGGTACGGGTCCTGCGGGACTGACGGCTGCGATTTATTTGGCTCGTGCAAACATGAAGCCGCTAGTTATTGAAGGACCGGAGCCAGGCGGACAATTGACGACGACAACGGAAGTAGAGAACTTCCCGGGCTTCCCAGAAGGCATTATGGGTCCGGATTTGATGGCTAATATGCGCAAGCAAGCGGAGCGTTTCGGCGCAGAGTTCATTACGGGCTGGGTGAACAGCGTGGATACTTCCGCGAGACCGTTCAAGCTGCAAGTAGAAGGCAAAGGCGAATTCGTAGGCGAGTCGCTTATTATTTCGACAGGCGCTTCAGCGAAATACCTAGGCATCCCTGGGGAAAAAGAAAACGTAGGCCGCGGTGTCAGCACCTGCGCCACTTGCGACGGATTTTTCTTCCGCGGCAAAAAAATCATCGTGGTTGGCGGCGGCGACTCCGCTATGGAGGAAGCCAGCTTCCTGACCCGCTTCGCGACGAACGTAGAGCTTGTTAACCGCCGCGATGAGCTGCGCGCTTCTAAGATCATGCAGGACCGCGCACGCGAAAATGAAAAAATCGACTGGAGCCTAAACCGCACGCCAGTTGAGGTTGTAGCTGGGCCAATGGGCGTTACTGGCCTTAAAGTACGCAACAATGAAACGGGCAGTGAAGAAGTCATTGAGACGCACGGCATTTTCATCGCGATCGGCCACACGCCGAACACGGCCTTCCTGAATGGACAGATCGATACGGATGAGCATGGCTACATTAAAGTAAAACCGGGTACTTCCGAGACGAACGTTCCAGGCATCTTCGCTTGTGGCGACGTGCAGGACAGCAAATATCGCCAAGCGATTACCGCTGCGGGCAGCGGCTGTATGGCAGCGCTCGATTGCGAACGTTTCCTTGAAGGCAGCATGACGCATGACTGGAGCCAGTCCCTGTAAACATAGATCGGCGGTTAGGTTCAGTTAGCGCACATAAGGCGCAAGCGCCTATCAAACGCTGAGCTTCCTAGTTCCCTAGATCGAAATGCAGCAAATACCCCTTTGCCTGATGAATAAGGCAAAGGGGTATTTATTGTATGTTTATTGTACGCTTGTATGTTTGGGCAGTACCCTAGAACAAGCAGCACTATGAGCTGGGGTGGCGTACAGGTGGCGCAGCATTGACGCAAGCGGCATAAGCTTGCCGAAAATAATCATTTGCTTGTAGACGCAAAATGCGTCCACAGCTCGCTGCGCGAGGTGGTCACTGCTGTAGCCCCAGCGGCAGTTGCATTTTCCACATCTGCTACAGTTCGGATCAGACCGCCGGCAAAAATCGGAATGCCCGTCCGTTCAAAAACTTCACGAATGATATGCGGCATGACGCCTGGCAGCACTTCAATATAATCAGGATTCGTGCGCTCCAGCAGCACATAGCTTTTCTCCAATGCCTGGGTATCCAGCAGAAACAAGCGCTGTATCGCAATAAGGCCATTTTTCTTGGCTGTGCTAATGACAGCGCCGCGTGTAGAAATAAGTCCGGCCGGGCGAATCATCTGGCACAAATATTCGGCTGCGTATTCGTCATTTTTGAGGCCGCCGATTAAATCGGCGTGGAGCAGTATTTTTTTGCCATGGGCATTCGCCAGCTCGAAAATGCTCTTCAGTTGGCTGATATGCGTCTCCAGCAGCACAATATAGGAGAAGTCAGAAGTCATCAGCTTTTCCAAATCTTTCGTTTTTCGCGGGGCAGGCAATATTTGCTGGTTGTGAAAGGGCAAGGCCGAATACCTCCTTATCGGGATGTGGATTCATTGATCTATAATAAGCTGCCAGCTAGGCGTGTATACGCGGCTTCGATTCCAATGCGGAACGGAGTCCGCCATCTGGGGCGGGAAGTGATGTGTTCGCTTGAAATATAGGAAAGGATATGGTTTTCGCATCCCTTTTCTATATTTCTCGGAATGAAACGCGCTGCGCCGCCAGAGGACGGCAAAGCCGTTTACGCTTGAAATATAGGAAAGGATATGGTTTTCGCATCCCTTCTCTATATTTCTCGGAATGAAACGCGCCACGCCGCCAAAGGACGGCGACAGCCGTTTCACCTTGAAATATAGGAAAGTATGTGATGTTCTCATCCTTTCTCTATATTTCATCGCGAAACGAAGCTTTGCCGCCAAAGGACGGCAAAGCCGTTTACGCTTGACCCTAGTCTAATGGATATACGGGGTGAACTCAACGTGCAAATCCAGCGGCAGCAAGGAGCTTCCTGCCTTGACCAGAGGGAGGAGCTTCGCTTATAGTGGACAGAGAAGATTAACATATTAATGAGGTGGACTACAAATGTCTCAAAAGATTTACGTTGGAATCGATGTTGGCGGAACGGCAATTAAGGTCGGATTGTGCAACGAGAACGGGGATTTGCTTCACACGTATGAAGGTCCCACAGAAACGAATAAAGGTACGGATGCTATCCTTGAAAATATTGCTGCTTATGCGCGTGCCATCGTCGCTGAATCTTCCTATGAATGGGAGCAGGTTGGCGGTGTAGGCGTAGGAATCGCCGGTTTCCTGGACATTCCGTCGGGCTATATTAAGTTCGCGCCGAATTTGAAGATTCGCGACGTAAATTTGAAAGATTATTTGGAAGCCAAGCTGGCAACTAAAGTGCTTGTAAACAATGATGCAAACGTGGCAGCGCTGGGCGAGGCTTGGGCTGGCGCGGGCAAAGGCATCGACCACTGCGTATGCTACACGCTTGGTACAGGTGTAGGCGGCGGTATTATTATCGGCGGCAAAATCGTCGAAGGCTTCGCCGGCATGGCTGGCGAGCTTGGACATATTGCAATTGTGCCGGATCTCGAAGCGATTCAGTGCGGCTGCGGCAAGATGGGCTGCCTCGAAACGGTTTCTTCCGCAACGGGCATTATCCGTATGGCGAAGGATGCTGTGGAGCGCGGCGACCGTACGACGCTTGCTCAAGTGACAGACATTATGGCGAAGGACGTTATCGATGCAGCAAAAGCTGGAGATGAAGTAGCTATGCGCATTGTAAGCCGTGCGGCGTATTATTTGGGACGCTCGATGGCGCTGATGGCCGTCGTGCTGAATCCGGAATGCTTCATTATTGGCGGCGGCGTGTCCAAAGCCGGCGAGTTTCTGTTCGAGCAAATTCGCGAAGTATTCGAGAAGTATACACAGAAAGAAGCGCAGGATGGCGTGAAAATCATCCCTGCTACGCTCGGCAACAATGCAGGTGTCGTTGGCGCAGCGGGATTAATTTTGCGCTCGTAGCGATAAACATAGGATAACAGGGACAATTTCCCCGCTTGTGAGGAGGAGAAGAAGATGGAGACGGCAGCGGCACTAGCGAAGCTTGTTATTATTACAGGGATGTCAGGCGCGGGCAAAACGATTGCTGTACAAAGTCTAGAGGATCTTGGCTTCTTCTGCGTCGATAATTTGCCCCCGGTGCTTATCCCTAAGTTTGCAGAGCTGATTGAGCAATCAAACGGGAAGATCGGCAAGGTTGCCTTAGTTATTGACTTGCGCGGCAGGGAGTTTTTTACAGCTTTAGCGGAGTCTTTAAGTTATATTAAAGACCATTCTACCATAAGCTGTGAGATACTGTTCCTGGATGCGACGGACGGCGTGCTCGTTCAACGTTATAAGGAGAGCCGCCGCCGCCACCCGCTTGTGCCCGATGGCTTGCCGCTGGACGGCATCAAGCTGGAGCGCAGAATGCTGGAGGATTTGAAGGGGTCTGCATCGCTGGTCATTGACACCAGCAGTATCAAGCCCGCACAGCTGAAAGAACGGATTATTTCCAGGTTTACGAATTTGGAGCAAAATAGCTTGTCGGTCAATGTCATTTCTTTCGGCTTTAAATATGGCATTCCGATTGATGCGGATTTAATTTATGATGTGCGTTTTTTGCCTAATCCTCATTATATTGAGCATCTGCGCCCAAATACCGGCCAGACGCCAGAGGTTTATGAATATGTGATGAAATGGCCGGAAACGCAGGCGTTTCTGGCTAAACTGGTTGATATGCTCCAGTTCCTCCTTCCGCTTTATCATAAGGAAGGGAAGAGCCAGGTCGTTATCGGCATTGGCTGTACCGGAGGAAAACATCGCTCGGTGGCGATTTCGGAATACTTGGGCCGTGTGCTGGGAAGCAGCGATACGGAACGGGTACGCGTCAGCCATCGCGATTCCGACCGCGACAGGCATTAACGGAGGGAATGTATGCAGAACAGGCACAAAATAGGAGCGCCTCCCAAGATCGTAGTCATTGGCGGAGGCACAGGATTATCCGTTATGCTGCGCGGGCTGAAGGAAAAGCCCATGGATATTACAGCCATCGTCACCGTTGCGGATGATGGGGGCAGCTCCGGCGTGCTGCGCAATGAGCTGCAAATTCCGCCTCCGGGCGATGTTCGCAATGTGCTGATGGCGCTCGCCGATACGGAGCCGCTGCTTGCAGAGGTGCTGCAATACCGATTCAATTCAGGCACGGGGCTTGCCGGGCATAGTCTCGGCAATTTAATGCTGGCTGCTATGGCTGACATCACAGGCGATTTTGTGACGGGCGTACGCGAGCTGAGCAGGGTGCTGGCGGTGCGCGGGCGTGTTTTGCCTGCGGCAGCCCAGGCTATCGTGCTCAAGGCAGAAATGGCCGATGGCTCGATCGTCATTGGCGAGTCGATGATTCCAAAGGCGGGTCAAGCGATCAAGCGTGTATTCATTGATTCGGAGAAGGCACACGCGCTGCCGGAAGCGGTTAAGGCGATCGAGCAAGCAGATGCCATTCTTATTGGGCCTGGAAGCTTGTACACGAGCATTATGCCGAATTTGATTGTTCCCATGCTTGCCCAAGCAATTACGGAATCTTGCGCCGTCAAGCTGTTTGTGTGCAATGTGATGACGCAGCCGGGCGAGACGGACAATTATACGGTATCGGATCATATGAATGCGATTGAGGCCCATATCGGCCTGCAATTATTTGATTATGTCATTGTGAACAATGGTGAAATTTCACCGCAAGTGGAAGCCAAATATGCAGAGATGGGCGCAAAGCCCGTCGCTATTGATTTAGAAGCTATTCGCAGCAAGGGCTGCGAGGTTATTGCGGATCGTTTTGTTTTATTCCAGACGTTTCTAAGGCATGATGCCGAGCGTCTAAGCCATCATATTTATAAGCTAGTGGAAAACTGGATGATTAGAAAGAGGTGACAAACCATGTCGTTTGCGGCACAAACGAAAAAGGAACTTACGCTTATTGAAGCGGATTCCTGCTGTGAGCTTGCAGAGCTTTCCGCACTCATTCGGATGAATGGTTCTGTCAGCTTATCCAGCCGCAAAGTCATTTTGGACATCTCAACAGAAAATGCTGCCATAGCCCGTCGTATTTATTCTCTGGTCAAAAAGCACTTTGAGGTACACACCGAGCTGTTGGTTCGGAAAAAAATGCGGCTGAAAAAGAACAATGTGTATATCGTACGTATTCCAACAATGGTACAATCTATATTGAGCAAGCTTCATATCGTATCGGAAGGTTTCGTGTTCAACTCCGGAATCGATAAAGCGATGATCAAGAAGTCTTGCTGCAAGCGTTCTTATTTGCGCGGGGCATTCCTTGCTGGAGGTTCAGTGAATAACCCTGAGGGTTCCTCGTACCATTTGGAAATTTCTTCGATGTATGAGGAGTATTGCGCCTCATTAGTGGAGCTTGCCAATAAGTTCGAGCTGAATGCCCGCTGCATTGAACGGAAGAAAGGCTTTATTTTTTACATTAAGGAAGGCGAGAAAATTATTGAGCTGCTGAACATTATCGGTGCTCATCAGGCGCTGTTCAAATTCGAGGATGTAAGGATTATGCGCGACATGCGCAATTCCGTCAATCGCATCGTCAATTGCGAGACGGCGAACCTGAACAAGACCATTGGCGCGTCCGTGCGGCAGATTGATAATATTAAACTGCTGGACCGCGAGCTGGGCCTTGATAACTTGCCGGATAAGCTCAGGGAAGTCGCTGAAATTCGCCTGCAGCACCCCGATCTGAACTTGAAGGAAGTTGGCGAACTGCTGAAAGGGTCAGTAAGCAAGTCGGGCGTAAACCATCGTCTTCGCAAAATTGACGAGCTTGCTGAAAAAATACGCAATGGCTAAACTTTTAACTTCTTGTTTCCGATGGTATAATGATACAATGAGTTTAAAATTATCGGCATAATTAAGGAATGAATAAGATATAGGGGGTATGGTTTCCATGACAAGGCTTCCGGTTGTCGTTCGACTAAAGACGGGTCTTCATGCAAGACCTGCAGCATTATTCGTACAAGAAGCTAATAAATTTTCATCTGAAGTATTCGTCGAGAAAGACGACAAGAAAGTGAATGCCAAATCGATTATGGGAATTATGAGCTTGGCAATCAGTTCGGGCACTGAAGTTTTCATAAGTGCGGAAGGTTCGGACGCAGAACAGGCTGTAAACGCTTTAGCTGCATTGGTAAGCAAGGAAGAGCTGGAGAACCAATAAGAAGCCCTATGCAGCAGGGATTCGCTTGCTCATAACCCTATTATTTGGCCATGCCGCCTTCTGGATCTGAATGATCCGGGGCGGTTTTTTGGTTAAAAAAAGTCCATAACAAAAGAACCCCGGTTCGCCTGAACCGGGGTTCTTTTGTTATGCGTCCACAATAATGCGGGGCAATTAGATTTTTTCAATAACCTTGTCAACGAGACCGTACTCGCAAGCTTCTGCTGCGCTCATGAAATAGTCGCGATCGGTATCTTTCTCCACGCGCTCAAGCGGTTGGCCTGTGCGCTCGGACAGGATGCCATTCAAGTGGTCGCGCATTTTGATAATGCGGCGTGCGCGAATTTCGATATCGCTCGCCTGGCCTTCAGCGCCGCCCAGCGGCTGGTGAATCATAACCTCGCTGTTCGGAAGCGCGTAACGCTTGCCTTTGGCGCCTGCTGCAAGCAGGAAAGCGCCCATCGATGCTGCCATACCTACACAAATGGTGGATACGTCAGGCTTGATGTATTGCATCGTATCATAGATAGCCATACCCGAGGTGATGGAACCGCCAGGGCTGTTAATGTAAAGGGAGATGTCTTTCTCAGGGTCATCAGCTGTCAGAAACAGCATCTGTGCGATGATGGAGTTGGCTACAACGTCATTGACGCCCGAGCCCAAGAAGATAATACGGTCCTTCAATAACCGGGAATAGATGTCGTAGGAGCGCTCTCCGCGATTAGTTTGCTCAATAACCATAGGGACGAAATTCATATCCTGTAAACCTCCTCCGAAAAATAACAAGATTGATATTGCCGTAACATCATAATAGCGGATGAAACGTTAAAAGTCAAAGATAGTCAGACAAATCAGATTTTTCTCTATCGCATGCCTTTTTGCAGCTAAAAAACGATATAAAAAAACCACCCTTTCATCAGGGTGGCCACATACTAGGCTTCATAAACACGATTGCTTGTTGTATGTCGTTATTGGCAAATCAGAACGCGCCCGCTAGGAATCGAACCTAGATCTCAGGCTCCGGAGGCCTACGTCATATCCATTGGACCACGGGCGCATGTATAAAAGTAACAGCAAGATTTAGTATATGTTAAATGTGAATAGAAATCAAGCCAGCTATTAAAAATAAATTTGATAAAATCGTGTCAGTAAACGGTTTCATATGAAATTGTTGACTTGAAATGTTAGATCAAGTTCGGTAAAATAGAGGTGGGACTTAAAACGAAAGCATGGGACGTTTCGTGTCCACCGCAATGCATGAGTATCGGTTTCGCTTAACTTAGTACGGGTGGAGTGAATAATTAGAAGATGCGCCAAATGATTGAATTGCAGCAGCAGCTTCTGCCAGATTTGCTCGACGTGATGAGGAAGCGCTACAGGATACTGCACCAGGTTATGCTCTCTGATCTCATCGGCCGCAGAACGCTTGCGACAACGCTCGGTATGACGGAGAGGGTGCTGCGAGCAGAAACGGACTTTCTAAAGTCGCAGGGCTTGCTTGAAATTCATGCTTCAGGCATGAGAATCAGTGAACCTGGCAAAGAACTGCTTGAACAGTTTGAGCCTTTTGTGCAGACGATTTTCGGCTTATCGGAGCTTGAGGAGAAGATCAGAAGTTATTTCGGGCTGAGCCAAGTTGTTGTTGTGGCCGGCGATTCTGATGTATCCGCGCAGACGAAGCGGGAACTCGGCAGAGCAGGAGGGCAGGTACTGCGCAAAGCGATGGAGCAAGGCGACGTCATTGCCGTTACAGGCGGTACGACGACTGCTCAGGTAGCCAATCAGCTTTCGGCTGTGGCGCCGCTTAAAACCAATTGGTTCGTGCCTGCAAGAGGCGGACTTGGCGAAAGCGTCGATTATCAGGCGAATACGATTGCTTCCACCATGGCGAAGCGGACAGGTGCCAACTATCGGCTGCTTCACGTTCCTGATCATCTTGGCGAGGAAGCTTATGCTCCCATTATGCAGGAACCGAATATCCAGGACATTATAGAAGTGATCCGCAGGGCGCGTATTGTCGTGCACGGCATCGGAGACGCTATGGTGATGGCTCGGCGCAGGAAGCTTGATGAGGCGACGATGCAGGGTATTGAAGCTGAAGGAGCGCTTGCTGAAGCATACGGTTTTTATTTTGATCGCAGCGGGCAAGTGGTTCACAAGATGCCGACGGTAGGACTACGGCTCGAGGATATTGTGAAGACTGAAGTAGTTATCGGAGTAGCCGGAGGCAAAAGCAAAGGTGAAGCGATCGCTGCAGTTATGCGTTTTGGACACAATGATGTGTTAGTTACCGATGAGGCTGCCGCATTAGAAATCATTGCGATTATTGAAGGCTCAGCTCCATAAAAATATAAGAATTTATAAGTTGCAGCTTATAAATAGGACTTATATTTCACCGCGAAACGGCAGCTTTACCGCCAGAGGACGGCTTTCGGCCGTTTACGCTTGAATTCTAAGAATTTATAAGTTTTATCCTTATATCCGCTTAGAATTCTAGGGCAAAGCTCTTCGCTCGTCCTAGAAGGACGACAAAGTCGTTTTTGCTTGGCAAGTGATCTTGATGCTTCGCGCGCCGGGCGAGACAATGGCATCCGGCATGCGAAATGTCTTGAAATATATTTTTTATCCCAAAACACTCTAGGAGGAAACAACAATGGTTAAAGTAGGTATTAACGGTTTTGGTCGTATTGGTCGTAACGTATTCCGCGCAGCTCTGAACAACGCTGATGTTGAAATCGTAGCAGTAAACGATTTGACAGACACAGCTACACTGGCTCACCTTTTGAAATATGATACAACTCACGGTACTCTTGATGCTACAGTTGAAGCTAAAGAAGGCGCGATCGTAGTTAACGGCCGCGAAATCAAAGTTTTTGCAGAGCGCAACCCTGAGAACCTGGCTTGGGCTTCTGTAGGCGCTGAAATCGTTGTTGAATCCACTGGTATTTTCACAGCTAAAGAAAAAGCTGAGCTTCACCTTAAAGGCGGCGCTAAAAAAGTTATCATCTCCGCTCCTGCTACTAACGAAGACATCACTATCGTTATCGGCGTTAACGAAGACAAATACGATGCAGCTTCCCACACAATCATCTCTAACGCTTCTTGCACAACGAACTGTCTTGCTCCGTTTGCAAAAGTATTGAACGATAAATTCGGCATCGTTAAAGGCATGATGACAACGATCCACTCGTACACAAATGACCAATCCGTTCTGGATGTACCGCACAAAGACCTTCGTCGTGCTCGTGCAGCTGCTGAGAACATCATTCCTTCATCGACTGGTGCTGCTAAAGCGGTATCCCTTGTGCTTCCTGAGCTGAAAGGCAAACTGAACGGTATGGCTATGCGTGTTCCTACACCTAACGTTTCTGTTACTGACCTGGTAGCTGAACTGAAAGTTAACGTAACAGTTGAAGAAGTTAACGCTGCTTTGAAAGAAGCTGCTGACGGCGCTCTTAAAGGCATCTTGAACTACAATGAATTGCCGCTTGTATCGAGCGACTACAACCACGATCCAGCTTCTTCCACAATCGACGGTCTGTCGACTATGGTTGTTGAAGGCAACATGGTTAAAGTTGTTTCTTGGTACGACAACGAGTGGGGCTACTCGAACCGCGTAGTTGATCTCGCTGCTTATATCGCAAGCAAAGGTCTGTAAGAACAAGGGAAATATCCCCCACAATTACATGGAACGCTTTACGTCCCAGGCCGGTATTGCACTGGCCCTTGGGATACGCTTAATCCGCGGCGCTCCCGGGGCATCGTATGCGATTCAAGCGAAACCTTAACAGGGGCGCGATTTTGTCTTCATGACGAAACGCAGCTTCAGGTTCGCGAGCCTTCTGGCCGCGGGCCAAGAGGGAGCGTTCCTTCTTTTAATAAAGAGGGAACGCTTCTTTTTGTTTGAATATAGAAAGTGTTAAGCTTTGTACGCTAATATCAGGAGGTTACATTCATGGCTAAAAAAAGTGTTCGTGACGTAGAAGTAGCAGGCAAACGGGTATTCGTACGCGTCGATTTCAATGTGCCGCTCGAAGATGGTAAAATTACCGATGACAAGCGTATCCGTGAGACGCTTCCTACGATTAACTTCTTGATCGAAAAAGGCGCGAAAGTTATTTTGGCAAGCCACTTGGGCCGCCCGAACGGTGAAGTTGTAGAAGAGCTTCGCCACACAGCATCGGCAGCGCGCCTGTCCGAGCTGCTTGGCAAACCGGTAGTAAAAGCGGATGAGTCGATCGGTGAAAATGTTAAAGCGCAAATCGCGGCTTTGAACGCTGGCGATGTATTGCTGCTTGAAAACGTTCGTTTCCATGCGGGCGAAGAGAAAAACGATCCTGAGCTGGCGAAAGCTTTCGCTGAGCTTGCTGATCTTTACGTAAATGATGCTTTCGGAGCTGCACACCGTGCTCACGCTTCGACTGAAGGTATTGCGCACCACCTGCCGGCTGTTTCCGGTCTATTGATGGAGAGAGAGCTTGATGTTCTTGGCAAAGCGCTGAACAACCCTGAGCGTCCTTTCACAGCTATCGTAGGCGGTTCGAAGGTTAAGGATAAAATCGACGTTATCAACAAAATGATCGAAATTGCCGACAACATTATTATCGGTGGCGGCTTGTCCTACACATTCTTCAAAGCACAAGGCCATGAAATCGGCAAGTCGCTCGTAGACAACTCCAAGCTTGATCTGGCGCTTGAGTTCATCGAGAAAGCGAAAAAGCTGGGCAAAAACTTCCTCATTCCAGTTGATATCGTTGTAGCTGATGATTTCAGCAAAAACGCCAACACGCAAATCGTTGACGTTGACGGCATTCCAGCTGAGTGGGAAGGCATTGATATCGGTCCTAAGACGCGTGAAATCTACGCAGAAGCGATCAAAAACTCCAAGCTGGTTGTTTGGAACGGACCAATGGGCGTATTCGAAATCGAGCCTTTCTCCCATGGTACACAAGCAGTAGCGAAAGCATGTGCAGAAACAACTGGCTACACCGTTATCGGTGGCGGCGATTCGGCTGCAGCGGCTGAGAAATTCGGTCTGGCTGATAAAATGGATCACATTTCCACTGGCGGCGGCGCTTCCCTGGAATTCATGGAAGGCAAAATTTTGCCGGGCGTTGAAGCACTTAACGATAAATAAGCAACCCATACAGTACAGGAGGGTATATATATGAGCAGAAAACCAATTATTGCAGGCAACTGGAAAATGTTCAAAACGGTTTCTGAAGCGGCTTCCTTCTTCGCAGATGTGAAAGGCAAAGCAGAGGTTGATGGCGTAGAGAGCGTGATCTGCGCGCCATTTACAGCACTTCCTTCCCTTGTTGAAGCAGCTAAAGGAACAACGATCGCGATTGGCGCTCAAAATCTTCACTTCGAAGACAATGGCGCATTTACAGGTGAAATCAGCGGCGTGATGCTGAAAGACCTGGGCGTAAAATATGTCATTATCGGCCACTCCGAGCGTCGTGCTTATTTTGCTGAGACAGACGAAATCGTTAGCAAAAAAGTACATGCAGCATTCAAGCATGATCTGACTCCTATCGTATGTGTAGGCGAGAAGCTTGAAGAGCGCGAAGCTGGCGAAACAAAAAATGTTTGCAACGTGCAAACGGTAGCGGCATTCCAAGACTTGTCCGCAGCTCAAGCAGCTGAAGTCGTTGTTGCTTATGAGCCTATCTGGGCGATTGGCACTGGCAAATCTTCAACTTCTGAAGATGCACAAGACGTTATCGGTTATATCCGCAGCGTAATTGCAGGTCTTTATGACGATGCTACAGCAGCAGCGGTTCGTATCCAATACGGCGGCAGCGTCAAACCTAACAATGTTGCTGAATATATGGGTCAGCAAGATATCGACGGCGCGCTTGTAGGCGGAGCTAGCCTTGAGCCTGCTTCCTATATCGCACTGATCGAGGGGGCCAAGTAAGATGGCTGCTCCAGTTGCATTAATTATACTTGACGGCTTTGGTCTGCGCGATGACGTGACAGGCAATGCAGTTGCCCAAGCGAAAAAGCCTAACTACGACCGTTACTGGTCGACTTACCCTCATACGCAGCTGACGGCGAGCGGTGAAGCGGTAGGCTTGCCAGATGGACAAATGGGCAACTCCGAAGTTGGCCATTTGAACATCGGCGCAGGCCGCATCGTGTATCAGGATTTGACTCGCATCAGCAAGTCGATCCGCGATGGCGAGTTTTTCGACAACGAAACGCTGCTCGGCGCTGTGCGTCATGCAAAAGCAAATAGCAAGAAGCTTCACCTGTACGGCCTGCTGTCCGATGGCGGCGTACACAGCCACATTGCGCATTTGTTTGCTCTGCTTGACCTGGCGAAGAAGGAAGGCCTGGAAGATGTTTATATCCATGCATTCCTTGATGGCCGCGACGTTGCCCCGGATAGCGCAAAAGGCTACATGGAGCAGCTTCTCGCGAAGATCGAAGAGGTTGGCGTAGGCCATGTTGCAACGGTGCAAGGACGTTATTACGCGATGGACCGCGACAAACGCTGGGAGCGGGTAGAGAAGTCTTACCGCGCTATGGTGTATGGCGAAGGCCCGCAATATAACGATCCGCTCAAGGCGATAGTTGAATCGTACGAGAAATCCGTTTATGATGAATTTGTTATGCCAACGGTTATCGTGGGCGAAGATGGCAAACCGGTTGGTCTTGTCGAGTCGGAGGATGCAGTTATTTTCTTCAATTTCCGGCCTGACCGTGCGATTCAACTGGGACAAGTATTTACGAATGAAGATTTCCGCGGTTTTGAACGTGGGGAGCATGCTCCAAAAAATCTGTATTTCGTATGCTTGACGCTGTTCAGCGAAACGATTGGCGGCTTTGTCGCTTATTCGCCGAAAAACCTTGATAATACGCTTGGTGAAGTGCTTGTGCAAAACGGCAAGAAGCAGCTTCGCATTGCGGAAACGGAAAAGTATCCGCATGTTACGTTCTTCTTCAGCGGCGGCCGCGATCATGAACTGCCGGGCGAGACTCGCGTTCTGATTAATTCGCCTAAAGTAGCGACTTATGATCTGCAACCAGAAATGAGCGCTTATGAGGTAGCGGCAGCTGCAGTCAGCGAGATTGAAGCAGATAAGCATGATGCGATTATCTTGAATTTTGCCAATCCCGATATGGTAGGTCACTCCGGCATGCTGGAGCCGACAATCAAAGCGGTGGAAGCAACGGATGCATGCTTGGGCCAAGTCGTTGAAGCTGTGCTTGCTAAAGGCGGCGTATGTATTATTACAGCTGACCATGGTAATGCCGATATGGTATTTGATGCAAATGGACGTCCTTTCACAGCGCACACAACCAACCCGGTGCCATGCATTGTGACGGTTGCTGGAGCAACGCTGCGTGAAGGCGGAATTTTGGCAGACCTTGCACCGACGGTGCTTGATTTGATGCAGCTTTCCAAGCCGGCAGAAATGACGGGCATTTCCCTGATTCAGAAGTAGCAACTATCATTAAACTAAGAGGAGTGTTCAAACATGTCTATTATCGTTGACGTATATGCACGCGAAGTATTGGATTCCCGCGGTAATCCAACAGTAGAAGTAGAAGTATCCCTAGAGTCCGGTGGCCAAGGCCGCGCTATCGTTCCATCCGGCGCATCCACTGGCGCATACGAAGCTGTTGAGCTTCGTGATGGCGACAAAGGCCGTTACCTTGGTAAAGGCGTAGAAAAAGCAGTAGATAACGTTAACACGATTATCGCTCCTGAAATCATTGGTCTGGACGCTCTTGATCAAGTAGCTATCGACCGCAAAATGATCGAGCTTGACGGTACGCCGAACAAAGCTAAGCTGGGTGCTAATGCGATTCTTGCTGTATCGATGGCTGTAGCTCGCGCTGCTGCTGATGCACTGAACGTATCCCTGTACACTTACCTGGGCGGATTCAACGCTAAAGTTCTGCCAGTTCCAATGATGAACATCATCAACGGCGGCGAGCACGCGGACAACAACATCGACGTACAAGAGTTCATGGTTCTGCCAGTTGGCGCTCCAACGTTCAAAGAAGCTCTTCGTATCGGCGCTGAAATTTTCCACAGCCTGAAATCGGTTCTGAAAAACAAAGGCCTGAACACAGCTGTAGGCGACGAAGGCGGCTTTGCTCCTAACCTTGGTTCGAACGAAGAAGCAATCACTACAATCATTTCCGCTATCGAGAGCGCAGGCTACAAGCCAGGCGTTGACGTATTCCTCGGTATGGACGTAGCTTCGACTGAATTCTTCAAAGATGGCAAATACCACCTGGAAGGCGAAGGCAAATCCTTCACGCCTGCTGAATTCGTTGACCTGCTTGCTTCATGGGTTGATAAATACCCAATCATCACAATCGAAGACGGCTGCTCCGAAGACGATTGGGATGGCTGGAAATTGCTTACTGAAAAATTGGGCGACAAAGTTCAACTCGTTGGTGACGACCTGTTCGTTACAAACACTGAGCGTCTGTCCGATGGTATCGACAAAGGCGTGGGCAACTCGATCCTGGTTAAAGTTAACCAAATCGGTTCCCTTACTGAAACTTTCGACGCAATCGAAATGGCGAAACGCGCTGGTTACACAGCGGTTATCTCTCACCGTTCCGGCGAAAGCGAAGACAGCACAATCGCTGACATCGCAGTTGCAACTAACGCTGGCCAAATCAAAACAGGTGCTCCGTCCCGTACGGACCGCGTAGCGAAGTACAACCAATTGCTTCGTATCGAAGACCAACTGGGTGCTACAGCTCAATACGCTGGTAAATCCGCATTCTACAATCTCAAAAACTTCAAATAAGCTTAAACAAATGACAGCTTGTTCAGTTTGATTGTCCAGTACTCTGGTCTTCTCTAAATGAGCAAGTATCAATGCGAATAAGCTTTTATGCACTTATGTACTTAAAAAATCCCTGCCCACAAATATTGTGGAGCAGGGATTTTTGGTATGTAAAAGTGTGGGAAGCTGCTGAAAAGACAAGCGGAGTAAAAGGGTTGGAGTGGAGAAGCGCAGCGTTCGCATTTGTCGTTGGAAATCTACCGCTAAAGCAGTTATTGTTCAAAGATTCCAAAGGCAACAGCGATCGAATCCCAACCCTTTTACGCAGCGCAGATCCTTTTCAGCAGACTTCCACCCACCTATCGCCGTACCGTCTTACGACCAACAGCCAACTCCACACTATGCACAATAATGTAGACAACCAGCAAAATAATAGCAAGCAATAACGAGCCTTCCGAATACTGCTGAAACAGCCTCACCGACCAGCCGTCATCGCCAATAATCCAATAGGCAATAAAATTAGAAACGGCAATACCGTCCTCGAACGAGGGAATCAGACTGTATAAATAATTTTGTGAAAGACCAATTGCAGCTATAAGCGTAACAATGACGGAAATGAACACGCCTTTGGAGTAAATGTATAAGGCGCCAGCCTTTTTGAGAACAATCATGGTTAGGATAATCCCGGCCAAACAAATGATGATAAACAAAGCAGTATCCCCCTTTGCATAAGTAGTGTGCGAAGCCTTTGCTTGTTTTGGTCACCTCTAATGACGAGCCTGTTTTGCAAATGGTTGCTGGATTTGAGCAGAAAAGGAGGTGTTATTTTATGGATAAACAAGTGCTGAGTCTGCAAATGTATTCGCTGCGGGACATTACAGAAAGCGACCTACTGGGGTCTCTGGACAAGGTAGCTGAAATCGGCTATAAAGCGGTCGAATTCGGGGGTTATTTTCACGCACCGGCAAGAAGGTTGAAAGAGCGTTTGGATTCACTGGGGCTCATTGCGCCTTCCGCGCACATCCCGCTTAATTTTGAAAATATAAAAAAAATTCCATCAGACTTCGAGAAGCAGGTTGAATATGCAAATGAGATTGGGCTGAAATACATGGTCGTGCCTTGGGTTCCTGTGCCAGAGGTGCCGAAAATGGACGATATTAAATATTTGGCAGAAATTTTGGAGCGATGTGCTTGGCAAACGAAGCAGCAGGGCATAAAGCTATGCCTGCATAACCATGATGCGGATTGGAAAAAGGTTGAAGGCAAGCCGCTGTATGTGCACCTGCTGGAGCTTGTGCCTGCGGATTTGTTAGAGGCGGAGCTGGATTTGGGATGGATTTACATGGCGGGTTATGACCCGGCTGAATACGTGAAATATTATTCGGATCGGCTGCCGCTCGTCCATTTTAAAGATTTTCAGGAGGGACGCAAGGATACGGAGCTCGGGAGAGGAGATGTCGGCTACACCGAGCTGTATGAGGTGGTCAAGCATTCGGGAGTAAAATATATCATTATCGAGCAGCAGCAGTTTACGGAAACGTCACTGAAAAGCGCAGAGATGAGCTTTCATTTTATGCAAAGGCTAATGCAAGACCCGCAGCCAGCCAAGGGATAGCCGTAACAGGAAATGTTAGGGTTAAACAGCAAAGTATTGTTTTCAGTAAATCGCTGTGATACAATCATTTTATATGTTTTAATGGAGCTCCTATGCTGGAGGTGGATTGAATGGATATAGCTTTGAAAATTTTACTGGTTATTTTTTCGGTTGGCCTAATTGCGGTCGTATTGCTGCAAAAAGGTAAAAGCGCGGGATTGTCCGGAGCCATTAGTGGTGGCGCTGAGCATTTGTTCGGCAAGCAGAAAGCGCGTGGTTTGGACTTGTTCCTGCAGCGTTTGACGATTGCACTGGCTGTTGGATTTTTCGTCCTGTCGCTCGTTGTTGCTTACGTCGTACAACAGTAATAATCTGTATTGAATGCAAAAAGTGGGGGAGCTTCCTCCACTTTTTTTGTTTTTTCGTTGTTTCGCGGATGCGATTGGGTAATTTCGTGTATACTAATTGGTATATGATAATCTATCAACCGGTTGCAAGTGCTGATAGAATGGCCTCCGGTATATGAGGTGACGAGGAAACTAATGACACAAGAGCAGGAATTGCTTGATTTTATGCGGGAGACCGCTTATAAACCGATGACTTATCAGGAGCTGGAGCAGCATTTTGGCGTGATGGAGGCTGCTGATTTCAAAGCTTTTTTGCAGCTGCTTACCCATCTGGAGGATAGCGGAAAAATCCTCCGTACGAGCAATGACCGTTATGGCGTTCCGGAACGGATGAATTTGCTGCGCGGAAAATTGCAGGTGCATGCGAAAGGCTTCGCATTTCTGCTTCCTGACGACAAAGAGCATCCTGACATTTATATTCACGCCAATGATCAGCTCAGCGCGATGAACGGCGATATTGTCCTTGCGCGCGTGACGTCCAAGAGCCAAGCTGGAGGCCGCCTGGAGGGCGAGGTAGTCCGCATTGTGCAGAGAGCGGTTACACAGGTGGTCGGCACTTTCGAAAGCCATGAAGTGTATGCCTTTGTTGTGCCGGATGACAAACGGATTAACCGCGACATTTTCATCGCGAAAAATGAATTTAAAGGCGCTGTGTCCGGTCAAAAGGTTGTCGTGCGCATCGTTACCTATCCAGAAGGCCGTTCAGCGGCACAAGGCGAAATTATTGAAATTCTTGGCCATAAGGATGACCCAGGCATCGATATTTTGTCGATTATCCGCAAGCATCAGCTGCCGGAAGGCTTTCCGGAAGAGGTGGATGCAGAGGCAGAAGCGGCTCCTGATTCGATCACCGAGGAAGAAATTGTAGAGCAGGGCCGTCGAGACCTGCGCAATGAGGTCATCGTAACGATTGATGGCGAGGATGCCAAGGATCTGGATGACGCTGTCCATGTGAAGGTGCTGGACAACGGCAATTATTTGTTGGGCGTCCATATCGCAGACGTGGGCTATTATGTGCGTGAAAACTCCGAGCTTGATCAAGAAGCTTTCCGCAGAGGCTGCAGCGTTTATTTGGTGGACCGCGTCATTCCGATGCTGCCTCATCGCTTGTCGAATGGCATTTGCTCGCTTAATCCGCAAGTAGATCGGCTGACGCTTTCCTGCGAGATGGAGTTTGATGCCAAAACGCTGAAACGCGTGCGCCATGATGTGTTTACGAGTGTTATTCGTACGAAAGAGCGCATGACATATACGAACGTTCGCAAGCTGCTGACTGCTACCGAAGAGGAACCGCAAACCGAGCTGAAGGAGCGCTACGCTGATTTGCTGGATATGTTCACGCTGATGGAGCAGCTGGCGATGAAGCTTCGCAAGCAGCGGATGAAGCGGGGCGCGATTGATTTTGACTTTCAGGAGTCGAAGGTCATCGTTGATGAGCAGGGCAAGGCCGTCGATATTGTGAAAAGGGATCGTTCCATCGCGGAGCAGATCATTGAGGAATTTATGCTTGTGGCGAACGAGACGGTTGCCGAGCATTTCCACTGGCTGCGCGTTCCTTTCCTATACCGGATTCATGAAGACCCGGATCAGGAGAAGCTGATGCATTTCATGCAGTTTGCTGCGAACTTCGGTTATGTGGTGAAGGGCAAAGGCAACTCGGTCCATCCGCGTGCGCTGCAAATGCTATTGGAGGAAATCAAAGGCGCGAAGGAAGAGACGGTCATTTCCACCGTTATGCTTCGCTCGATGAAGCAGGCGAAATATGATGCGCAAAGCTTGGGACATTTTGGGCTGGCAGCGGAATTTTATTCGCATTTTACTTCGCCTATTCGCCGGTATCCGGATTTGGTTATCCACCGTGTCATTCGCGAGGTGCTGGAGGGCGGCGGAGCGCTCAGCGAGAAGCGCAATGAGGCGCTGACTGCACGCATGCCGGATATCGCGCAGCATTCATCTGAGCGTGAGCGGGTAGCGGCTGATGCCGAGCGTGACACCGAGCAGATGAAAAAATGCGAATTCATGCTTGATAAAATAGGCGAGGAATTCGATGGCATTATCAGCAGCGTAACCAGCTTCGGGATGTTTGTCGAGCTGGATAATACGGTGGAAGGGCTTATTCGTCTGAGCGATCTGACGGATGATTATTACCACTTCCAAGAGCAGCATATGGTGCTTATCGGCGAACGTACTTCCAAGGTGTACCGGATTGGCGATGAGGTGAAAATCCGCATTGGCAATGTGAATATGAATGACCATACGATTGATTTTGAAATGGTCGATATGAAGCCTCGCAGCGGTTTTAAAGGCATCGCTGATGCTGGGTTCGGCGCATCGCGCGGCGGGCGCGGGCGCAGCGGCGGCTTTAACAAAGGCGGACGCAGCAGCGGTGGCGGTGCGGGCACCGACACTAGAGCGAAGGGCGACAGTACCGCTGCTGGCAGCAAGGGCGGAAATGGCGGCTACGGCGGCTTTAAAGGCAAGGGCGGCAAAGGCGCCAAAGCGGGCAATGGAGCGAGAGGCGCCAGAGCTGGGAATGAAGGGCATGGAGGAAGAGCTGGGAAAAGCGGCAGAGCAGGGAACAGCGGTAAAGCAGGAGCAAGAGATGGCGGCCAGCAAAGCAGCGGTCTGGCCGGAAATGGGCAGAACCCGTGGCAGCTGGATGGTGCTGCTGCCGGGGCGCGTCGTCGCGGCAAGCGCGACGACATTGGTGCGGGGCAGCGGCGCGAGGGTGATGGCGCCGCGCCGGGGTTGTCGGACGCGCTAAGCCGTCCGGCAGGAGAGAGCCAGCGCCAGGATAGCGGCGCTGGTGAGGAGCAGCTGTGGTGGAACTCAGCTGCTCAGGCCGGCGGAGCCGGCCAAGGCGCGAAGCGCCAGCGCAAGGGCGCTGGGCGCGGAGCTGCGCCAGGCGCAAGCGGCGGCGGGAACGCGCCGCGCCGCGGGCGCAAGGGCGACGCTGGCGGCAGCTTTGCGCCGGCGGAGCAGACGCAGCGGATCGTGCGGGCGGAGCCGCAGGATCGAGGCGAAGGGCGCGGCGGCGAAGGCGCGCCGCGCACGGATATGTGGGGGCTGCCGATTAGAGGAGGCAGCCGTCGCAGCGATGACGGCGAGCGAAGCGGCGGAGCCGGCCGTGGCTTTGAAGGCGGCAAGCGGCGCCAGGCGGCGCAGCCAGGCTCAACCAGCGGCGCCAACCCTGGTGGGCAGGCTTCGCCAGATGCTGCTGGAGCAGGCGGAGATGCGGCTAAGAGGAAGCGCAAGAAGAAAAACGGAGGCAACAATTCAACGGCTGCTTTTGTTAGAAAAAAACGTAAATAAAACAAAATAGTTGTAAAGTCCCTTGCATCAGCGCTGCCCCTCATACAGAGGCTCAGCAGCGCTGGTACAGCGGGCCAAGCTTTAGAAATTATTTAAGCTTGTCGCTTGCTTTTTGAATATGGGTATAGTACACTCAAAGCAATTGATGATATGGACCTGAATTCACATATTGAAAAGGGTGTCATTACAGTCATGGACCTTTTTCAATGTGTGAATTTTTTGTTTCTCAAAACGAAACAGGCGCATATTAATTTTATTTTTGGAGGTTTTACAAATGCAACAAGGTACAGTTAAATGGTTTAACGCTGAGAAAGGCTTTGGCTTCATCGAAGTTGAAGGCGGCAACGATGTATTCGTACATTTCAGCGCAATCACTGGCGAAGGCTTCAAAACGCTGGAAGAAGGACAACGCGTAGAATTTAACGTTGTTCAAGGCAACCGCGGACCACAAGCTGAAAACGTAGTAAAACTGTAGTAGTTTAATCAACTGCGAAATTTAGCCGCTTTCGACCGTAAGGTCGGAGCGGCTTTTTATGCTTTTGACGAGCAAACCATATTTTATAATATGGCAGCTGCTTTCTTGCTTTCATTTTCAAAAATTGCTACAATATATATCTAGCAGCTTTTTCAATTTTCTGGAGCTAATGATGATGTCGAGGTGATAAGAATGGGCAAGAAAAACGACGGCAAGCAGCTTGCGCAAAATAAAAAAGCTTCCCATGATTATTTCATCGAAGACACGTATGAAGCGGGAATGGTGCTAATGGGGACGGAAATTAAATCGCTCCGCAACGGACGAGCCAATATTAGCGACGCATTTGCGACGATACGTAACGGCGAAATTTTCATCCACAACTTGCATATCAGCCCTTTCGAGCAGGGGAATCGTCACAATCCAACGGATCCGACGCGTGCCCGCAAGCTGCTGCTTCATAAAGCTCAGATTCACAAGCTGCTCGGCCAATCCAAGCAGGAAGGCTATTCGATTGTGCCGTTGAAGATTTACGTGCGCAATGGTTACGCGAAGCTTCTAATTGGGCTAGGTAAAGGTAAGAAGCAGTTCGACAAACGCGATTCCGCGGCAAAGCGTGATGCCCAGCGTGATATTCAGCGTGCGCTGCGCGAGAAGCAGAAGATTATACGTTAAGCGCGAAGATCCTGAGTGCAAGCGCAAAGTTGAGCGTCTGTAGATTTTCAAGGAAAGCGTGTTGAATTTTACTAACAGTACCAATAACATTTTAGGGAATATTCCTTGAATCGTGTTATACTAACAAAGTAACGAAGCAAGTTCTTAGCTAAATGATGATCTGGTTGCGGCTCTTATGAGCTGGCAAGGATGAGTCATTTATGCCAACTCGGGGGCGTTCTTGGATTCGACGGGGATAGGACGAGCGCGGGTTGCGGGTAGTGGGGACGCGTCCACTTCATCAACGCTAAAGCCTATTAAATGGCAAACAACAAACAAACTACGCTTTCGCAGCCTAAGAAACTGTGAGCGTGCTCCTACCTAGCATCGCCCATGTGACTAGACTAGGGGCTAACAAGTAGTGGGATACGCTGTCTCATCTCCGCCTGGGGTGAGCTGAAGAAGACAATCAGGCTGACCTTGGAAGAAGCCGGTTACGAGGCGTCCTCCTGGGTGACATCAAAATCGTGACTACACCCGTAGATGCCTGTGTGGCGTGATCTTCGGACAGGGGTTCGACTCCCCTCGCCTCCATATGTAGTACCAGTGACGGACACCATTCGGTGTCCGTTTTTGTTTGCTTGGAATCAAAGTGCAATTTAAGGTAATAAGTTTTTCCACCTGGTATGATGAAGGGAAAAGGTGATAATACAATCGCTTTCTCAATGTATAGCTCAAGAAAAGACTTGTATAATCAATGATAAGCTAGTCATAAGAATCGGATGCTTTTTGAATTTAAACCGTTATGGTTTGTTCGGTACTGTCTAATAACACTCGGGCTTAGAGCTAATAGTAGAGTTATAATGATATTAGTTGAATTTTAAAA
The DNA here is from genome assembly GCF_059383755.1 of Paenibacillus sp. JT22N15. Classification (NCBI taxonomy): domain Bacteria; kingdom Bacillati; phylum Bacillota; class Bacilli; order Caryophanales; family Paenibacillaceae; genus Paenibacillus; species Paenibacillus sp. JT22N15. The sequence continues at coordinate 81,644 of NZ_JBXENV010000018.1, read as the reverse complement.
CGAAATGAGATGAGTATAATGGCTATCAAGCATGGAATATGGAGAGTTGCTGGTGATGAGGTCAGACAAGTAAAGAATATTACGTTAGATTTGGAAATCGAACTTGAAAATATCATTCAATCAAACCCAGCTATACTGGATGACAATTGGCTGATCATCGGAAGACAAGTCATGACCGAGTTTAATACATACATTGATTTATTAGCAATTGATAATAGCGGCTCTATAATCATTATTGAATTAAAAAAACATAAGACAAGTCGAGAAGTTGTGGCACAGGGCCTGGACTATGCATCATGGGTTAAGAACTTGTCAGCAAGTCAAATATCTGCAATATATGAGACTTATATAGCTAGATACTCTCAAAAACAAAATAGTTTAGAGGAGGAATATTATGATAAATTTAAGATTAACCTCGAAGAAGAAAGTATTAATCACTCCCATCAGATCGTTATTGTAGCAACTGAATTGGATTCAAGCACAGAAAGAATTGTAGAGTATCTAAGTGATTCTTTAATACCGATAAACGTCATCTTCTTTACTGTTTTTGAAGAGGATTCTACTAAATATATAAGCCGTGCATGGATGATTGATCCACAAGAAACCTTAGACAATGCATCTATCGTAGTTAAAGATAAGGAGCCTTGGAACGGAGAGTATTATGTATCTTTCGGTGATGGAATAAATCGTAGTTGGCCTGATGCTTTAAAATACGGATTTATCTCAGGCGGCGGCGGGGAGTGGTACTCACGTACACTTAATCAGTTGTCTATTGGAGACCGTGTTTGGGTTAACATTCCTGGTATTGGTTATGTTGGTGTTGGAAGTGTTACGGATACAGCTAAAAAGGCAGATGAAGTTTTCTTCCAAGAAAATGGAAAGGAACAGAATATATATCAGCTTAGCAATAATGCAAATTACTTTCAAGACTTCTTGTATGACGATGATAGGGCCGAGTTCATTGTGAAAGTGAACTGGATAGAGGCTCTGCCTGCGAATAAAGCTATATCTGAGATTGGATTTTTCGGAAACCAAAACACCGTTTGTAAGCCGCGTGCTTCCAAATGGGTTCATACCATTAACCGTTTAAAAGGCATTTGGCAAATACAATAAAATAAAAACAAAATAACCTGTGTGCGTGATTCTAACCTGTATTGGATCGCCCATGTGATAGAATTAGGGTCTAACAAGTAGTGGGATACGCTGTCACATCTCCGCTTGGGGTGTGCTGAAGAGGATAATCAGGCTGACCCAACGTATAGCCGTTTACGGGTCGATACTCGGGTGACATCAAATTCGTGACTACGCCCGTAGAAGCCTGTGTGGCGTGATCTTCGGGCAGGGGTTCAGATTCCCTCGCTCTTGTGAACCCTTGTCCCTGTAAAACCACAACTAATAATACTGGATAGGGGCCAACGTGTTTGTGGCTAAAGAAGTACCTGACTTACGTCAATGCGACGCTGGTAGGTACTTTTTTGTTTATAAGTGGAGGAATGTGGAAGATATTGTCGAATCAATAATGTAATATTATATGAGATAATAATCAACGGGAAAGGACTGGCTTTTCCTCACTGGAATTTACTATCTCACATTTAACAGTAAGGGGGAGAACATGCCTTTTCCAATTGAAGAAAAGTTTGTAGTAGCTGTCGCTTCGAGTGCCCTTTTCAACTTGAAGGAGTCTGACAAGGTATTTAAGGAAAAGGGAGAGGAAGAATATCGCCAATATCAACATGATCATGAACAGGATGTGCTAGAACCGGGAGTTGCTTTTCCATTGATCAAACGTTTACTCATGATCAATGGTGATGATCCGACCGACCAACCGGTTGAGGTCGTGCTATTGTCGAGGAATGATCCCGATACGGGTCTTCGTGTTTTCAAATCTATTCAACATTATGGACTTACCATATCGCGTGCTGCATTCGTTGCAGGATCGAATCCTTTCATTTACATGAATGCATTTAACGCTTCATTATTTCTTTCGGCAGATCCTAACGATGTGCGATCTGCCATCGAAATGGGCTTGCCAGCCGCCCAGGTGTTTCCTACTGAATTTGTTGATGATGAGAAAGAGTTGGAGCTTCGGATTGCGTTTGACTTTGATGGTATCATTGCAGACGATTCAGCGGAAGGGATTTATCAGGCTCTTGGAATGGAAGGCTTTCATGAGAATGAGAGACAAAAGGCAAGTGAAGCCCTGCCGCCCGGACCGCTTTTTAAATTCTTTGGTGAAATAGCCGTTCTTCAGCGACGTGAATGGAAAAAGAAGCAGAAGGATAATGCTTATTCCCCACGTATTCGAATAGCTATAGTAACTGCTAGAAATGCACCAGCACATGAACGCGTAGTAACCACACTAAGAACTCTTGGTATACTGGTCGATGAAGCTTTCTTCCTTGGCGGAATAGAGAAGGGGAGAGTATTAAAGGTATTTCGTCCACATATCTTTTTCGACGATCAGGTAGGTCATATTGAGGGAGTATCGAGTGTTTCTCCAACTGCGCATGTTCCTTTTGGGGTTGCTAATAAGGTTGAATCGTAGACACCTCCCCCAAAAACATCCTAACTAATACATAGCGGCGAATTGTGTTTTTGCACAGCATTGGTGGCTTATTTCTAATTAATACGGTCTGTCCTATGGATCAAGTTTCTTTCGGAGGAGTAGGTACCAACTATGAAAAAAGGATTATTGGCATATCTTGTTACTATGGCGCTATTTTTCTCTTTAGTTCCTTCTAATGTATTAGCAGCAGAAAGAAAATTCGGAGATACGATTGCTAGTGCGAACGGACGTGTACTTGCAATCCAGAAAGATGGGAGTCTGTGGTATTGGGGAAAGGGCACATTTAATGATTCTAGAGGTGATCAATCTCCTCAACGAGCAAGCAAATCCAAATTAATGGATGATGTCATAGCCGTATATGGAAATTGGTGGAGTAGTTTTGCCATTAAATCAGATCACAGTCTATGGTCTATACAAAGTGATGAAAACGACCAAGGCGTTACAAAACCCATTAAAGTAATGGAGGGGGTTCGAGAAGCTACTGCTTCGTACAGTAAAGTGTTAGTACTGAAAACAGACGGAACCGTATGGGTGAAGCCTGCCTATGCAGACAACAAGAGTTTCAAACAAGTTATGTCTGGAGTAAAACAAATCAGTGCTAATCTTAATTGCTATTATGCTTTGAAAGAGGATGACTCACTCTGGGGATGGGGAGATAACTATTCTGGCGGATTAGGAATTAAGACGCAAGAGGTTGATATAATCGCACCAGTTAAAATAATGATGGATGTAAAAAGCGTTCACGGGATTGGCAGTAACGCATTTGCAATTAAGAAGGACAGCACCCTTTGGGGTTGGGGCAAGAATGAAGATGGTCTCCTATTTACAGGTAAAGGAGAGACGTGGGCGTTTAAGCCCTATGCTGATGGAAGTCAAAGTATAGTGAAGGCACAGTTTACACCTGTTAAGATTATGAGTGATGTTATAAAGGTCGATGGACGCAATCACATAGCTGTCATTAAAAAGGATCATAGTCTATGGACCTGGGGCGGTAATCAAGAAGGACAGTTAGGGGATGGCTCAACAGAGTCGCGTTATACACCTCAAAAAGTTCTTGATGATGTCATAGATATTACGGCAAAAGCGGCTTTTACGTTCGCATTAAAATCCGATGGCAACCTGATGGGCTCTGGATCTAATGGTGTGGGAGAATTAGCTCTTGACACATTCGATTACGATCCTCATCCTACACCTATTCAGATAATGGATAACGTCGCAATCCCTTATACGACGGCTTCCTTTCCGTCGGTTTGGGCCAAAGACGATGTATCTTTTGCGATTAAAAATAAACTATTACCTTTGTCGATGCAATCTGGATATGAGAAAAATATAACACGAGGAGAATTTATATCCTTAATTGTCCCATTAATAGAAACAACAACAGGCAAGGAATTAGATACAATCATGAATGAGAAAGGCTTGAAATTGGCAGAACCCTTTAATGATACAGACGACAATAACATTTTAAATATCGCTGCATTCGGTATAATTACCGGAGTTGGAGATGGTAGGTTTAATCCGAATGGTCTTATAACCAGAGAACAAGCGTCACTTATTTTAATGAAAACGTCAAAATTTATCGGAATAGACAGCGAGATTAGGGTAGATTCCAATAAATCCTTCACCGATCATAATCAAATTTCTGCTTGGGCGGAAGAATCAGTTTATTTTTGCACAACAAATGAAATCATGAAAGGCACAGGGAATAATAATTTTAGTCCAAAGGCCCATTATACAAGAGAGATGAGCGTAATTACAATCGTTCGATTGTACGGTCAAATTTCAGGTCAAGTTACCTAAACTGCATCGTGATACACGGTTATAACTGCACCTAGGGTGTGCTGAAGACTACCAAGGTCTAGAGTGGGGAGGCTTTCCGAAGGTGACATCAAAATCGTGACTACACCCGTAGATGTCTGTGTGGCGTGATCTTCGTACAGGGGTTCGCTGAGGTCTCTATTCTTCTGAATTTTAATTATGCTGCAATGAATATATATATTGAAGTTTCTTGGAGGCTTACAAGGCTCACTCAGAAAGAGGTCATCGTTACATTGAGGAAGTCGTTGTAATCGATACGTTTGCTGATTCATCAGAAGCCCTTCGCCGGTACAGTCAACTTCATCGGGAAGAGCCTAGTCGTGAATATTGCTTCTTTCACACCTCTCGATCGGAATTAGAAGCGAGGGAACGCTATGTTGGAATCAGAGGACCGGGTAGTACACCCGTAGAAGCAAGCGTGGTGTGGTTTTCGGATAGGACTTCAAATCCCCCAACAATCAATATGCAAATCCCGACCGCACAAGGTCGGTTTTTTTTCTGTCCAGTTGTCTAACTTTTACGATAAAGGGCTTCTAGGATTTTTCATATGGTAAAAGCCCGGTATACGCATGACTCTTGATAAATTGGTTAATAGTGGATCGGAGCTGAATTTGTTTATAAACGCCCTCTTCAATTGCGGTACTCTCTGCTTTGTGCGCAGAGCTAACAGATGGTAGTGGCCATTTTTATTTCTTTTAACTGTAATCCATTGAAGCTGTTCTTCAGGGTAGGGTTGAATTGATTCGAGAAGATGATGGTTATAAAAGATGGCGCAATGGCAGCCTTTGATATCCATGAAAATCTGCGTAACAGAAACGAAACCTATGATCTGCTTTTCAAAAATCAGTCTAGCGGGTTGAAACGCTGTTATGAAAATACATAGGACATAAAGCCATTGATTGCGATTGCGAGGGGATTTTACTTTGACAGAAAGCCTCGAATCCTGGTCGCTGGTCAGGGGCAAGGCGCAATTGAGGCCTGGATGAAGAAGTTGGGCTCAATCCGGAAAAAGCAAGCGCTATTCAAGCTGAGCAAAAAGCTCAAACATGGCTATCTTATATTAATATATTCGCGACAACTATCTTGACTAACACCGATCAGAAGTCCGTTCACATTACATTAAACTAAAATATATAATAATAAAAACAAAATGTAATAAAATAATGAGTTTTTAAAAAGGGTATAAGAAATATACTAGAGTATATATTCGTTCATAGATTTCATAAGGTGTTTACAAGCGGGATAAAGATGGAGATACGGCCGTGATTGGGATGGGAAGGGGGTTATCTAAATTATCATCTAGTTTTTGGTATTAAATATAAATAATTTTAATTGATTCAATTTACAGCAAAATATCCATAAAGTATAATTGATTCATAAGGAGGTGAACATGCGCTGTGAAGTCTATATCGAGGATAAGCCTTTTTTAAAAGCTCAAAAAGTAAGCGCTTTCTTTTTTGGAGCCCGGTTACATGTCCTGAAGCTTTTACACCGATGATTACCCGCATTTACCCACAAGCGGTACCCCTCACCAAGGAAACTGATTTGCATATTTAGTCACTATTTCTATTGCTCTGTTTGCAGCTTTAAAGGCTATCTGCCCACCTTATTGCAAGCGCTATCATTTTAGCCGGAGGTGAAAATTCACAGTTCATCCGTACGTTCTCTAGGGTGCATACACATCATGCCGAGACAGAGGATCAATTATGAATATTTAATAAATCTAACCAAAGGAAAGGTGGATCCATGATGATGAAATTGAAAACTAAATTTAATGGCGGTAAGGCTCTCCGTGAAGGTATAAAGCAAATACTTGTAATAGCGCTGCTTGTGGTGGGGATTTTCCATGGCATGGCCCCGGGGGCGATCCAGGCTGCGGAAGCGCATCAGAATAATCCGTTTGTCGGAGCTACAGCGTACCTGAACCCGGATTATTCCGCCCTTGTCGATACATCCATCACGCTTACCAGTGACACGTCGCTAAAAGCAAAGATGGAAACGGTCAAATCTTATCCAACTGCAGTCTGGATTGACCGAATTGCCGCCATTAATGGCGGGGCGAACAATGCCGGACGCAAAAGTATCGAGGAGCATCTGGATGCTGCTCTGGCTCAAAAGAAAGTGGGTACTCCGATTACCGCTTCATTCGTCATTTACAATCTGCCGGGCCGGGACTGCCATGCGCTGGCGTCCAACGGTGAATTGCCACTGACGCAGGCCGCATTGCAGACGTACAAAACGGATTATATTGATGTCATCGCAGGTATTTTTGCCAAACCCAAGTATCAGGACATTCGCATCATTGCCATCATTGAACCGGACAGTTTGCCTAACCTGGTCACCAATCTCAATACACCAGCCTGTGCTCAAGCCAGTTCGACAGGCATCTATGAAGCTGGCGTGAAATATGCACTGGACAAGCTGCATGCCATTCCGAATGTGTACAACTACCTGGATATCGGTCACTCCGGCTGGCTCGGATGGGATAACAACCGGACAGCTACTATCTCGCTGTATACGAGCGTTGTCCAGGGGACAGCGGCTGGCCTGAATAGCGCAGACGGCTTCATTACCAACACGGCGAACAGCACTCCGCTGAATGAACCGAATCTGCCCAACCCGGATCTGAACATCGGAGGACAACCGATCAAGTCGTCCAAGTTTTATGAGTGGAATCCGTATTTTGACGAAACCGATTTTACGGCTGCATTGTATAGCGGGTTTGTGCAGGCAGGCTGGCCGGCCAGCATAGGCTTCCTGATTGATACCAGCCGCAATGGCTGGGGAGGGGTAAACCGTCCGACATCGGCTACAGGCAGTGATATTAACACCTACGTGAATTCCGGGCGTGTCGATCGCCGGGATCACCGGGGGAACTGGTGCAACAACAGTGGAGCAGGCATAGGTGAAGCACCTAAGGCAGCACCGGGACCTGCCCATCTGGATGCCTATGTGTGGGTCAAGCCTCCGGGTGAATCCGACGGTTCCAGTTCGGAAATTCCAAACAATGAGGGCAAGGGCTTCGACCGGATGTGTGATCCAACGTTTACAACTCGTGATGGTGTATTGACGGGGGCGCTTCCTAACGCTCCGGTATCTGGCCATTGGTTCCATGATCAATTCGTCATGCTGGTGCAAAACGCATTCCCTGTTCTTCCGGCCACCAATGGCGGCGGAACGACGGCTCCAGCAGCTCCGGCAGCACTGACTGCGACAGCAGGCAATGCACAGGTATCATTGAGCTGGACGGCTTCCGCAGGAGCAACGAGCTATAACGTGAAGCGGTCGCTGAGTGCGTCCGGACCGTTTACCACCGTTGCCGCCAATGTGAGCGGCACATCGTACACCAATACGGGTCTGACCAACGGGACGATCTACTATTATGTGGTCAGCGCCGTGAATACCGCAGGTGAAAGCGCGAATTCGGCTGTAAAAAATGCTGTGCCGGTAGCTGGAGCCATCGCTCCTGCTGCACCTACTGCATTGACGGCCACAGCAGGCAATGCACAGATCGGCCTATCCTGGACGGCTTCTGCAGGAGCGACCAGTTATAACGTGAAACGCGCGCTGAGCGCGTCCGGTCCATTCACTACCGTTGCTGCCAATGTGAGCGGCACTTCTTACACGAATATAGGTCTGACCAATGGTACAACCTATCACTATGTTGTGACTGCTGTGAACGCTGCGGGGGAAAGCGCCAATTCTGCCGCTGCTTCCGCAACTCCGCAAAGCGTGGTTGTTCCGACCAGCGATCTGGTCTTGCAATATCGTGCGGGAGATACCAATGCGACAGACAACCAGATCAAGCCGTATTTCAATATCAAAAACATTGGCAGCACGGCTGTAGATCTGAGTGATCTGAAAATCCGTTATTACTTCTCGAAGGAAGGCACCGCAGCTATGGACTCGGCCATTGACTGGGCTCAGGTTGGCGGTACCAACATCCTGCGCACGTTCACCGATACGTATGTAGAGCTCAGCTTCACTTCCGGAGCCAGCGCGATCCAGGCAGGTGGACAATCCGGGGATATCCAGCTCCGCATGTACAAAACGGACTGGACCAACTTTGACGAAACGAATGATTATTCCTACGATCCAACCAAAACATCCTATCAGGACTGGAACAAGGTGACCCTCTATAAAGGCGGCAGCCTAGTATGGGGAATTGAGCCTTAAAGGACAGAAAAAGAAACTCCAGAGTTGATTGCCGAATCGGTCAGAGTTAAAGACGAGTAAGATGCTTGTGGCGGCCATAGGAATGTATCTAGGCCGTGAATACGAAGTAAGGACGTATGCAGACGTTGGGGATTTTATTGTTTATTAGCTGATGAAGGATTTTTTGCAGGCACGTGTTGAAGAGCATTAGTATTAAGAATTAGCATCAGGGGATATATAAATGTCTAAATGGTTATAAGCAATTGCTGGAGAGGTAAGAAGTTTTTTATTTACAACATGCTTCCAAGAATAAATGATTCCACCTATCTAAAATTCTGCTCAACATGCGGCGGGGAATTGTTGTTTTGCACAACCACGGTTCGCCTCCATACTACAAAAGGGGCTGTCCAGAAAGTCGGTGAAAGCTGACTACTGGACGCCCCGTTTTTATTAGATGCATGCCGAGGGATCGAAAAGCTGCTGCGAGAAAACATCCCCGCGATGTGGCTGGCCGAGATGCAGCAGCCGGACTTCCGTACCTTAAACGACTTCCGAGGCGTGCGCATGAAAGCATTCATGGATGAGTTGTTTGAAACGATGACCCACAAGCTCATCGCAGATCACTACATCACGATGGAGAGCTACTTTCAGGGCGGTACAAAGATCGAAGCCGATGCTAACAAATATTCGTTTGTGTGGAAAAAAATCCACGCTGCGCTTTGAGGAAAAGATCAAGGTAAAGGTGCAGGAGACCCTTGCGCATATTCATACCCTCACGCAGCAAGAAGCTGGCGAATAGGCCGCTACAGATCCAAATGAGCTTCCTGCAAAGCTTGAGGAAACAGCAGCTGTGCTGGAAGAAGCGGTGTTGAGTACTTTTATACCAAAATTGTTAATTCAATAGCAATCGGAGAAGCAGTCACTCAAAACTTTCAAGTTGAAATTGGAAATATGGATTATGGGTTGGAAATGCAAGGGATAATAGGTTTTAATCTACTAAAACGAATTGGAGCAAAAATCGACGTTGATGCAATGAAAATAATAGTGGATTAGCCAGCGGGTAGTGGGATACGCTGTCTCGCCTCCGCCATGAAAACCCAGTCCGCATGAGGGCTGGGTTTTGTGTTGGAAAGGTTTTTCGGAATAGAATCCGTATTTGTCTGAAGGCATGATATAATGAAGTATTCCGATCGATTAGGAACGAGAGAGGAAACTCGATATGAACAGATTTGAAGACTGGAATCTAAAAGTAAAAAAGACGTTTAATGCAACGAGCAACTTAGTTGTATTAACCGTTACGGAGGCAGGAGGATTAATGGGTCTCTCCAAAGATCAAATGAAGGTCTTCGTGGATAAATATCACTTAACAAAAGTCCCGATCATGAGAAGTGCCCATAGATACCTGTTACTGAAGTGTGAAATAGACGAAATTGTAGCGAATAGGGCCGTTTAGTACAGGGCGCTGCCGCAGACGAAGTCAAAACAATGATTACACCCATAGAAGCAAGAGTGGCGTGATCTTCGGATAGGGGATCGATTCCCCTCGCCTCCATATTGCAAAATCCACAACCGAATCCGGTTGTGGATTTTTAATTAATGTTGATTATTGAATAGGGGTTCCGTTCTAAGCAAATAGTTACCCCTTACCTCTGCAGCCCAATTGGCAAAGACCTCTCTCCATTGAACACTGTTAAAGAAATCGTCTACGGATTGGTTGTCGGAATCCCAATCGATAAATATGTTGAGAGGTGTGATTCCTCCAGCCCAAACGCCATTATTGACGTCAGTTCCCCGCTCTCTAACTAATAATATTGGAATTCCGAATTGAAAAGCCATGGCAGGCTAGATTTGAGAAAAAGTCGATCCTTCCCAGAACGGAGTGCTCGTCGGCGGCTGCCCCACATTGGATTGAAGAATTTCCACAAAAAATCTGCGGAAGTTGATCGCGAGCAAGCCGTAGCTTGAAAAAACCAAGCGTCGTATATTCGTGAGGATGCTCTCTGGATATTGTTCACTTACAGGCAATGTGCGGGGAAATAGCAATGCCTCTTCAATTTCTGCAACAAGACGGTTCAGAAATTGTCCTTGCAGGTCATTTACCGTATTGGTTGTACTCAAAAATATAGGAATTCGAAAAGCGCGATCCACGCATTCATCGATAGCCGATGTTGTGCCCTTTTCATTATCGGTAGGCTTAGGATTTGTGGAGGTGGAGGTTATATTCAACCCCAGTCTATGTGCATTAGCCATTAGCCCATTTGTGTTACTGGCATAGCCTTTACGATGAGAACCTATTTGTGTTTGCCAAGACACCATTCTGCAGATACTATTAACCTGATAGTAAACAAGGAGTGTGATCGTTAAGTGGAGGAGAGAGGAACTGTAGTCTCAATGTTGTCCTCGCAGACTGGAGATTCGACGCAGCAATCGAATGAAAATGTAGCGTTAATGTGCAAAGAAACCCCAACCCTATTAAATCAAATTGCAGAAGGCTTATTACATACCGACGTGAAAATTGCGGGAGATTGCGCAGAAGTTTTTACAAAGGTAGCAGAAACTCACCCTCACCTAGTTACGCCATATGCCAAGCAGCTACTCTCCTCGATTCATCACAAACATACACGGGTGAGATGGGAGTCCATGCATGCTGTTGCTCTCATAAGTTTTAGCATACCTAATCGAATTTTCGATGTACTTGAAGAAATACAAGAACGGATGTTTTTGGACCAAAGTACAATCGTAAAAGATTATTCTATCCTTTGCTTGGGGAATCTGGCATCCTGCGGTGAAGCGGAAGCCAAAATGATTCTGCCGATATTAAAGAAGGGACTCCTTCAATTAGAGGAGAAATTTCTATCTAAATTGTTAACGGCCATGATTGGAATCGCTAAGGTCTCCCCGAGTTTAGCGGCCGAAGTTTTGGTGTATGGATATGATTATGAAGTCCATCCCAAAAGCTCCGTTCAAAAGGCGGCGAAGAAGTTAGTAAAAGCAGCAAAATAGACCTCCGATTATGAGGCGTCATTTGCTTAAGCTATATAAGCTAATTAAAGGGTTTTAAAGCTAGAGATTGAATAATTTCTGCTTGGGAGAAAGGTTTTTTCCTGCCCAATTGTTTAACCCTTACCATAAAGGGGCTTCTAGGATTTTTCATATGGTAAAAGCCAGGTATGCGCATGACTCTGGATAGATTGGTTATCATGGGATCAGAGCTGAATTTTTTGGCTAAAGCTTTTTGAATAGGAACGAATTTGCTTACGGAGCCACCTTGGGTAACCCAGTAGATGTGATATCCGTTTTTAGTTTCGACAATCATCGTATCCTTAATGTGAGTCTTGAACTTTTTAATAAATGCGTTCTTCAATTTAGCTACTCTCTGTTTTTTTCGCAGAGCTAGCAGGTGGTATTGGCCTTTTTTATTTTTTTTAACCGTAATCGATTGAAGCTGTTCTGCTGGGTCGGATTGAATCGTTTCAATCATCTGTTTGACCTGTTCTTTGGTGTCTAAATGCACGGAAATCTTGTTTAGATCTACATCGATAAACTGTGCTCTGATTTTTTTGAAATCACTAGTCTTTGATTCTCGGTAATTGATCTCCATAAATACGGCATAACCTTTCTTATTTTGACTGAGAACATGTATGCGTTTATTCCTCTTGGTAAAGAGTGTGAATTGAGGAGTATGGCTTTCAAGTAGACTTAGCGGTTTATGAAGTGTCATGGCTGGGTGCTTGGAAGTGGAACTGTATTTTGTATTTTTGTTCTTATCGTCATGGACTAAAATGAAATTCAGTTGTTCGTTCTGCTCGCAGCCTAGTTTTTTTATAAAATAGCGTGCATGACTGGAGAACCTCTTCAAATTTCTCGCATATGTCGTTGAGCCTAAACGTTTTGCCATTGAACCCCATCTCCTTTAGAGCATGCGTCACACTTTCGATTCTTTTCTAAACAATCATATTCTGGAAAGAGGACACAAGTGTAAGGAGCAGTACCCATTTTTTAACATGTGATAGGCTAATCAAATAGTCAGGGCGTTTGCTAGGGCGCTATCAAAGCAGATTAATCGCAAGGTAAACCTAATGTTTTTCAAAATAATAAAAAAGCTCTCAAGATAAAGAAATTGGGCGAGTGGGCGAAGTTCGCCAAGACAGAGAGAGGGGGATTGCGTATGGATTGGGAAGCCCACATCGAACGGTGGAGCCGAGCCGCTGTTAGACTGCTGGATATTCGGCAGTATGGTGTAGAGAAAGGAACGGTTCCTGATCGCTTTGTGACGCATACGAGCTTTTTCGTAGTTACTACCCATGGAGAGGCAAGAGTGAGTCTGTCGGGAACGGTCTATCGCACTCAGCCCCTTCACATTTTGCACGGAGGGAAGGATGCGGAGCTGGATTTTATGCCGCTAGGAAACGACTTTGCCTGCTATTTGCTTCTTTATAAAGCCGAGTGTGAATCGTCGGAGGATGGAGAGGGCTTCCATATGCCGTATGCATTCACTCCTTATGCGTCGCTGCCTCTACGGGAAAAGTGCCAAACCATGCATCACTTATGGCAGCAGGCAACCCCGATGGACAAATTGCAGGCGCAGTCTGTTTTTCTTCCGTTTGTGTATGAGGTTATGCGGCAAGTCCGCACGTTGGCAAAGGAAAACAGCAGACCGAACTTAGTAACCGAAGCGATACACTATATTCAAGAGCATTACAGGGAGTCAATTACCGCCGAGGAATTGGCCGGGATTTACAGCTGCAGCGCGAGCTACTTGTCTCGTTTGTTCAAAAACCAGATTGGGGTCGGTCCGATTGAATATCTGATTCATGTACGCATTCACAAATCAAAGCAGCTTCTGCTGAAATCGGAGGCACGTATCCAGGAAATAGCTAGCAGCATTGGCTATGCGGATGTCTATTATTTTAGCCGCTTATTCAAGAAGCATACGGGCTGCTCTCCGCTTCAATTTCGGGAGGACAATCGGCGGGCTGTTCAGAATAATCCATTACGTCTGTTAAAATCGTCTATTGTAACCCCAAAGCTTGTTTCCCATAATGAGAATGAGATTTGTTATCAATGCAATGGGGAAGGGGACACATCAATGTTTAGATTTTCAAGACCCGCGTTTGGAGCAATGTTGCTATTATGCACAGCCTTGCTGCTGAATGCTTGTCAGACAGGCAGCAATACAGGCAGTAATACAGGGGCGGCGGAATCCCAGACTGCTTCTGCAGGTGTCGCTACAGAAAGCGCAGCTGCAGAAACACGCATTTACGAGCATTTGAAGGGCAAAACAGAAATTCCTGTAAAACCTCAGCGGGTGGTCAGCCTCTATCATTTAGGTGAGCTGATGGCGATTGGGGTAAAACCAGTAGGTGCAACCACCTACATTCTGAGTAACCCGCTGTTAAGTGATACTTCCGGTATTGAGGACATTGGTATTCCGCCTGATCCGGAGAAGATTCTCTCGCTGGAGCCCGACCTGATTGTTACAACGGCACCATTCGCAGAGGCAGTAGAGGGCGGGTACGAAGCACTGAGCCAGATCGCCCCAACCATTGTTGTAGAACAGCACAACGATCCGATAAAGGATGTTGAAATGTTTGGCGATATTCTTGGCAAGCAAGAGGAAGCTAAGCAATGGAATGAGGCATTTGCGACAAAGATAGCCGATTACAAGGAGAAGATTGCCCCGTTTATTGGGGCGGATGAAACCTTCTCGATTTTGAATGTGCGTCCTGATGCCGTTTTTATTTACGGTGATACCAATATGGGGGGCAACATTCTTTACAGGTACCTGGGTTTAAAGCCAACCGAAAAAATAAAGAATGATGTTATCAATGGAGAAACATGGGAAATATCTACTGAGGTCATTCCTGATTTCATAGGTGATCGGTTATTTCTAGCTGTGAATGAAGGAGCAGAGGAAGAATTGAAGAAGGTGGAGAAGCTAATTAAAAATTCACCAGCAGGGAAAGCAGGAAAGATCTACAATATTGATTTCGATACATTTCTTCTCAGTGATCCGATCTCAGTAGAACATCAGTTGAATATCATCGTTGATTTGCTGGTTGAAGGCAGCAAATAAAAGCAAAAAGCATATCACCTCTACTTCGATGAGAGTCAAAAAACGACAGGGTATAGATAATCATTTTTAAGATTGGGATTCTGGGAAATATTACATTCTAAAACTTGACAGTAAAGAGGAAATTAAAGTAATTTTATAGAGGAATCCATGTAATATTCAATCTGGTTGGAGAGGACGAAGTCGTAATGGTTGCTAATTGGTGGCTGGCTCTTATTATTATGGTTGTGTTTAATGGGATTGTAGCTTGGACTTTATTTATAGGACAAGAGCCCGTAAGCCGAAGAGCCAAAAAGTGGTTGTTTATGGTTGCCAATGTTATTGCATTTATGCTTGCTGTCTCTCAATTTTTTTGGATGGATTTTTAATAGAATAAGATAAAAAGGCCATTAACCAGTGAATGGGTTGATGGCTTTTGTTTGTTTTTTAATAGAGCGCAATTAAAAATAGGGTTACTTCAGCTCATACTTCGCAAGACTCTTACCCATATCCAGATAAAAGGTAGTTGCATTCAAGAATCGAATGTTTCTCTCGGCAAACCGCGCTTGTTCCAGAATTAATGAGGTTTGCGTTTTGAGTGTGCTAGAATCCAATACATAGAAGGCTGCTTTTGATGGCTTTTCAAAATCAAACCAAGAACCTTTGGACTCGACACCACCGAAGGCGATACTCTGGTTCCCTAGCAGCTGCAACGTGTATTGGTCAGGCAAGTCATCAAAGGTTCTCGTTGCGACAAGCTTATTGTTTGTATCGTATACGGTCAGCGTATTTTTATCCTGAACCAGATAGTGATTGCCTATGGACATGAACAATCTATCTTTACGATCAGACTCAGGTGTTGGCATGATGCGGCTCCATTTCTTTGTTCCATCAGGTGAATAGCCGTATAAGGTTTCAATTCCGGTCTTGGCATCTAATACCGGAACAAGAACAGTTCCACCACTGAGAACATCGAAGTCAGCATGTATATAGCTAAAATAATCCTGCGGGTATTTGGCAGTCGTGATTTTTTTGTTAGCCGAAATAGAATAGATATCTAAAATCGTTGCAGCCCCTACATAATTAACGGAGCCGACATAATTTCCTTGGATGTGGCGTATAACGCCATCGTATTCTCTATCAAGAAGTTGTTTGCCTTCCGTTGAATATAGAACTAAATGGCTCTTATCTTGAATCGTATCAATAGTAGCAATGCGTCCATCATCAAGCACGTACCAATTAAAACTATAAGCAAGGGTCTTCGACCATCGCTGCTTATTGTTTGAATCAAGCGCGACTAGCTTTCTGACATTTTTCTTTTCAATTTTTACCTGTTCTACATAATATAAGTTCCCATTACGGTCTATATCGAATGCATTGTACACGTGAGGCGAGTTGCGTATCCATTTTTGCTTTCCCGTCGTATCGTCAAAAGCCATCATCCTGTAAGTGGATTTGCTTTTTCCTCCGGGGCTATAATCCTGAAACATATATCCAGTACGAGAACCGTTTTGATTAGATACGATAGGAAAATATTTTTTACCTAGAAAGTAATAATTTCTGTCTAAAATAGTTGTTGATGTGTGATCTGGAACCGTTATGGTCCATCGTGGCTCGGGAAGCTCTGTAAAGTCAGCAGCAGATACAGGTTGCGATAAAAATGTTGTCAAAATCGCAATCAAAGAAAATAATTGAATACGTAAAGCAAACTTTCTCATTAAAGTAGAATCCTCCTAAATCGTATGTAATGTATTAGCTATGGTGATTATATCATATGGTTTGGGATATGATGTCTTGTCACAAACATTCCGTTCATGAATCTGACCATGAATAAATGGCGTATTTTTGTTTTCTGCGATATATTTAAAATGCTAAAGCTTCTATTATACAGACATGGATAGGGGAACACCAAAATGAACAGCATAGAATCTCTTGAAGCTTTGATTACCATGGTTCCTATCTTTAAAGCAGCAGTTCCTGCAGAATTATCGATTGCTATTTGTGATACAGAAAAATTTATTGCTTATTGGGCTGGCGAAAATATTGATTTGCACATACGTGTTGGTCAACCGCTGCATCACGAGGAACCGCTAATGCATGCGATTCGGAATAATGTAGCGTTAAGGGCAGAAGTTCCTGCCACCTTTTATGGTTTTGAATTTATTGGGACGGCAACACCACTCCACGACTCTAATGGAAATGTAATCGGCGGCATAGCTATTCAGCTTCGAAAACAGAGCGAATTAATAGCCATTGCGGACCAAATTTCGTCTTCACTATCGCAAGCTAACAATCAGCTCTCACAAGTTGCGGATAGCTCGGTAACACTGGCAGAGTCTGCCCAGCAGCTTCTATCACTCTCCCATCAGACGGTAGAACAAGTAGATGAAGCGGGTAAAGTTGTATCCATTGTCAGAAAAGTAGCGGACCAGACGAACTTATTAGGCATTAATGCGGCGATTGAAGCAGCACATGCAGGGGATCGAGGGAAAGGCTTTGGCATTGTAGCCAGTGAAATACGGAAATTGTCCAATGAGACGCTTACTTCTACAAACGCGATTCAGCATACTCTGAAAACATTTGAAGAGGCAATAAGCGGTATGCGTACCTCTATCGAAGGTATAACATCCATTGTTGATCAGCAGGCCGTATCATCCCGACAGGTTTTGGATTTTATTGAAGAGGTTCATCGCATGTCGGAGCAGCTTAATCAATTTGCAAAGAAGTTATAACCCATCATCATGAAAAAGAGCAGAGCACCGTACCAGGTGCTCTTTTTGTTTTCTAATGAACCGATGAAGCATATATCTTTTCAAGGTAAGCCATAGAAGCTTGCTCGGCTTCTTCTTTTAAAATGAGTGTATCCGATTGTTGACGCAAGTATTTATATAAATCGATTGTGCTTTTTAATGCATGGTAGCAGCTTTCAAATTGGTGCGAAGGAATCGTCTTTTTTAGCTGTTCTATTTCATTGATGCCATACTGTTCCAATTTTCTGACGCCTCTAGGAAGCTGCCCGTTTTTCATTAATACCAACGGGCCTAAGACAGCACCGCGAATAAAGGTTAGATGGTCGATCAGTTCAAACCATTCTCCTCTTCCCAGCTTCGTTGCGCCGTAATGAACCCACACCCAGAAACGGTCCTCTATCCATTGGGCATCCGGGTACGGATGAGAGGGAGAGGTTTTTTCAAAAATATGACTGATTTCCTGATCCTTTTCCCATAAAATAAGAGGGTTTTCGATTCGTATTTCAAGCTCTTCCAATGTAACGAATTTAAGATCGACATGCAGCGGTTCTGGTCCGTATAAGCAAATCACCACGCGAGGCTCGCCGACATGCTCACCTGTAAATCCAGACAGCAGCTTGCCCAAGCCTTCAGCAATGAGAAGCCGTTGATTCATCATTTGCTCCTGGTAGGCTGAGTCGTAAACGATGATTAGGTCTAAATCGCTATACTCATCCATCGTATTCGTCATCATGGAGCCGCCGGCAAGGAGACCGCGAACTCGTTGATCTTGACTGAGTTTTTCCTTTGCTTGATTGAGGAATCGTTCGTGCACAGGTAAAAACATAGCAAACACCCCTTATAATATGACCCATCAAAATGGGTATTACGCCAACTTATCATCTCGAATACCCTTTGTCAATTCATAGAGGTTGAGTGAGGGAGAGAGAAAAAAGTGGACAATTTGTATCCGTTTACATTATAATCAATTTAATTCCATATTTTGATGGGGGGTGGTTTGGGGCTTTTTCTGAGCAAGCGTTTCTAAGAACGGGGAAAAAGCTTGAAGCCTTATTGGCGTGCTAATCTATCAAAAGAAATGGAGGGAGAATGAAATGAAGAAAACATTGTATTCCGCTATTATGTTAACGCTGTTATCAGGATCGATTGCGGGTGCCGCCTGGGCGGATAATTACGAGTCGAATGACACTTTAAGCACAGCGTATAAAATTCCAACGCAAACGGTGGCTACTCCCTATGGCCCGTCTTACTGGGGGGGAAGCGCCTGGTCCTATTTATCATCCCCGACAGATGTGGACTACTTTACATTCAGAGGGCATGGCAAATCTGTCGTGCTGGGTTCTCCTTCCGGCTATGATTACGATTTATACGCCTATGACAGTGCAGGGAATTTGGTTGCTTCTTCTACGAATACGTCAGGAACGGATACGGTTCTTGTCGACTACGATAATGTATATTTTAAAGTAATAAGCAAAGATGGACGCTACAGCGACACGGCAGCTTACAGCGTAACCTTTTACAAAAGGGATGTTTGGGTACCGTGACCAGCCAGTCATTGTAAAATAACGGTAGACATTATGGACTTAATTGCTCCTGTCTCCACTAATAGAAACTCTACAGCCTCCATGAGGTTGTAGAGTTTTTATTATTTTAAGCAAATAGCCTGCATACTTTCATTGCGCCTGTTCCTTCGTAAAAACAAAAAACGACATACTATTTACAAAAATGGTATTAATGTATAAAATATCCATAGAAGCGAAGGCTTCAGTACGCGGCTTATCCCATATGGTCTGAAAGATTAGGATAGAATATCCCCACTATTAGTTGATTGGAATTTTATTGGAGGTGGAATACTTGGCACGTGTGTTAGTGGTAATGATGCCTGCAGAAGGGCATATCAATCCCTCATTGGGATTGATCAAGGAGCTGGTAGAGAACGGCGATGAAGTCGTCTATTGTTGTACGGAGAAATACCGGACGAAGATTGAACAGATCGGTGTGCAATTTAGGGCTTACTCATTCAACGAGGCAACCCTGATGAATAACCCTGATATGAAGCCGTTTGAAATCAAGCATCCCTATCAATTTATATATATGATTTTAAAACATATTATTCAGCGATTTATTCCGGATGTTCTGAGGCTGACTGAAAATGAAACCTATGATTATCTTATTTTTGACTCCTTAATGGGCTGGGGAGGACAAGTTTTAGGTGAAAAGCTGGGTATACCAACGGTTTGCTCGACGACTACCTTTGTTTTTGTAGAGCTGCTTGGATCGGGCAATAAACTGGACGATGACGATGAGGAGGTCAAGGAGCTTTATAACGGCATCATGGAATTGTCACAGCAATTAGCTGCACAGTTTAATGTGGCTGCCCCTTCCTTGGATGAACTTGCCGGACATCCAGGACAATTGAAGATTGTCTATACAAGCCGTTATTTTCAACCAATGGGTGACACGCTGGATGACAGCTTTGTGTTCACCGGCCCATCTATTATAACGCGCAAGGATGCGCCAGCCTTTGCCTATGAGCCGCTTCATGCTCCGTATAAACAGACGGTTTACATTTCGATGGGAACGATTTTAAATAAAGACCTTGATTTTTATAAGCTCTGCTTCACCGCCTTTCATGATTTGCCTGTACAGTTTATATTATCATCGGGGAAAGATACCGATTTAGAGCCAGTGGCTGATCTCATTCCTGATAATTTCATCATAAGGCCCTATGTTCCCCAGCTGGAAGTGCTGCAGCGTGTAGATGCTTTTCTGACACATGCGGGCATGAACAGTACGAGCGAAGCCTTGTATTATAATGTGCCATTGATTATGCTCCCGTTGACCTCGGATCAGCCTCGTGTGGCAAGCCGCGTGAAGGAGCTGGGAGCGGGAGTAATCGTGGATAAGAACAACCTCACGCCCGAAGTGCTGAGGAACGCTGTATTAGAGGTACTCGGCAATGCCTCCTACCGGGAGCAGGCTGGCGTGATTGGCGAAACGCTGCGCGAGGCTGGCGGGTATAAGCAGGCTGCTGCTGCCATTGGGAGCTTTTTGGACAATCGGCGGTTATCGGCAACGGCCAGCTCTTCGCTTGAATAAAGAAAGCTGCAAGCAGCTTTCTTGACGTCAGATAAGAGTGGCTACTTAGCGTAGACATTAGCAAGGGCATCGTTAAAAATAGAATTATTAACGTCTATCTGAGGAAATTTGCAAAGTTTTGTTTGCACAGTCATGGTTCGCCTCTATTATGGAAAGCCCGACCACATGCAGTCGGGCTTTTGTTAAGCCTTTCTTTTGTAAACAGTCGTAGACAATGTGAAAATATAAAGAATATTTACCGTTAAGGTTGTGGAGGAGATGTCTAAATTATAAAAATGAAACCATATACATGTATTCTATTAAATATTATCAAATATAGCGATGAAATTCAAAATGCCGATTTCCTTTTTTGTGCTTCATAATGCAGTTTTTGTGGCAGTCCCATTTATGGTATCAAGTATAGATTCTAAAGTTTGTATTATACTATTTTTTTCATCTGTATCCTTTAACATCCAGTTTTCGATTAACATATCTTCTAATGAATTCGAGTTATAGTTCCCAAATATAAACTTCGAACTTTCATATATTTTGGTTTTACAATTCACATTCGAAATAGTAGTTTTCCACTTGTTTTTGTCTGCAACAATTTTATTAATAAAGTCCTCATCCCAAATAATATCGTCCGGTGTCATCTGTGGAAAAAAATATACATGTTTATTAAAGTAATTGATATAATTCGTTTGGAGTATTAAATATTGATCTTCGCGCCCACCTAGCTCTGAATTTCCATCTACTTCGAAATTAACTTTTCCACCAGTTAGGTTTTTAATTACCTCGTCGAGAATAGCTTGATTTTGAGTTTCCTGTAACTGCATATTAGCTATTCTTTGAATTGGTTTGCTTGGACGTTGGTCTCCATCAAAAATTACAAATGTTCTGTTAAGGGACTCAGTAGAATACAATTTGATATAGTTGTTTTTAATAACAGAAGCACCACCTGGAGTAAAAAAAACCTGTATATTATTGAATTTACTATTACCTAAATGATCCATTGTTTTTTTAATTATTTTCTCTGCTAGCCGATCCTCAACTTGAATTCTGTAGTTAAATGAGTAAGAGTCACCTAATTTATAGAAGGCTTCATTATACCAACAATCATCTTGTACTATAGTTTTGTTACTATTTAGATCTTGATAGAATAACTTAACTGCTTCCTTCGGTAAATGCTCAACAAAGTTTGATGAATGTGTTGATATCACAATCTGATGTTTTTTCTCTAAAGCTATTTTTAAAAGTACTTTTTTTAAACGTTTTTGTGCACCGGGATGTAATGATACCTCAGGTTCATCAAGTAGAATCAAAGTCTCTTTTTCTGCTTTTAATAGTTCATGAACTAACTTTACTACGGCAATTTCTCCACTTCCAGCATGTGCTTCTGAATATTTAATACCATTTCGTTCCAGAAGAACGGACGTTCCCCAATTTCCGAATAATTTATGGGCAACAATTTTCCCACCTATATAGTCTTTTCCTAAAATATAAGAAATAACTTCTATCTCTTCTTTAGATAATTTAGAAACCTTTTTATTTTGGTCATTTACGCCTATTTTATATTGTTTATCTGTATCAAACACTTTTTTTAGTTTAATGGATTGATTTCTTAGGTAGTCTTGTTTAGTTTTAGAGGCTAGACCTCTTTTTAATTCTCCAAAATAAAAATATTGATCGAAAGCACTTAATTCTGAACGAAAATCTAAATAAAGTACCTTTTTGTCAATAGGTGTGAACCTTGACTTACTGTCAACTTGCATATTATATTTTTTTAGAGGCCTACTTGTTTCCCAATAATCGGGGTTATCATTCCTTTTAGCTCTGGTTTTTAATACTTCTTTTAGCGTTGTTTGATCATGAAATCCATAAAAGAAGCAATGTCTATTCTTTCCTATCTCATCAACTTCTTTTATAGGATCAATGCTTGTAGAAAACCAAAATTCGCCAGGAGAGTTTCCTCTAGGTGCACCGTATAAGGCTTGTAGAGTGGAGCTTTTTCCAGCACCATTCTCACCTACAAATACGGTTAATGGAAATTGAAATGTTATATGAGTATCATTATCAAGATTCTTAAAGAACGGAAATCTGATATACTCTATGAAATTTTTGAAAACTCCTTTTTTAAAAACCTCGAGATTTGTGTTTATTAAGTCTATAATATCACTATCTGTATTTTTCATAATACTTCCTCCCTAATTTACTTAATATCACAGTTCGACAAAGTTCGTAAATATCCTCTTGAAATTTTTAACTTCTTTTTTAGAAGTGCATATTTAATAATTAAACTTTTAATGGTATCGTAAAATACTACATATATTAGAGGTCGTATTTGTTTCTATTTAATTCTTGTATGATAATTTAAAATCTCTATGTTAGAGACGGGAATTTTAATGATTTGGGTTGTGTAATTAAAAACAAGGAAGGCAGAGTTTCAAACTCTGCCTTCCTTGTTTTTAATTACACATAATGTTTTGTTTCGGTTTCCCCTATTTGTGTAGACATATTACTAAGTTCTAACTCTGAAGTAAGGGTTGAAATAATACTTCTACCAATTGCTTCAGCTATTTGAGGTGGAACTGCGTTTCCTATTTGCTGCCTAACTTCAGTTCTATTCCCAAAAAATCTATAAGAGTCTGGAAATCCCTGTAATCTAGCGGCTTCTCTAGGTGTAATTGCTCTATTTTCAAATGGATGACCGTATCGCCCACGTGTGAAACTATCAAATCCGCCAGTTATTGTTGGAGCATACCCATCCCACTTAAGACGTCCAAAGACATCGGGCCAACCACCTTTAGAACTATCGACATTTTGATGGCATTTTAATCTCATTTCAAATGGTATATTTTTCCATCCTCCTCCTTGAGGGACATATGAAAAGCGTTTTATGTTCATATATGACACATTTGCCCTATAGTGGTTATGATAATCTGGATGTTCATACTTTGCTTCCAGAGGAGGCTCGGGTAACTCGCTCAGTACTTCACCTACCGTTTTCCATACATTGGTTGTAGGTGAGGGGATTTGGAAAGAGGAAAAAATATCTTTTCTTTTTCCGATGATGATAAATCTTTCTCTTGTTTGTGCTAGTCCATAATCAGCACTATTATAAAAATGCGGATAAAGTTCGTAGTTTATCAACTGTTCTTCTACTGCTTCTATAAATATTTTTCCGCGTTTATGACCTAACATAGAGACATTCTCGAGCATGAAAAACTTTGGGTTTAATTCTCTAACAAGTCTTGTGTACTCCAAAACTAAATGATTACGTTCATCTCCCAGATGTGCTCCTCTTTTTTGTTTAGAAAAGCCTTGGCAAGGAGGTCCACCTGCAAATAAATCTAAGTCACTTATATCTACTCCTATACGATCATTTAGCATCTTGCCAGTTAATTTAGTGACATCCGCTTCGAAACATTTATCAGAGAGATTCTCTTTATAGGTTAAAACTGCTTGTGAATTATAATCAAAAGCGGTTCCAATGACGAAGCCAGCATTGTGTAGTCCTAGTCCTAGTCCTCCTGCACCACAAAAAGATTCAATAACAATAGGTTTTCTCATGTTGAACCTCCATCAGAATTACATACAATTAATATAGCATACTTTCTAAGAAGGGGATAATATGCTAATAATGAAAGCTGTATAATTTCTGAATCAATTTTTAACACAATAAACCTTGTATAGAATCATTATACTTTTTTGGTGTTTATTGATTCATAATTAGATATATTTCTCTATTTTTTGGATTTCGATTTACTTAGGGAGAATATTATTTGATTTCGGTGGGGGATTCAGTTTGTAAGTCTTTTTATATAAAACAGAGCTAACATAGAATAACTATTTGTGTGTCCTTTATGCTCAAATTGTATTTAAAAATGAAAGAGATACAACTCTCGCATATCTCAACCTTGTGTCATAATTAATCCTCTTCTATAATCAACAGTGCATAGACACTAATAATCTCATTCATATATTCCAGCTATATTAAATAATATGATACGTATTCTACTTTTTAGTCTAACAATAGACTATTCAGATAATATAAATGTCACTACTACAAATCAGGGATATTTTACTATAAACACTCTGTTTTATATGGTAAAGTGAGTATCGGCTACCATTTCCACTTAAAGGAATAAGCTGCAGATTATGAACCCATCATGTCTTACGAAAACGGAGTGAGAGAGTATGAATTTTAAAAAAATGGTTTTGTTGTTTATGGTTTTTATTATGTTTACCGGAGGACTAGAGTCTTGGACAGGGACGGCGAGTGCCTATACCCCGTTTGAGTATCGGCAAAACGATTACCTCGTTAATATCCTGGAAGATGGAGACGGACAAAACCGCGTATTTAAATTCGAGACTCCCAATAAAATTACGGCCAGTAATACCAAGCTGCGTCTGTTTATCAATGCCAGAGAAATTGAACCTGAGGAATATACGGTTGATTATGAGAGCTACACCATTACCCTTAATAAAGCACCTTATCCGGGATCAGAGCTTTCAATAAAATACGCAATCATTCCGACCTATGAATGGAAAGAAGGGATTTCGGGAGGGTCTTATATAGGAATTGCTCTCTCCTATGGGGATGATTCAACAAGGGTTTTTAAACTAACTACAAAATATATTATAAATTCGAGTAAAAAAGTCGTTCTCAAAATAGACGGAAACAAGGTTCCCAACTCGGAGTTCACTTTTAACCATGAGAATTATACCATTACCATATTAGCAAAACGCCAGGCACCTAGAGCTGATGAGGAAATATACTTTTATTTCCCTGAAACTTCAATCGCGGGTACCCAATCATCCTCTGGTGGGACAATAGAGGAGCCGATATCTGGCGGGACAACAGAGCAGCCTGCTTCTGGAGGAACGACGGTGAATCCTCCATCTGGAGAAACAGGGGAGAGTCCTGTCTCGGGTGGTACTGGATCTACAGGTACAGAGGCTGAACCAGAATTTCAACTGCTTGGGGGCGAAAGCTACCCTGGCTCTATTACGCTGAACAAAAATTATACGCTTACGGTTAAAATAACCATTCAGGCTAAACAACCAGCCTACACTTCCTATTTAATGGTCAAAAATGCAAGTGGTGAGGTCGTTAAGCGAATCAGAGTTAAAGCCGGCAGTACTTCAACCTATTCACTGAGGAAGATTGGACTGCCTTCAGGCGGATATTATGTTTATTTGAAAACCATTAATCAATCAGGTGGATTGGCAGCTTCTCTACCTATATTCGTTCCGATTAACAATGAAGCTAAACATATTAAAGTGTTTATTTCAGGATATATGCAAGCTTATGCACAAGCTCCAGTGAATACAAATGGGAATGTACTCGTTCCGTTCAGGTCCATTTTTGAATCGCTGGGGGCAAAAGTGGAATGGGACAGCACCACTCAAACCGTTACGGCAACGAAAGAAGGAAAAACCATCGTATTAACGATTGGCTCCAACATTGCCTATGTGAACGGTGTGGCTATAACTTTGAGCGCAGCACCGCAACTAATCAATGGAACCACAATGGTTCCTGTTCGATTCGTTAGCGAGGCACTAGGGGGATTGGTAGAGTGGAACGTGGCAGCTAATTCAGTTGTTGTATTTCAGAGTGAGCCGATTATCTCTACAACTGTAGAAAGTGAGAAGGAGGCGGAATCTGAAGCGACTAGTTCTTCGCCTATTTTAACAAAAATATCGAAAGGCATTACCGCTCCTACGGATATTGTTTTTGTCATAGACGTTACAGGCAGTATGGGAGGGGTCATCGATTATATAAAAGAAACGGTTAAAAGTTTTGTGGATTCTGTTCCAGCCGGCTCCAATTTTGCAATTGTTGCTTATCGGGATATTAATTATGTTGATCAAAACAAAAATCTAGAATTTTATTCTTTTACCAACAATAAAAACGAGTTAAAGACTAATTTAGATCAATTAAAAGCTGCCGGAGGAGGGGACGAGCCTGAGTCGGGACTCGATGCTATTTATATGGCAATGAACAAGCTATCGGGCAGAACGAATGCCAAAAGGATCATCTTTATAACGGATGCCTCTGTTCACGATAAAGGCACCACGTCAGCAAAATCCAGCTTCACTCTTAAGCAGGTAATTGCCGAGCTGAAAACGAATAAGGTTGTCCTAGATGCAATAGCTCCAAAAAGCGGATCAGCCTATAAGCAAATTATTCAGCTTGTGAATAGTAATAAGGGCAAGCTGTACGATATCGATGATGCTAGTACTATACTGTTAAACAAATAAGTTTTATTCCATATTTGGGCTTGATGGTTGAGGCCAAACAAACAATTGTAGCGGCAAGAGGTGCGCAGCCTACTTGGAACTGCCATACTTGATGAGGCAGCGTGTAAGAGCTGTTCTACACCTTTTTGCAAGGTTCAAATAAACGGAAAAATGATATAATAATAACGAATGGAGCTGATGCCGATGGATTTGTTGGACCCGCGTGTGGATTTTGTATTCAAACGGATATTTGGAAGTGAAAACAATAAAGATGTGTTGTTAGCTTTTCTGAACAGTATATTTATTGAAGCTGGAGAAACTCCGCTGACTGAAATTATTCTTATGAATCCGTATACGGATAAAGACGATCCACTCGATAAACAGTCCATTTTTGATGTTTATGCCAAGACCTCGGAAGGCAAACTAATTGATATCGAGATGCAGCTTTTCAATAAGTACGACATAGAGAAACGAACCCTGTTTTATTGGAGCAAACGGTATGCGAGTCAACTCAGTGAGGGCGATAAATATCCGGAGCTTAAGAAATGCGTGACGATCAACATTTTAAACTATTCGTTCCTGAAGAACGATCAATACCATAATGTGTTTCATCTGCGTGAAGATAAGACAGGAATAGCCTTAATTGACGATATTGAGGTTCATTTCTTAGAACTGCCTAAGCTGAGTGAGCGAATCGTTCCATCAGAGGGCGGGTTGATTAATTGGCTGCTGTTTTTGAAAGGGGCCCATACATCACAATGGGAGGTGCTGAAAATGAATGAGCCGAGCTTGGAGAAGGCGATGGATACGCTGCAATATTTGAGCCAGGATTCAGAAGCCAGACGATTATACGAGGCCAGACAGAAGTATTTGCATGATGAAGCATCCATGATGGAAAGCGCGATGCAGGCGGGCATGAAGGCAGGCATGGAGGAAGGTATGAAGGAAGGTATGAAGGCGGGTAAGGAGGCAGGCCTACAAGAGGGTATGAAGACGGGCATTAGGGAAGTGGCAGAAAATATGTTGCGCCTGAATCTGGACATTGCAACGATATCCAAAGCTACGGGTTTAACGGAGCAGGAGATTGCCAATTTAATAAAGTAAATAAAGATTGTTCTTGAAGGCTGTTTCCCTAGTTCTAGATTTTGAGCCTAATTCAACATGAAAAATGCAGTGCGCATCCTTTTGGGTGCGCACTATTTGTAGTTGCACATTCATATAAAAGGGGAATGAGCGGGTAGGGCCTCCCGCAAATTTAAACCGGGGTCCTCAAACAATTAATGACTTCTAATTGACGTTTACAGCGTAACCTATTAGACTGATGGTACATAACGATTATTATATTTTACATAACAAAAATAACAAGTATTTTGCGTTCAACAGCTATCACTAATTTAACCTATACGTGGATAGGGATCGAATTGCTTTTTGGAAGCTGGCTTTGGATAGATCTTGACCAAGGTGACTGGAGTGAGTGACCGGTGTGAAAAAGAAAGGCGGTGTTTTTATGACAAGTAGGCAGCCTTTATTAGAAGTAATTGCAGTGAATGAGGCAGACGCGAGAGCGGCAGAAGCGGGTGGTGCGGATCGCATCGAGCTGGTTTGCGCTATGTCGGAAGGCGGGCTCACGCCTAGCTTCGGTATTATCGAGCAAGTAGTTTCCAGTGTTTCGATTCCAGTGTACGTTATGATTCGGCCGCATAGCCGATCGTTCTGCTACAACGAGGACGACAGGAAGGCA
Organism: Paenibacillus sp. JT22N15; assembly: GCF_059383755.1. Lineage (NCBI taxonomy): Bacteria > Bacillati > Bacillota > Bacilli > Caryophanales > Paenibacillaceae > Paenibacillus > Paenibacillus sp. JT22N15. The sequence goes on along the minus strand of NZ_JBXENV010000018.1, from coordinate 53,241 downwards.
ATGAAAAGAGATATTCATATAGCTCGCGATCTAGGAGCATCCGGCATCGTTATAGGTGCTTTGACAGCTAAGGGCGAAGCGGATCTAGCGCTGCTGCAGGAGTGCTTGGCTGAAGCTCAAGAATTAGGCGTTACTTTTCACCGGGCGATTGATGAGAGTGCTAGCCTGACCCAAACGTTAGACGCCATAAGCGCTTTTTCCCAGATTGAACGGGTACTCACATCGGGTGGCAAGAGCACTGCCTTAGAGGCAATGAACGAATTAAAGGAACTATCCAAACGAGGTGGGGAACGCAACGTTGCAGTAATGGCCGGAGCAGGGTTGATCTTAGATAAAATCCATTCTTTCGTCCTGCATACAGGCGTTACGGAATTGCATTTTGGTTCAGGAGTGCGCCGCGATGGCAGCTTTCACTCACCTGTTGATTCGAATTTAGTAGCAAAAGCAAAGCAGCACCTTGTAAACGCAGCGAAAGAGCTTCACAACTTTTAATTCCCTAATCATAGAACAAGAGGTGATCCGGTTATGCAGATTATGGCACCGCATTTGGTAGAGGAATATAGAGGCGGCACGCTTGAAAATATTCATCACGGTCACATTTGCGGAATCGATGATCAGGGTAAGGTCATTTATCGTGTGGGCGACCCGGAATGGGTGTCCTATATGCGCTCTGCGGCCAAGCCTTTTCAGGCAATTCCGGCCTTTATACATGGCGTTCCTGATACTTACAGTTTGACGGACCCAGAAAAAACACTGATGACAGCCTCACACCGCGCTGAGCCTTACCAGGTAGAAGTGCTGGAAGCGATGCTTTCCAAAATAGGTATAGAGGAACGTTGTCTGATTTGCTCCGAAACGTACCCTTTAAGCATGCAGGCCCGCGATGCGCTCCTACTTCATAGTCAGCCGCCGCGTCGTCTGTATCACAATTGCTCAGGCAAGCATTTAGGCGTGCTCGCGTTATGCCAAGCAAAGGGATATCCACTAGAGGGATATGCGGACCCGGAGCACCCAGCGCAGAGAGAGATTTTACAGACAATCGCTGAATTCTCAGGGGCGAAAGTGGAAGAAATCCAGCTGGGCACGGATGGCTGCGGCTTTCCGGTGTTTGCGCTGCCCCTGCGGCAAATAGCGGCCATGTTCCTAAAGCTTGCTTGCCCGGATTTGCTGGAAGATCAGCGAACGCGAGAGGCAGCTGGGCAAGTAGGAAGGCTGATGAACGAAAATCATAATATGGTTTCGGCCCCTTGGTTCATATGCTCCAATCTGTTAAAGGATAGCAATATCGTGGCGAAGGGCGGTGCCAAAGGCATCTATGGGTTCGCGCTTCGCAAGGAAAGAGTGGCGTTCGCTTTGAAGGTGCTGGACGGCTCTGAGGAGGAATGGGCGCTCATTATTGCTTCCATTTTGGAGCAGATAAATTATAGCAATCGCGTTACAATTGACTTAATGTACCAGCTTGCGTCGCGGGAGCTTAAAAACGACAGCGGCCTTCTAGTAGGCACCAATAAAGCGGTATTTCAACTGAATCGAGTCGAGAAAGGTAGGCGGTCCCAATGAACCAAGCGCAGTGGGTAGAATCGGCGGCAAGCGTGTCGCCGTCAGAACGTCAGCTTAAATGGCAGTCACTGGAGTTTTATGCGTTTATTCATTTTACGGTAAACACCTTTACGGATCAGGAATGGGGCCTCGGCAATGAGGACCCGGCGATTTTTGACCCGACGGAGCTTAATGCTGATCAATGGGTAGAGGCTTGCAAATCCGCTGGGATGCGGGGGTTAATTTTAACCTGCAAGCATCACGATGGTTTCTGCCTATGGCCTAGCAAGTATACGGATCATACGGTAGCGGCAAGCCCTTGGAAAAAGGGTTCCGGCGATTTGGTGCGGGAAGTAGCCGAGGCATGCCGAAAGGGCGGAATCCAGTTCGGTGTCTATTTGTCGCCATGGGACCGGCATGAAGCCTCCTATGGAGATTCGGAGCGTTATAATGAATTTTTCAAAAATCAGCTCAGAGAGCTGTTGACGAATTATGGAGATATTTTTTGCGTGTGGTTTGACGGTGCATGCGGGGAAGGGCCTAATGGCAAAAGGCAGGTGTATGATTGGGACGGCTACTATGCGGTCATTCGCGAGCTGCAGCCCAATGCTGTTATTTCTGTCTGCGGCCCCGATGTGCGCTGGTGCGGCAATGAAGCAGGGCATACAAGGGCTTCAGAATGGAGCGTCGTCCCGGCCCATTTGCAGGATAATGAAAAAATTCAAGAGCAATCGCAGCAAGCGGATGATCGCGAGTTTGCAACCCGAATCAATTCGCAGGAAAGTGATCTAGGCAGCAGAGAGATCGTCAAGCAGTACGACGAATTAATCTGGTACCCAGCGGAAGTGAATACATCGATTCGACCCGGCTGGTTTTACCATGAAGCTGAGGATGATCAGGTGAAATCGCTGGAAGAGCTTCTGGGCATTTATAATGGCTCGGTTGGCGGCAATGCGACCTTCCTGCTGAATCTTCCACCGGATAAGCGCGGTCTTGTTCATGAGCATGATATAGAGCGCTTACAGCAGCTCGGCGACGCTTTGCGCAGCACCTTTGCGCATAATTTGGCAGCACAAGAGCAGGTGGAAATACAAGCATCGGAAACGAAGGACGACAATCACGCGGCATCGCAGCTGTTGAACGATGATGTGGATGCGTTCTGGTGTCCTCGCGAAGGGACGGAGCAAGCTTGGATCGAGCTGGATTTGCAGAAAGAGCAGCGTTTTGACCGAATTGTGCTCAAGGAGCATATTAAGGCGGGCCAACGAATTGAGCGTTTTCAGGTGGAATACCTAGAGGATGAAGACTGGAAGCTTTTATATGAAGGAACGATTGTTGGCTATAAGCGCATTTGCTGCTTCGAGCCGGTAACCGCGAGGAAAATTCGTCTCACCGTGCAACAATCGAGATGGTGTCCTACTTTGTCTGGGCTGGGTGTTCATTTGAGCAATCAAGGGGAGGCTGTTTAATGGCGATTTTTGAATGCAGGCAATCTCAGTTTTTTTATGATGAAAAACCGATACAGCTTTTATCAGGAGCTCTGCATTATTTTAGAATCGTCCCCGAATATTGGACCGACCGGCTGCAAAAGCTGAAAGCTTGCGGCTTCAATACCGTAGAAACCTATGTGCCGTGGAATTTTCATGAGCCCAAGCCAGGACAGTTCCGTTTTGATGGCATGGCGGATTTGGAGCGCTTTATTCAGACAGCAGGGGAGATGGGTTTGCTCGTAATTGTGCGAGCAAGCCCCTTCATTTGCGCGGAATGGGAGTTTGGCGGATTGCCTGCATGGCTGCTGGCGGATGACGAGGTTAAGCTTCGCTGCTATAACGAGAAATTTCTGGAGCGGGTGGACGCTTATTACGATGTGCTGCTGCCCAAATTACAGCCGCTCCTATGTACAAACGGCGGGCCAATTATTGCGCTGCAAATTGAAAATGAATACGGAAGCTATGGCAACGACGCCAGCTATTTGGAATATTTGCGTCAAGCTATGGTTCGTCGCGGGATGAATGTATTGCTGTTCACCTCTGATGGGCCTACTGACTCTTTGCTGCAAGGCGGATCGGTGGCGGGACAGCTTTCTACTGTGAATTTTGGCTCCGGCGTGAAGGGGGCCTTTTTGAAGTTGCGTGAATATCAGGCAGACCAGCCTGTCATGTGCATGGAATATTGGATTGGCTGGTTCGATCATTGGGGAGAGCAGCACCATACTAGAGATGCAGGCGATGTGGCGAGCGTATTCGAGGAAATGCTGGAGGAGAAGGCTTCGGTCAACTTCTACATGTTCCATGGCGGAACGAACTTCGGTTTCTATAATGGCGCGAACTGCCAGCAGAAGGATCAATATGAGCCGACGATTACGAGCTATGATTATAACTCGCTCTTAAGCGAATCGGGTGATCTGACAGATAAATTTTATGCGGTGCGAGCTGTCATCGACCGCTATATGAATCTTGGGGAGCTCAGGCTGCCAGAGCCTATTGGCAGAAGGGCATACGGTCAGGTGGAAATGATGGAGCAGGCAGCATTGTTCTCGCAGTTAGACCGGCTGTCTGCGCCGATTCGCCGAACGAATCCTGAACCGATGGAGAAGCTGGGTCAGGATTATGGCTTCATTTTATACCAGACAACGATATCGGGGCCGCGGGAGAAACAGGAGCTTGTCGTGCAGGAGGTACGCGATCGTGCGCTAGTATTTTTAGATGGAAAGCTGGAAGGTGTGCTGGAACGCGGCAATCAGGAGCAGACGGTGTCGTTCGAGGTGCCAGCAGAAGGGGCCGAAATTGCGATTCTCGTTGAAAATATGGGGCGGATCAATTATGGCCCGTATCTCAGAGACCCGAAGGGCATTACGGAGGGCGTCCGCTTTGGCTTTCAATTTTTATATGACTGGACGATCCATTGTCTGCCGCTTGATGATTTATCGCCTTTGCAATTTGCGGCTGAGATCACCGATGCCTTCGCTAGCACTAATTTCAGCTCTAGTGACAACGCTAGTACCAGCACTAATACCAGTAACAGCACTGCCGCTGCGCAGACGTCTCCTGCTTTTTACCGTGGGACTCTTCAGGTAGACGATGTGCAGGATACATTCCTGCGGCTGGAAGGCTGGACGAAGGGCGTTGCCTTCGTAAACGGGTTCAATCTGGGAAGATATTGGGACAAAGGGCCGCAGCAAACGCTGTATGTGCCAGCACCGCTTTTACGCCAGGGTGAAAATGTCATTGTCCTATTCGAGCTGCATGGAACGGCCAATCGGAGCGTAACGTTTGTAGATACCCCGGATTTGGGCGGCTAGACTGGAAAATAGAATAGTAGACGATTATTGCGAATTGTGTAATAACCGGGAAAAGGGTATACGTTGGTGTGAGGATACAAACATGCGGGAGAGGATGAGGGAAGAGATGAAGGTAGGACTCAGCACATACAGTCTTCAGCAAGCTTTGGACAAAAAAGAAATGACCGTACCGGATGCGATTCGCTTTATCGCCGAGCAAGGCGGGGAACATGTAGAAATCGTTCCTATTGGATACAGCCTGATCGACAATCCGGAGCTGGTTGAGCAAATTGTACAGACGGCCAAGGAAGTGGGCATCGATATTTCCAACTATGCTATCGGAGCCAATTTTGTTGCGCATGACGGCCCCGAAGCACTAGAGAGCGAAATTCAAGCTGTCAAGCAGCATGTTGATGTAGCGAGGGCGCTAGGCGTCACCAAAATGCGCCATGACGTCGCTTTCCGTCCCGCACATGAGGGAAGCGTAGCCCAGTTTGAAGCGGATCTGCCCCTTCTAGTAGAGGCATGCCGCACCATTGCTGATTATGCAGCAGGCTTCGGTATTACAACGAGTGTGGAAAATCACGGCTATTATGTGCAATCCAGCGAGCGAATTCGGCGTTTGCTGCATGAAACAGCGCGGGATAATTTCAAAACAACACTGGACATCGGCAATTTCCTCTGTGTGGACGAAGATGCTGTCAGCGCTGTGAAAAATAACATTCCTTATGCCTCCATGGTCCATGCCAAGGATTTTTACCTTAGACCCTCCTACCGCAATCCGGGAGCAGGCTGGTTTCAGACCGCGCATGGCAATTATTTGCGGGGGGCGATTGTGGGGCATGGAGATATCGATATGTTCGAAGTATTCCGCGTGCTGAAGCAGTCCGGCTATGACGGGTATATTTCCGTTGAATTTGAAGGCATGGAGGATTGCAGAACCGCTTCCAAAATAGCCATGGACAACGTACGCCGCTTCTGGCAAGAAGCGTAACCATCTAACTCATAAGCAAATGAATAGGCTAATAAGCAGATCATGGAGGGAAGAAAATGTCCAAATTAAAAGTTGCCGTCATCGGCGCGGGCTCTATATCCGATTGCCATTTGCAGGCGTATGCCAGCAATCCAGAAGTTGAAATCTACGCCATCTGCGACTTGAACGAAGGCCGGGCGCAGGAAATGGCGAAAAAATATAACGCGACTAAAGTGTTCACTGATTATAAAGAGCTGCTGGCGCTGCCTGAAATCCACTCGATCAGCATTTGTACATGGAATAATTCCCATGCCGAAATTAGCATTGCCGCCCTGGATGCGGGCAAAAACGTATTGTGCGAAAAGCCGCTCTGCCAAACCGTCGAGGAAGCGCTCAAAGTGGAGAAGGCGGTGCATCGTAGTGGCAAGCTCCTGCAGGTAGGGTTTGTAAGGCGTTATAGCGACAATGCCCAAATTTTGAAAAAATTCATTGAAGAGGGCGAGCTCGGCGAAATCTATTATGCGAAAGCCTCCTGTTTAAGACGACTTGGCAACCCTGGCGGCTGGTTCTCGGATATCGAGCGCTCCGGTGGCGGCCCAGTCATTGATCTGGGTGTGCATATTATTGATATTTGCTGGTATTTAATGGGCAAGCCCAAGGTCAAGTCGGTATCGGCCAACCTCTCCAATCGCTTAGGAAACCGTTCTAACATCCGCCATCTGTCGTTCTATAAAGCCGCTGACTACGATGCGAAGGATAATACGGTAGAGGATATGGCCAATGCGATGATTCGGTTTGAAAATGGCGCGAGCTTGCTGGTAGACGTCAGCTTCACGCTGCATGCCAAGCAGGACGAAATCTCCGTCAAGCTTTACGGAGACAAGGGCGGCGCGGAGCTTGAACCGGAAATTTCAATGATCGGTGAAAAATTCGATACGATCCTGAATATGACGCCGCAGGTGGATTTCAAATCCTTTGATTTCATGGGCTCCTTCAGCAATGAAATCAACCATTTTATCGACAGCACATTAGGACGCAAGGAGACGCTGAGCCCGGTAGAAGACGGCGTTGAAGTGATGAAGATTCTTTGTGCGATCTACGAGTCGGCTCGTCAAGGACGCGAAATTCAATTTTAGGAGCGATGGCGATGAGTGGGAGCGAACCAAAGGATATTTTGCTGGATCAGGAACTGAAACAGGAACTGGAACAAGAGCACGAGCAGGAAACGGACGTCGTTGAAGCTGGCGTCCACCATTTCAGCAAAGAGGACGAGTGGGTGAGGCCCGAGGAGCCGCTGCTGAATGAGCGATTGGAATGGTTCAAGGACCAGAAGCTTGGCCTAATGATGCATTGGGGTCCTTATTCACAGCTGGGGCTGGTGGAATCCTGGGCGCTGAGCGATGACGACGGAGATTGGTCCCGCCATGATGTGGATTGGACCGACGACATGGAGCACTTCAAGCGCGAATACTTTGATCTGAATAAAACATTCAATCCGATTCGCTTTCAGCCCGAGGTATGGGCGGATTTGGCCGCCGACAACGGCTTTAAATATTTTTTGTTTACGACGAAGCATCATGACGGCTTCTGCATGTGGGATACGCATACGACGGATTATCGCATTACGGGAGCGGATACGCCGTTTCATAAGCATAAATATGCGGACATTTGCCGTACGCTGTTTGATGCTTTCCGGGCGAGAGGGCTGGGCATCTCGGCTTATTTTTCCAAAGCGGACTGGCATACGCCTTATTATTGGGCGCCGGGCATGGAGCGCGGACATCATATGTGGCGCGGGCCTTCCTATGATCCAGAGCAGTATCCATGGCTGTGGGAGAAGTTCGTAGAGTTTACGCATGAGCAGATTATGGAGCTGCTGACGAAATACGGCCGAATTGAATGTCTCTGGCTCGATGCAGGCTGGGTGCGGGAAGGCCGGAAGGGGCAGGATATCCGTCTGGGCGAGGTTGTGGAGCGGGCGCGTAAGACGCAGCCATGGCTTCTAGCTGCCGATCGTACGGTTGGCGGGCCCTATGAGAACATTGTAACGCCGGAGCAGACGATTCCAGAGTCGCCGATGAATATTCCATGGGAAAGCTGCATCACGATTGGCAACTCCTTTGCGTATGCCTTCGATGATAAATATAAGACGGCTAGGCAGCTTGCCCATATTCTGCTGGAGGTTGTCGCCAAGGGTGGGAATTTGGCGCTGAACGTAGGGCCGCAGCCGGATGGCCGCCTGCCAGCAGGTGCGGTTAAGAGCATCAAGGAGCTTGGCGCTTGGCTGAATGTACATGGCGAGGGCATCTACGGAACGCGGATTTGCGGTCCTTATTTTACAGGAGATTGGGCATTTACTTGCAAGGATAATGTAACGTATGCCTTCCGCCTATACGCAAATGAAAATGAGGCGGTCGATCAGCAGCTCGTCATTCCATACTCAGGCCATGTGGAACGAATTGAGCTTGTTGGAGCGGATGATCAAGAAGTTATTGCGTTTACCCGAACGGAAGCCGGAGTGGCTGTAAAGCTGCCGCAAGCGTCCATTACAGAGCAGGCACCCATCACACAAACGTTCCGATTGTTAACATCGTAATAAGCATCATTCGAAATCCCGGGGGGAGAATCCGTGCCCCTCGGGATTTTTTTTGTGTGGCGTCCTCCTCCCCTCTGCCTGGCACCTCCGCTATCCATTGGCGAAAAAAGAGAGGAAAGCACCGTTTTTCCCTGATTTGACAAGGGTTTCTGGAATATGGAGAGGTGTGAGAAAAATGCAAATTGCGCAATTGGTCCAACTCAAGGTACGATCAATGCAAGAAAGCGCTACCTGATAGAATAGTTTACACAAATAACGCAATAACGAAGTCTGATCAAAAAAACAAGCTGTATAATGAATTTTGCGTCAGGTATTATTACATTAAAATATAGAGGGAATGATGCAGATGAGTCAGAACTCGGGAACGATACCAGCGCGAACGAAGCCCCAAAAAAGCATGAGCCAGAGCGGGCGCAAAATAGAGCACCCCTTCCTAAAAAGTCTCAAAAGGCATTGGCAGCTGTATTTATTGGTGCTTCCTCCGGTACTGTATTTATTGATCTTCAAGTACATGCCGATGGCTGGCGTGCAAATTGCCTTCAAAAACTATAGCGTTGTTCAGGGCATTTGGGGAAGCCCCTGGGTAGGTTTTAAACATTTTGAAATCTTCTTCAACTCTCCAAACTTTTGGCTGCTGCTCAAAAATACGATTGGTATCAGCCTCTATACGCTGATTGCGGGTTTTCCGATTCCGATCCTGCTGGCTTTGGCGCTCAATGAGCTGCGAACGGGCTATTTCAAAAAGACGGTGCAGATGGTCACCTACGCCCCGCATTTTATCTCAACGGTCGTTATGGTATCGATTATTATTTTGATGCTTTCGCCGCATGTCGGGGTCGTAGACCGGCTGTTTACCTTCCTTGGCATGACCATGACCAACTTTATGGGCATACCGGAATATTTCAAATCGATTTATGTATGGTCGGGTGTATGGCAGGGGATGGGCTATTCTTCGATTATATATATTGCTGCGCTTGCTGGGGTTGACCCCTCGCTCTATGAAGCGGCCCGAATGGATGGGGCTTCCCGGCTCAAAAAAATATGGCATATCGACATTCCGAGCCTCATCCCCGTCACCGTCATCCTGCTGATTTTGAATCTCGGCAGCATTATGGGCGTTGGCTTTGAGAAAATTTATTTGATGCAAAATCCGCTCAATACGAGCGCTTCGGAAGTCATATCCACCTATGTGTACAAGGTCGGGTTGATTGGAGCGAATTTCAGCTTCTCCTCGGCGGTCGGATTATTTAATTCAATCATCAACCTGATTTTGCTTATTTTGGTCAATGCGGTTTCCCGAAAAGTCAGTAAGAACAGCTTATGGTAAAGGAGGAGGAGGCCATCTATGTTTAATCGGAATCGAATTAAAGACCCACTCGGCGACCGCGTGTTTATGGGCATCAATTATTTATTTCTCGTGCTGGTGCTGATCGTCGTCGCATACCCGCTGCTCTATATCGTCAGTTCCTCCTTCAGCTCCTCCCGGGCGGTTACAGCCGGGCAAATATGGCTGCTGCCAGTCGATTTCAACATTAAGGCGTATGTGTCGATTTTTAAAAGCACGCAGCTGATGATGGGTTTTTATAATACGATCATCTACACGGTAGTCGGAACGGCGATCAATGTCATCCTGACGGTGATGCTGGCGTATCCGTTATCCCGCCGGACATTCTATGGCCGCGGCGCCATCATTATTTTCATGATGATTACGATGTTTTTCGATGGCGGCCTGATTCCGACGTACTTGCTGATGAAGGATCTTCACCTGCTCGATACCCGCTGGGCGATGTGGCTGCCGGGGGCGCTGGCGGTATTTCAAGTCATCGTCGCCAGAACCTTTTTCCAATCGTCGATTCCGGATGAATTGCGGGAGGCCGCTGAGGTCGATGGCTGCAAGGACATTCGTTATTTGGTCAGCGTTGTGCTGCCCTTGTCGAAGCCGATTTTGGCGGTTATGACGCTCATGTATGCGGTAGGCCATTGGAATGCTTACTTTGATGCACTCATTTATTTGCGCTCTGAAAACTTGTTCCCGCTGCAATATGTGCTGCGCAATTTGCTCATTCTAAATGCGGCCGACCCGGCGATGCTTGCCAATACGAGCCAGCAGCTCCGCGATCAAGGGTTCGAGCAGGTGCTCAAATACGCCTTAATCGTTGTAGCGAGCATCCCGATTTTGATTATGTATCCATTCGTGCAACGCCATTTCGTCAAAGGGGTTATGGTTGGTTCCTTGAAAGGGTAGGGCATTTGCCATAACTACCATCCGGAAGCTTTTGTGGAAGGGGGCGAAGGTCTGGCGGGCTTCCGGGACAGGGTTCAATATAGGGCAGTCACAAAATAGTGCAGTCACAAACATTTAAATGGCGTTCATTAAAAGGAGGAGTCTGGTTTGAAAAAATCTTGGATTTCGATGTTGTTGCTTGTTTTTACTACGGTAGCCGTACTGTCGGCTTGCAGCTCCGCATCCAGTAATAATACACAGAGCAGCGGTGGCAGCGGAGAGAGCACAGGGCCTGTAACGATGACTTTTTTTGCTCCACAAGGCAAAGCGCCTATGGAAGATAATGAATTCACGAAATTCATTGAAAACAAGTTTGACGTTAAGCTGAAATGGGATCTCGCTCCAACTGACGCGCTTCAGGACCGCAGGCAGCTGCTGCTGGCGAGCGGCGATTATCCCGAAGTATTCCTACACGGCAAGTTTACAACCTCAGACCTTCAAACATACGGTAGTCAAGGGATTTTCCTTGGGCTGAACGATTTAATTGCGAAGCATGCTCCGAATCTGACGAAGATAATGGAAGAAAAACCGTATTTCAAAGAGGCGATTACCGCTCCGGATGGTAAAATTTATGCCCTGCCTATTTTTAATGAATGCTATCACTGTACGTATGCGCAAAAATATTGGATCAATACCGATTGGCTCGACAAGGTTGGGCTAGAAATGCCGACAACGACCGATGAGCTGTACACCGTTCTTAAAGCTTTTAAAGAAAAAGACCCTAACGGCAATGGCAAAGCCGATGAAATTCCGCTTACAGGTGCTCCGAACAAATATGTATGGAACGGGAATATTGACGCTTATTTGATGAATAGCTTCATTTATAACGACAACGATAAATATTTAATCGTCAATGATGGCAAGGTTGATTTTGCCGCTAACCAAGAGGGCTGGAAGAAGGGTCTGGAATATATGCACAAGCTGTATTCGGAAGGCTTGATCGACCCGGCTGCTTTTACGCAGAATGATCAAGCGGTAGGACAGCTCGGCAACAGGGAAGGTGACGAAGTGGTTGGTTCCATTACGACTGCGCTCGTAAGCTACCTGGTCAATACGTATGATAAGACGATTACGCGCCATCAGCACTGGGATATCGTGCCTCCGCTCAAAGGGCCGGATGGTGTACAAACGACAGGCGCTACGCAAAGCGTAGGCGAATTCGAGTTTGCGATTACGAATAAAGCTTCGGAAGCGCAGCAAATTGCCGCGATTGAAATTATCGATTACATGTTCAGCGAAGAAGGCGCGCTTTATGCGGAATACGGCCCGACGGAGGGCAAGGGCTGGCAAATGGCAGGTGCCGATGAGAAAAATATTAATGGCGAGCCTGCCAAGTACAGCTACTACAACCTGCCTGAGCGCGATCCGAACGTCGTCGTTAACGAAAGCTGGTCGCAAATTGGCGCACATGATTTGTCCAATACGTTCCGCAACTTGTTCGTAGAAGGACAGGACCCTCTAGTGTCCGAAGGCTACGGCACTCGTCTGGCACAGGCGACGAATGTGTATGCGCCTTATGCGCCGAAGGAAGTGTATCCATCGAACGTCTTTATTCGTCCAGAGGATACGGAAGCTGCTGCTCAGCTGACAACCGCAGTTAAAGATTATGTACAGACGAATATGGCGCAATTTATCCTGGGCAACAAGAGCATTGAGAAGGATTGGGACAGCTATGTCAAAGGCTTCGATGGACTGGGCCTGAGCAATTATTTGGCGATCTACCAGCGTGCGATTGAGAAAAAATAAAACAGCATAAACGTTTATTCTCGGGGGCTGCTCCTTGTTGTCAGACATGACTCGGAGCGGTCTTCTCCTATGACGGTCCCGCTTCATCCTATATAATAAATGAATATTTTGAAGGTTGTTGTCACGTGTATAAAAAGTGAGGGGGGACCTCGGAGATGAACAACAATTGGTTTAGACGTTTGCTGCTGTCCTATTTGCCAGTCTTTTTTATTGTGACGACGATATTGTTTATTATTTTCTTTCAACTGTTCAATGAGCAAAATCGCAAAGAGGCTTTAAAGGCCAATGAATTTCTGGCGTCCCAAGTGATGCAGTATTTGGACAATTCGCTGCGCTCGATTGACTTTAAAGTGCTGCGGGAAATTTTGACGAATCCGGATTTGAAAAATTATTATACGGCTGCTGGCAGCAATGATGTGTACGCTGGCATTCAGGTTCTTGACGTTATTGATGAGCTGAAAATCAATTTCCCATTGATCGATTCCATTTATTTGGTTCGGTACAAGGACGATATCGTATTCAGCAACGGGAAGGCGGTACCGATTGAGGAGTTTCCAGATGCCTCTTTTATAGAAGAAAGCCGCAGCAACCCGACGCGAAAATGGGTGGATTTCAGAAATTTCAAAGCTCTTCCTTCGCAATCGGCGCAGCAGGTCGTAACGCTTGTTCGCGGCATGGAGGGCGGAACTGGCCTTGTGGTCGTCAATGTGGATTTGCAAACGCTGCGGAAGTCGATTATGCAAATGTATGATCCCGAATACACCTTCGTCAATGTGATCAGCAGCTCTGGCGGGAATTTGTGGGATGAGCAGACGCCTCAAGGCGCGGGCGCTAAGCCTGCCTCTGGTGAGGTTTTCTCAACCTTTACGTCCAGCTACAGCGGCTGGAAGGTAGAGACGGGTATTAATAACGGGAAAGTCGTTAAATTTGCGCTGCAATTTTATAATATATGGTTTGCTTTCGCGATCGCAGTTGTTCTAATCGGCGTCATTTGGGTTATTTACGTCACTCGGAGAAACTACAAGCCTATCCAGCAAATCGTGACGCTGATTCAGACGGTCGCCTCGCAAAAACAACCGGGAACGAGCTCTGCGAAAGAAAATGAGTTCCGGTTTATTCAAAACACGCTTGAGAGGATGATCGATCAAACGAAGCAATATCAAGAAAAATACGAAGAAAATCTGATTTTGCAAAAGAAATATTTTTTTCAGGAGCTGCTTGAAGGAACGCGCCGTTTCACGGGCAGCGAGCTGCAGGCTGAAATGGCGAAGTTTAAGCTCCCGGAGCTGGATAGCAGATGGATGGTCATGGTTGTGGAAATTGACCGTTATCCGCAATTTGCCGCTGATTATCATCAGCATGATCAGACGCTGCTCAAGTTCGTCCTTTCCACTGTGCTGCAAGAAAGTGCCCAGCAGGAAGGGGCAGACGTATGGGCGGAATGGATTTCAGAGCGCCGGCTGCATGCGATTCTTTGGCTTTCCGAAACGGCGTTGTCTGAACAGATTGAGCGCAAGGTGCTGTCCGGCTATTTGGAGAAGGTTGGGCAGTATTTGAACTTCACCGTTACGATTGGAACGGGAGGAGTTGCGAGTGATCTGCGAGGCTTGAGAGCATCGCTTAAGGATGCGTCCCATGCTCTGGGCTATAAAGCGGTGTTGGGCATGAACCGGGTGATCTTGCGCGGGGAAGTGCCGGATTCCAAAAATGATGTATATGAGTTTCTTAAGACAATTTCTCTGTTCGTGCAAGCGATGCGGCTGTCCGATGAAACGTGGGAAAAGCATTTTGAACGTTTGTTTGATCAAATCAGCGCCTCCGTATTGTCCCGTCAGGAAATGATGAACACGGTGCAGCTGCTGTTCCAGCATTATAATCGGGAATTCGCTGAGCTGCCTCGTGAATACCAAGACCTGTGGTCGGCTTCGTTCGACCGTCTTCTTCGCGGGCTGGAGGAATGGGAAGTGCTAGATGATCTGCGGCTGCTCTGCTGGGAGACGTTTCGGGAGCTGGCGGAGCAGATGCAGGCGATGCGCTGCAGCAAGAAGCATCGGACGCATATTTTAGAAATCCGCAAATACGTGGAGGAAAACTATAATAACCCCGAGCTTTCGCTGAATTATTTAAGCGATCTGTTTGATATTAACCCGAAATATTTAAGCAAGCTGTTCAAGGATGAAGTTGGCGAGAAGTTCGTCGATTTGCTCATCAGCCACCGTATAGAGCGGGCGAAGCAGCTTATGCTGGAGACGGACAGGGCGATTCAGGAAATTAGCGAGGAAGTGGGCTATACCAACTACAACTCCTTTAATCGGGCGTTCAAAAATGTAGTAGGCGTAGCGCCAAGCGATTACCGCAAGGCGATATGAACAGATAGCAGGGAGCGGCGCGGGCAGCCCACGCAAAAATAAACGGCGATCGTTCATTGTGAATACGCAAAAAAACGATCGCCGTTTGTCTTTTATAGGGGGAAAGCCGCTGTTCAAGCTTATACGGAAATACACTGCTTAAGCGGAGTCTCGCGGAATTAAGGTGGCGCTGAGATGCAGCCGCTCCATCGGTGTTCCTGGACGTTCAAGGCGGCGCGATAGCGCTTCGATCGCGCGGCTGCCGAGCGCCTCCTTGCTGAGGTTCACGGTAGTGAGTCGAGGTGACGTATGGGCCGCTGCCTCTACATTGTCGATACCCGACACGCGCGTCTCCTCGGGAATCGCTACTCCCATCCTCTGCAGCTGCTGCATCCATTGCATGGCAATGTCGTCATTAGCGCAAATCCAGGCATCTGGGCGCTGCTCCGGTGCCAGCTGGGCAAACCGTTCTGCGGCAGCAGCGAGCCATTCCTTCTCTTCATAGGCCAGCTCCCACTCCTGCAGCTTCGTATCCGGGCCGCCGTAGCGCTCCATTGCGGTCCTTACGCCGATTCGTCTTTCGGCAAAGCTGGCAGAACGGCCATCATCACCGAGAAAAATAAGACTTCTGCATTTCTGAGCGACCAGCAGATGATGGGCAATAAGAATTCCCGCTTCTATATTCGCATGATTGACCGAATCCACATCAAGCAAAGGCTCATTATGGTCGAGCAGCACCAATGGCTTGCCTGTACGAGCCATAAGCTGAAGGGCCGCATAAGGATATGCGCCCATGACGATGAGCCCAAGGCAGCTGTTCCAGTCCAAGTGCGGCGCGATAATTTCCTGCGGCGATAAATCGGATACGGCCGGGAACGAGACCGGCTGGGAGACGATGACATGAGGCCACCCTCGCTCGCTGCAGCCGGAAATGATTCCTTCGAGCACTCGCTGCCAATAAAAAGGATCGACTCGGTTGGAAGGATTCATGCAGATTAGGACAAAGGAAGAGGCAGCGTCGGGAGCGGGGGAAGGCGACTTCTGGGAAGGAAGCCCGTAGCCCAGCGTCTTGGCAAACTCTAAAACCCGCTCGCGTGTGGCCTGGCTGACACCAGATTTCCCGCTGAGCGCGCGGGATACTGCATATTTGGATAGGCCGAGCTGGTCGGCGATCATTTGGATCGATACTTTACGTGGCATGTTGTTCTCCTTAGGTGATAGGACTAACAAACGTCATGCTAAAATCACGCTAAATAACAGCGTTGACGTTTGTTGGCAAAAGTTATAGACTGGCTTTATCATAACGTTATTATATAATAACCTAACAAAAATAACAATATTCATTTGGAGGGCCCATGAAAATTTTAGTGTTTTACGATGAAGCATTTCCTTACGAGGGCGTGCGTCCCTCGCAGGAAGTAAGGAAGAAGCTTTCCGTATGGGCTGAAGTCGCCGATGCACATACGCTATCCGATCGTTTGGCAGAGGAGAAATGGGAAACGCTTATTCATTTGCACGGCCCGTATTTTCCAAAATCCGCATGGAGCGGCGTGAAAGCCCATCTGGACCGAGGAGGCGGCTTGCTTCATGCAGGCGGTGCCCCTTTTCGCAGGCCAGTTGTGAAAGTTGGGGCCGGCTGGAGAGTGGAGCGGGAGCAAACCGCGTATCATCAGCTCATGAATATCCATGACACACTGCCAGCATCCGTTCAGAAAGTAGTGCGGGCAGCCGCATCGGCCGAATTCCCGCTGCTTCTGGGGCGCGAAGCGCTTTTTGGCATTGAACCGACGTGGGGACTGACGCTGCATGCGACAAAATCAAGCGATATTCCCGCCGAGATGGGCTCGGGTGGCCCAATGGATGCTTTTATTTACCCGCTGCTTGTTGGCGTGGATCATGATGGGCGCGAAAGGGCTGCTCCGGTCGTTCTGCTGGAAAACATGAAGGGGAGTTTTGCAGGAGGCCGCTGGATATTGATTAATCAGACACTGGGGCAGTCATTTTGGGACGGTGCGGGTGCTGCTGACACAGCGGACACTGCGGACACTGCGGACACTACGGGCATTGCGGGTGCTGAGCTGCTTAAGGAGCTCGCTGAATATGTTGGACGAGGCGTCACAGAATTGTGGCTGAAGCTCAATTACGCCGCTTATGAGCCGGGTGAACAGCCTATTTTGACGCTTCAATTGCAGTCGTTGTCCCGTACCTGCTTAATGGAGCAAAACTGGACGTTCAAGCTGAAGGTAGAGCGTGAAGGACAGACCTCGGTCTGGGAAAGTGCGCTGCAAGCGGAGACGGGGCCGCAGCGCCGGGATTTGCAGCTGCTCCGCATTTCTGTGCCAGTACCAGCAGTGGCGGGCCTTCACTCGATCACCTGTGAAGTCCGCTCAGATGCAGGCGAAGTCCGGCTGATGAAGCAGGCTTATTGGGGAATGGACAGGGAATTGCTGAACAGCGGGGAGCTGCTTGCCTGCGGAAGAGACTATTTCTACCGCGGCGGACGCCCTGTGCCTATCGTCGGCATGACGTATATGGCTTCCGACGTGTCGCGCAAGTTTCTCCATTTGCCGAATGTGAGCCGCTGGGAGCGGGATATGGCAGAGATGCGAAGGGCTGGAGTCAATCTGATACGGACCGGCATTTGGACGGGCTACCGGAATATGATGTTCGCCGATGGGCATGTCGTCGAGGATGTGCTGAGGGCTATCGACGCTTTCCTGCTTACGGCAAAGCGGAATGAGCTGGAGGTCACCTTTACCTTCTTCTCGTTTGCGCCCGAGGCGTGGGAAGGAGTTAATCCGTATTTGGACCCGAGGGCTGTCGAGGCTCAAAAACGGTTCATCGCTTCCATCGTCTCCCGCCATCAAGCCACGACGCACGTCCATTGGGATCTGATCAATGAGCCTTCGTTATTCGATCCGGCTCGTGTGTTCGAGGGGCCTAGATCGCTTGCAGACCGCTATGAGCGGGCAGCGTTTTCCGAGTGGCTGGAGGAGCGCCACGGCGGCGACCTTGTCCGGCTTCAGGAACGATGGAATATGACTCCCAGAGAGCTGCCATCCTTTGAGGCGGCGATGCCGCCGGACCCGGGCGATATCCATTTTGACAGTGTGCTTTTGCCGAAAAAATGGGGGCCATGGCTGGACTATTCGCTGTTCACTATGGACATGCACAATCGCTGGGCGCTGGAGCTGGCCTCCACCATTCGCAGCTCCAATCCGCACCAGCTTGTGACGGTTGGGCAGGATGAGGCGCTGGGCGGGCAGCGTCCTTCTCCCTTTTTCTACGGTTCCGTAGTCGATTATACGACGGTACATAGCTGGTGGCTGATGGATCAACTGGTGTGGGACGGAATTTTCACCAAAACGCTGGATAAGCCAAACTTGACCCAAGAAACCGGCATTATGCATATTCAGCGCCCGGATGGCATGGCGAAACGCTCGGAGGAAGAGCTGCATCGCATTTTGGAGCGAAAATATGCCTACGCCTTCTCAACTGGAGGCGCCGGAGCGGTGCAATGGATATGGAATATTAATCCCTTTATGAACAATGCGAATGAATCGAATATCGGGGCCCTTCGGGCCGATGGCACCCAGAAACCTGAAACGGATGTGACGTACGATTTTGGCCGCTTTATGCAGGGCATTGGCGGACTGTTTGAGGGGCGGGTATTGGAGGACGTTGCGGTCGTATACCCGTATTCTAATGATTTTTCGAGCCGAAAGCTGGCTTTCGAGGCTACCTCGCAAGCGGTAAGGGTGCTCACCTTTGGCATGAACATACATCCTCGAGGCGTGGGCGAATACCAGCTGGAGGAGCTTGCGCGCCAGCCAGCTAAGCTCATTATCGTGCCGAGCGCCCATAACTTTAGCGACGAAGCGTTTGAGCAGCTCGTTAGTCTGGCGAGGAAAGGCAGCACCGTGCTATGGACGGGGCCGCTCCGCTTGGACGCTTATTGGGGCGCTGCCAATGAGCGGCTTCGGGCTGAGATTGGCGAGACGGTGCCCGGCAATGTGCGTCGTGAAGAGGCGCTGCTGCTAGGCGGCAAGCGGCACAGCGTATCGTTCGGCGGACGCAAAATCGGGCAGCTGGCTATCGATCGGCCGATTTCGCAGTTTGGCAGCAGTAGCAGCAATTCTAGCAATTCCAGCAGTGCAAACAGCGCCAGCAATACCAGGAATGCCATCAATGCCGGCCTAAGTCTGGTCAGCATGGCGCTCGGTGCAGGCAGCTTCATCTGGTGTCCGCTGCCGCTGGAGCTGAATGACAGATGGGAGCCGCTGCAAGCGCTGTATGAAGAGGCGCTGCGTGCTTCTGGCGCCGAGATGGAGCTGGAATGGCTAAGCGGCGGCGACGCTCCGGGCGTTTATGGCCGGAAGCTGCAATTTGATGAAGGCAATCTTTATATTTTTGTATCCGAATATAGCAGTGATATGGAACTGGAGATACGGGACCCGTTGACGGGCACTCAATATGCGTTTGTTTTGGAACAGGAACGGACGGTCATGTTTGCCGCTGACCATGAAGGACAGCTATTGTCGGTGTATCGCCCCGAGCAAGTGAGCATCAGAGCTTTCAAACGCTAAATCAACCCAGAAGGAGATTATGCACATGGACTATAAAGACGCTTCGCTTCCGATTCGGGAACGGGTTCAGGATTTGCTTGAACGTATGACGACAGAGGAGAAAATCGGCCAGCTTATCCAGCCTATGGGATGGAAAACCTACCTCAAGGAAGCGGACGGCACCGTGCAGGTGACGGAGCAGTTCAAGGAAGAGGTTGCGCGGGGCGGAGTAGGTTCTTTATACGGCGTTCTTCGCGCCGATCCTTGGACAGAGGTGACGCTGGAGACGGGACTTACACCAAGGCAAGGCGCGGTAGCGACTAATGAAATCCAGCGATACGTGATTGAAAACTCCCGCCTTGGCATTCCGATTTTGTTCGGGGAGGAGTGCTCTCATGGTCATATGGCAATTGGGGCAACGGTATTTCCCGTTCCGCTTACGGTCGGAAGCACCTGGAACAAGGATTTGTACCGGGAAATGTGCGAGGCGATTGCGGCAGAGACTCGAAGCCAGGGGGGCGCTGCGACGTATTCGCCTGTCCTTGATGTCGTGCGCGACCCGCGGTGGGGGCGGACGGAGGAATGTTTCGCGGAAGATCCCTATTTAATCGGCGAGCTGGCGGTCGAGGCGATTAAGGGGCTGCAAGGGGAACGGCTGGATACGGACAAAACGATTGTGGCGACGCTTAAGCATTTTGCCGCTTATGGCAGCTCCGAGGGCGGACGCAATGCAGCTCCCGTCCATATGGGGCTGCGTGAGCTTCATGAAATCGATTTGCTGCCGTTCAAAAAGGCAGTCGAAGCGGGTGCCTGCTCCGTCATGACGGCGTACAACGAAATTGACGGTGTGCCCTGCACCTCAAATTCCTATCTGCTGAACGACCTGCTGCGCGAGGAATGGGGGTTTGATGGTTTTGTCATTACCGATTTTGGCGCGATTCAAATGCTGGTCAGCGGCCACAATACGGCGGAGAACGGGGAGCAGGCAGTGGCGCAAAGCCTGAAAGCAGGCGTCGATATGGAGATGTCCGGCTATATGTATGGCAAGCATTTAGCGGGCGCGCTTGCGCAGGGGCTGATGACCGAGGATGAGCTGAATACAGCGGCAGGACGGGTGCTCGACATGAAATTCAGACTTGGCTTATTCGAACGGCCATATGTTGATCCTGATTTTGCCCAGCAGGTTATTGGGTGCGAGGAGCATGTGGAGCTGGCGAGAAGAGTAGCTGCGGAGGGCATTATTTTGCTCAAAAATGAACAGGCCACGCTTCCGCTCAGCAAAGCAGGCGCCAAAATAGCCGTTATCGGTCCGAATGCGAACCACGTCTACAATCAGCTCGGTGATTACACCTCGCCGCAGCCTAAGGGACAAATCGTCACCGTGCTTGAGGGTATCCGCCGCAAGCTCGGCGCGGATGCGGATGATCAGGTGCTGTATGCGCCTGGCTGCCGAATTAAGGGCGACGCTAAAGACGGCTTCGGCCATGCCCTCGCCTGCGCCGAGCAAGCGGATGCCATCGTTATGGTTATCGGCGGCTCCAGCGCCCGGGATTTCGGGGAAGGCACCATTGATTTGCGTACAGGTGCGTCCGTCGTTACGGATAACGCATGGAACGACATGGAGTGCGGTGAAGGCATCGACCGTTCGACGCTTAGTCTCATGGGGGTGCAGCTTGAACTGGTGCAGGAAATTTATAAGCTCGGCAAGCCGGTTATCATCGTCTACATCAACGGAAGGCCGATTGCCGAACCTTGGATAGAAGAGCATGCTCATGCGATTTTGGAGGCGTGGTATCCGGGACAGGAGGGCGGCAATGCGATTGCGGACATTTTATTCGGCGACGTCAATCCTTCCGGGCGCCTTACCGTTTCCATTCCGAAGCATGTCGGTCAGCTGCCGGTTTATTATCATTCCAAGAGAACGCGCGGCAAACGTTATTTGGAGACGGATCTGGAACCGCAATATCCATTCGGGTTTGGGCTCAGCTATACGCAATTTGGCTACGATAACATACGGGTTGTGCCGGAAGTGATAACCCCGGGCGGAGAAGCCGAGGTGCAAATCGAAGTGACGAACATTGGCGGTGTGGCTGGAGATGAGGTTGTGCAAATGTATGTAACCGACGTATCCGCATCGGTGACCCGTGCCGAAACCTCGCTCAAGGGCTTCCGCAAAATCCATTTGCAGCCGGGGGAGGCGAAGCTGGTCACTTTCCCTGTAAATCAAGAGCATCTTGCATTGATTAACGCCCAGCTGGAGCCGGTTGTGGAACCGGGCGAATTCCGCTTAATGGTCGGCAGCAGCTCGAAGGATTGGCTGGCATGCAGCTTGCATGTTAAGCGCGAGGGGGAACAGCCATGATTCGAATTCAGCGGTTCATTCAGGATATGGCCGAGCGGCAGTGGCTGGATAAGGTGGAGCTTCCGCAGTGGCATATGCAAAAAGCGAAATATATCCGGCCCGGCGAATACGTGCTGGATGAGCAAAATGTCGGTGTGCAACATGTGAATCCTCTTTACAGTACACATGGCACGACTTATTTTTTAACGAAAAAAGCAGATATACCGCAGGCTTGGCATCAAGACGCGGTTGGTCTCATTTTCGAAGCGGGCGGGGAGGGGCTGCTGAAGGTGAACGGGGCTCCTTATCATGGGCTCGACCGGAATCACTGGTATGTGCCGCTTCCGGTGGGCCGAGTAGGGAGTGCGCCGCTGCTGGAAATCGAATTGTACGATCCGATTCCTGAGCCGCATGATCCGCTGAATCGCCAGGCGGTCATTCAGCCGCCAATCGCTGGCATCCGCTCGGCGCTCGTCCGAGTGAATCAACCGCTGCAAAGCTTGATGTACAGCGTAACGGTGTTATCGGAGTCGTTGAACGCGCTGCCGGAGAGCGATATGAAGCGAAATCGTCTTGTGGGTGCGATACATCGCATCATGGATCGGATGTATGCCGAGCCGCAGCGCTGGGATGAGGCTGAGTGGGTGAACGGGCTGGAGCAGTTGCTTGCCCAGAAGGTGCAGGAAGAAGATTTGGAAGGCGGCCGCAGCGGCTTTATGCATTTGGTCGGCCAGTCGCATATCGACATTGCGTGGCTGTGGCCTGTCCGCGAAACGGTTCGCAAGTCCAGCCGCACGTTTTCGACGGTATGTACGCTGATGGATGAATACCCCGAGTTCATCTATTCGCAGAGCCAGCCGCAGCTGTATGCCTTTGTGAAGGAGCATTATCCCGAATTGTATGAGCGGATTAAGGCGCGGATCGCCGAAGGGCGCTGGGAGCTGGTCGGCGGCATGTGGGTCGAGCCGGATTTGAACATTCCGAGCGGCGAGTCGCTGGTGCGGCAAATTTTGTACGGTCAAAGCTTCTATAAGGAAGAGTTCGGCAAACGCTCCAACATCGAATGGCTTCCTGATACGTTTGGCTACTGCGCGTCGCTGCCGCAAATGCTGAAGCTGGCGGATATCCCGTATTTTATGACCACAAAGCTCAATTGGAATGACACGAACGCTTTCCCTTATGACTTGTTTGATTGGGTAGGCATCGACGGCACCTCTGTCATTGCCTATTTGAACCATGGGGTAAATGAGCATACCCGTCCCAAGGATGTCGATGAACATTGGAAGTCTTACAAACAGAAGCATTTGCATCCGCAGCAAATGCTGCTTTACGGGCATGGGGACGGTGGCGGCGGCGTAACGAACGAAATGGTCGAGTTTGCCGAGCGGTCTTCTTTTATGGTTGGGCAGCCTGTCAGCAGGTTCAGCACGGCCGGAGCCTTTTTCGAGGGAATCGGAAAAAGCGGGCAATCGCTGCCCAAATGGCATGGCGATTTGTATTTGGAGCTGCATCGCGGTACTTACACGACGCATGCAAGAAATAAGCGAAGCAACCGCAAGGCGGAGGTGCTGTACCGTGAAGCGGAGCTGTGGGCGCAGTTCGCTGGGCTATCTAGCACAGTGACGGAGGCACTCGATGAAGGCTGGAAGCTCATTTTGCTCAATCAATTCCATGATATTATCCCGGGAACATCTATTCCTGAAGCCTATGTGACGTCTACAGAGGAGTATGGGAAGGTGATGGAGATCGGAACGGCTGAGCTCAACCGCTCGCTTGAAGCCATTGCTGGCAGCATAGCTCCAGATGGTGAGGGGCTGCCCTACATCGTGTTCAACAGCCTGGGCTGGGAACGCGGAGAAGTAGTCAGCTTGACATGCAGCGCTGAAATGAGTGGCTTGTCTGTTGTTGATGTGAACGGGGAGCTTCTGGCTTGCGATGTCAAGCGGAGTGGGGATGTCCAGACGGTATCCGTGTACGTTCCGTCTATCCCGGCCTTCGGTTATACAACGCTATGGCTGCGTGCGTCAGCGCATGCAGATGATGCTAAGGATACGCAAGCAGATGAGGCCTTTCCTGCCGTTTGGGAGACGGATTTTTACACGCTAGCATTTAATGATGCAGGAGAAATCACCCGTTGGTATGACAAGTCTGTGCAGCGGGAGTGGCTGAAGCCGGGTGATAAAGCGAATGAGCTGCAATTTTTTCATGATAAACCGACCTATTGGGATGCATGGGATATCGATCCGCGCTTTGAAGCGCAGCGTGCCGGCACTGTGCAGCTGATCTCGAAAGAAGTTGTGCAGCGAGGGGGCACCAAGGATGTGCTTCGCTTCCACTGGAAGCTGAATGATTCGGAAATTAGCCAGGATATGATATTGTATCGCCATCAGCGCCGCGTTGATTTTCAGACGAAGGTGAATTGGACAGAGAGCCATAAATTGCTCAAGGTAGCGTTCCCGGTTGACCTTGTTGCTGCGAAAGCGACGTATGAAATTCCATTCGGTGCATTGGAGCGGCCAACGCATAACAATACGAGCTGGGAGCAGGCGCAATTTGAAGTGTGCGGACATCGCTGGGCCGATATTTCCGAGGGCAACGGCGGCTTGAGTGTGCTGAACGACTGCAAATATGGGTACGACATTAAGGGCCAGACGATTCGCTTATCGCTGCTGCGCGCGCCGAAATGGCCAGATGAACATGCGGACCAAGGCGAGCACGAGTTCACTTATTCTGTTTTGCCTCATCAAGCGGATTGGCGGGGCGCTCACGTAGCTCGCCGAGCAATGGAATTAAATCATCCGGTCATGACGGCAGCAGGGCAGCCGAACAGAGGAGGGCTTCCTGCACTCCCTGCGGTTCCAGCGCTTCCCGCATTTCCTGCACGGCATGCATGGCTGGGTTTTGAAAGCGAGCATGTTATTTTGGACACGATTAAAGCTTCCGAGGACGGGACTGGAACCGTGCTGCGGTTTTATGAATCATCAGGCGGTAGAGAGACGGTGCGTATCCAGTGGCCGGAGGAGAAAGTGAGGGCGTCTATCGTGAATTTGCTTGAGGATAAAATGGAGCAGCTGCCATGTGAGCGAGGGGCATTCGAGCTGGCCTTCAAGCCTTTTGAAATAAAAACGGTGAAGCTCATTTCATTGGAACGGGAACAGGATCAGGAGTAGGCGGAGGGGAGCTGTAGGTTATGGAACGATTTAAGCTGCCGAAGGTAAAGCTGCCGCAATTGGTGCTGCCAGAAGCCATAATGAAGGTGCTGGAGGAAGCGGAGGTCAAGCTGGCCCATCGCCCGAAGCTCCAGCAGCAATTTCGCAATTGTTTCCCCAATACGCTGGAAACGACTACGAAGTTGATGGACGACGGTACGACCTTCGTCATTACGGGCGATATTCCGGCGATGTGGCTGCGGGATTCAGTGGAGCAGTTCATTCATTACGTGCCTTTTGCCAAAGAGGATGCGGGATTGCAGCGGCTCATTTCGGGACTGATTAAGCGTCATATGACGTATATTGCGATTGATCCATACGCCAATGCTTTTAATGAAACGGCAAATCATTGGCATTGGGACGCGAATGACGATACGGAAATGTCCCCTTGGGTATGGGAGCGGAAATTCGAGCTGGATTCGCTATGCTTTTCGATACGCCTCTCCTATAGGTATTGGAAGGAAACAGGGCTCACTGATATTTTCGACGAGCAGTTCAAGCAAGCGCTGCGTTCTATTGTGAACGTATGGAAAACAGAGCAGCGCCATGCCGAGCAATCGGCATACCGGTTCAAACGCTCCAACTGCCCGGCCATAGACACGCTGCGCAATGATGGGCTCGGAATGCCTGTCAATTATACGGGCATGGTGTGGTCAGGCTTTCGTCCAAGCGACGACGCTTGCGAGCTGCATTACAATATTCCGGCGAATATGTTCGCCGCTGTCTCGCTCGCTCAAATGCAGGAAATGGCGAGATGGGTATTCCGCGACGAAGCGTTTGTGCGGGAAATGGCGATTTTGGAGGAAGAGATCCGTCATGGCATACAGCTTTATGGGATGTACAATCACCCGGTGTATGGCAGAATCTACGCTTATGAAACGGATGGCTTCGGCAATTACTGCCTATTGGATGATGCGGGTACGCCAAGCTTGCTCTCCATTCCGTACATTGGCTACACCGATGTTCATGATCCTATTTACCAAAACACAAGGCGCTTCATCCTGAGCCGAGAAAATCCTTATTATTATGAAGGAACAGCTGCTAAAGGAATTGGAAGCCCCCATACGCCGCCGGGATACATATGGCCTATGGCTTTATCGATGCAGGGGCTGACGGCCGCGAGCGATGAGGAAATGCTTGCTATCATTAAAGTGCTGGAAGCGACGGATGCTGATACGGGCTTTATGCATGAGGGCTTTCATGCCGACGATCCCCACCAATTTACCCGTCCATGGTTCGCATGGTCGAACAGCCTGTTCTCACAGCTTGTTTACAAGGCGATGGCAAAGGGGATTTTGGAACCGAAACAGGAGGAAAATTAATCGATGAAATTAACGAATAAAATAGGCGTAATCGTAGACAGCTTCGGGCTGGGCGTGCGAGAGGGATTGGTGAAAGCCAAGGAGGTCGGCGCGGAAGGCGTACAGATTTATGCGGTTAAGGGGGAAATGGACCCGGAAAATTTGTCGCCTGCGGCACGCAAGGAGTTAAGAAGCTACATAGAATCGCTCGGCTTGGAAATTTCTGCACTGGTCGGCGATTTAGGCGGTCATGGCTTCGGGGTCAAGGAGGATAATCGCTGGAAAGTGGAAAAATCGAAGCGTATCGTCGATTTGGCGCTGGACCTCGGCACGACGATTGTAACGACGCATATTGGCATCGCGCCGCACGATTCGTCCTCCGCTGCTTTTCATACGATGCATACCGCATGCGAGGAGCTAGGCCAATATGCCAAAAGCGTCGGAGCCTACTTCGCCATTGAAATCGGCCCTGAAACGGCGGCCGACTTAAAAGCGTTTCTCGACACCTTGTCGACGAACGGCGTATCGGTTAATTTTGACCCGGCAAATATGGTCATGGTGACGGGCGATGATCCGGTGCAAGGCGTTCATCTATTAAAGGATTATATTGTCCATACCCATGTGAAGGATGGCGTTCGCCTTAAGGAGGTTGATCCGAGAGACGTTTACGGAGCGGTCGGGTATGCGCCTATGGATCATGAGAAAATCGCAGAGATGGTTTCCTCTGGCTTGTTTTTCCGCGAAGTTCCGCTTGGAGAGGGCGGAGTCGATTTTAATCGCTATTTTCAGGCGCTGCAGGACATTGGGTATACCGGTTATTTGACGATTGAGCGCGAGGTAGGCACGCAGCCGGAGCTTGATATTCGTAAAGCGGTTGATTTTATTCGCAAATACAGGTAGGGGAGGGAGAGGAAAGAGATAATTGCTTAGTGAATGAATCCTGCTAGATGATAGCGGGATTTTTTTGCGTGTGAAGGATTGTTTTCATAAATAAGAGGTTTTGCTTTTATAGAAGGGATGCTTGTATAGTAAGAGGGTGGATATAGAGGTTGAGAGAAACAGGAGGAAATCAATTGAGTACACAAAGTATTGGAGTTCCATTAGAAGGTTTTGCAGAGTTTAGCCGAACGGTAGCCGCAGAGGGCGCCGTATTATTGAAAAATGAAGGACAGGTGCTTCCGTTTAAGGATGGCGACAACGTTGCTGTTTTTGGCAGAACCCAGGTTAACTATTATCGCAGCGGTACCGGTTCGGGCGGCAGTGTTCATGTTACTTATACAACAAATCTGCTAGGTGGGCTTCGCGGCAAGAAGAATGCTGCTGTCAATGAAGCGCTAGCCGCTGTTTATGAGAAATGGATTGAGGAAAATCCATTCGACAACGGCGGTGGCGGCTGGGCAGCTGAGCCATGGCATCAGAAGGAAATGCCTTTAACGGATGAACTGGTGTCGGAAGCAAGAAGGAAGTCGAACAAGGCAATCGTGGTCATCGGGCGTACCGCAGGGGAAGACCAAGACAATGCCGATGAAGCAGGAAGCTACCAATTAACGGTGGATGAGAAAGCGATGCTGAAGCAGGTGACGGCTTATTTTGAACAAACCGTTGTAGTGCTCAATGTATCGAACATTATAGATATGAGCTGGCTGAACGAGGAAAGCTACGTGCATCCTATTGCAGGTGTCATCTACTCCTGGCAGGGCGGCATGGAAGGCGGCAATGCGATCGCCGATGTTCTGGCTGGTGATGTAACGCCAAGCGGCAAATTGACGGATACAATCGCTTATTCCATCAATGATTATCCATCGACTCGCAATTACGGCAATGAATTTAAAAACGTTTATGAGGAAGATATCTATGTGGGATATCGTTATTTTGAGACGTTTTGTCCGGATAAGGTTCAGTTTGAGTTTGGCTATGGTATCTCGTATACTTCATTCGACATCAAGTCGGAGGATGCCAAGCTGACAACCAAAGTAGGAGAAAAATACGTTGAAATCGACGTCAACGTAACGAATACGGGAACTGCCTACGCGGGCAAAGAAGTGGTGCAGGTTTACTACGAAGCACCGCAAGGCAAGCTGGGCCAACCTGCTAAAGCGCTGGTCACATTCGGGAAAACTAAATCGCTTCAGCCGGGCGAATCGCAGCGCCTTACGGTGAGCTTCCCTGTTGCTGCTATGGCTTCCTATGATGACGCTGGTGTGACGGGAAATCCTTCCGCTTATGTGCTGGAAGCGGGCACTTACCGTTTTTATGTAGGAACGAGTGTGAAAAAGGTGGCAGAAGTAGCTGTCGAGGGTCAAAACGGCTACGTCGTGGAGGCTCTTCAAGTTGTAGATCAGCTGCAAGAAGCGATGGCGCCGACGGAAAGCTTTACGAGAATGAAGCCGGGCGCTCGCAAGCAAGACGGATCTTATGAGCTTAGCTCCGTAGAGGTGCCGCAGCGGAAGATTTCTATGGCGGAACGGATTGAGACCAATCTTCCTGCAACGCTAGCGCAGACGGGCAATCAGGGACATACGCTAAGAGATGTTTTTGAGGGTAAAGTCGGCATGGAAACGTTCATCGCGCAGCTTAGCGATCAGGATTTGGCGGCAATCGTCAGGGGCGAGGGCATGAGCAGCCCGCTCGTTACATCGGGAACGGCTTCGGCTTTCGGCGGAGTCAGCGACCAGCTGTTCAACTATGGCATTCCTGTTGCTTGTACAGCAGACGGCCCGTCTGGCATTCGGATGGATAGCGGTCAGAAGGCGACTCAGGTCGCAATCGGCACCTTGCTCGCGGCAACGTGGAATACGGAGCTGGTCGAAGAGCTGTATGTGATGGAAGGCCAGGAGCTATTAAGAAACAACATTGATACGCTGCTCGGGCCGGGTCTAAATATTCGCCGCAGTCCGCTTAATGGACGGAACTTTGAATATTTTTCGGAGGATCCATTGATTTCCGGGATGTTTGCGGCAGCATGTACGAAAGGAATTATGAAGGGAGGCTCTAACGCGACGCTGAAGCATTTTGCCTGCAACAATCAGGAAAAGCATCGCAGCAAGGTAGATGCGGTCGTCTCTGAACGCGCTCTTCGGGAGATTTATTTGAAAGGCTTTGAAATCGCCGTGAAGCAAGGCGGCGCGAATTCGATTATGACCTCCTACAATCCGATTAACGGACATTGGGCCGCTTCCAACTATGACCTGAATACGACGCTTCTTCGCGGCGAGTGGGGCTTTACAGGCATCGTGATGACGGATTGGTGGGCGATCATGAACGATGTCGTGAGTGGCGGCCCAGCGGATCGCAAATTAACGAATTGGATGGTTCGTGCGCAGAACGATCTGTATATGGTGGTGCCGAACTACGGTGCAGAAATCAATGGCTGGGATGACAATACGATCGAATCGCTTGAAAATGGCACGTTGACCCGCGGCGAATTGCAGCGCTCTGCCATAAATATTTGCACGTTCATCATGAACGCGCCAGTATTTTCGAGAAAACACGAAATCGTAGAGACGGTTGAAGCGTTCAAGGCAAATGCTTCGCTTGCAGCAGCAGCTTCCCCAGAGCAAGTGCAAGCACTTTCCCAAAATGCACAGGTGAAGCCTTCCGCGGCCGAATCGACCTTTATGCAGGTGGATCAAGCTGGGCAATACCGGATCATTGTCAGCATTATGTCCCCAGAGACGGAGCTGGCTCAAAGTGCTTGTAATGTAACGCTGAACGATCAACTGATGACGACCATTCAAACGAATGGAACCGAAGGCAAATGGATCAAACAGAAGCTTGTGAAAGTCGAGCTCGAAGCCGGCTTCTATGAGCTGAAGCTGGAATTCATCAAGCCGGGCTTGCAGATAGAGTGGATTGAGTTTAAACAGGTGTAGAATAGAAATGAAAATGGATTTATTAAGTTTTAAGTGATTGTGATTAATAAACGCTTAGATAAGTTGTGGTATATAGTGAATTGCATTTTATTAGTGCGCTTCTATGACACTTATAAAACCCGAACTCATGAGTTCGGGTTTTATATATTTAAAAATGTTATTAAATAATTTAATAAATTTAATGTAGGTTACATATGTGATGTGTAATTCATTCTAATTTATTAACTGATGAAAAATTAGTGGGTATGTTCAAATCCTTTTAACGCCAATTATCATTTGATGCGGTACAGTTTTCCCTACAGGTTCTAGTAATGTAGGTAAGATTCAAGATGTGGAGTAAGATGGATTCGTATGATATAATCGCCAAAATGTACTAGTAGGAGTGACAAGTCTCTGTTGAATGATGAAGTATTAAATAAATGTCGTTTATTAGGTTTTTACACACCTCTATATATTTCTAGAGGTATAATGGCATACTATGCTGAGGATCCTACTCAAGACCTTGATCAAGGTCTTCAAGCAAAAGAAGGAATAGAAGTTATTTTGTTATCTATAGGTATCTCTATCGATATTAAAGAGTTTGCTAAAGCTATTAACTTTGATTTATTCTTATCATCACAGATTGAGTGCTGCTATTCTAACAATCCAGTGATGAAAAGTATTATTAAAAGATATGGAACCTCGTCAGTTTATTCTAAAATGTATGAGTTCGTTCAGTCTACATTTATGGTTTCGCATTTTTCAGATATGGTTTCCAAGTCATTTTTATTCGGAAATAGTAATGATGTTCCTGAAGAGAGAAAGGATTTACTTTTATCAGAATATAATCATGGAATTGAAAGTATAATATATTATATAGAGATACTTGATAATGAATATAAATCACTAATAATGAAGTACTACCCCGATCTAATTGATAATTTGGATGTTTTATTCTCTGTGAGAAAAACTAAAGATTTGTGGGATAAAGAAAGTCTTATTACATTTAATGATCATGTAAATGAATTTTTGAATAAGATACTACCTGAGTATGGGGAAATCGAAGAAAGAGTAGAAAAGTATCGAGATTTATTGAAGCGATTGAGTAGTTGTAAGAGAGGGAAGAATGATTCAAGGATATATGAAGAATTGTGTCTAGATGCTCTAAATTTTTTATTTATTCCTCCATTTAAAAATGTTTTAACACAAGTTCGAAATGAGTCTGGTGACATAAGAAGAGATGCGGTTATTCCTAATAATCAAATCATGGGTTTCTGGCATTTAATTCGTACGGAGTTTAACTCTAAGCATATAATATGCGAATTTAAAAACTATAAAACTGTTGTGGGTCGCGAAGAGTTGAATCAATTGAGGCTATATCTTTCTAGACCAACTGTTGGTAGATTTGGACTATTATTCATAAGAAATAAGCCAAGTTTGAAGCTTATTGAAGCTCAACGAAGGGCCTATGAGGAGGCAGGGATTTTAATTTTAATTATTGATGATATTAATTTTGAAAAAATGTTGAAAATGAGAGCATATGCTGGATCAGCTGATGAAATTCTAGAGATGTTAAAAATGAATTTCGAACTTAGTTACTGAAATATATATCTTGATTTATGAGTATCTCTAGCTTCACATGTCAAGTGCAAACAATCAATAAAATAAAAATGTACATATGATTCTCTATTTTCAATAAATACCTGCCTTGTAAAGCCCCGACCAATCATGGTCGGGGCTTTACAAGGATTTTCAGCCATTTTGTCGAATGATAGACGAGAAGTTCGAAACAGCGAATGAAAGGTAGGTGCCGTCGTGGATACGAGGTTGTGGATGTCAGTATTGCTATGCTTTGCGACGGCGCTGATGCTGTTTGTGTTGTTCCTATCCTATCGCAAACGCCATTTGCAGGTGGCTAGGACGATGGTTTATATGATGGCAGCAGCATCCTGCTATGCGCTCGGCTATGCCTTCGAAATTTTGAGCGTTACCTTGGATGGCATAAAGCTGTCGCTTCAGTTCGAATATTTAGGTATTCCCTTCGTCTCTGCTTTTTGGCTGCTCATGGTGATCCAATTTACCGGACTTGCAGCCCCTTACCGAAAGTGGCTTGCGCTGCTGCTTTTTCTCATTCCGTCGGCCACATTTCTTCTTCATCTTACTAATGAATGGCATCATCTTGTGTACGCGGGCTATTTTCCGAATCCGAACGATACCGTTCCGTTGTACAATACATTAAAAGGCCCGTGGTATACGGTGCATGGCGTTTATAATTATACGATTTTGCTGCTGGGCATTTTGCTGTTTATTCCGATGTATATACGAGCGTTGCCCATTGTGCGGAAGCAGATTGTCCTCCTAATTCTCGGAGCGGCCGCGCCGATGCTGTTTAATATTGGCTATATGTTTAATACGATCATTGATTTTACACCGCTGGGGTTCGCTGTATCCGGCGTCATCTATGCTTGGGGGATTTTTAGGTTCGGATTGCTTCGTTTAACACCGCTTGCTTATGCCAAAATGTTTGATACCGTTCGCGACGGCGTCGTGCTGCTGGATTATGACAATCAGATCGTGAACCACAATCGCGCGGCTGAAGAGGTATTTCCTGAGCTGATGCAAACTAAAAGCTTTCCCGCCCTTAGCATGGACATACTAGCGACCAGTCCTGAACTGCTTCAGCGAATATCGGCAGCGGTTTTTCAGGATGAGCGCTTTCCTCTCCAGCT
The DNA here is from genome assembly GCF_059383755.1 of Paenibacillus sp. JT22N15. NCBI lineage: Bacteria > Bacillati > Bacillota > Bacilli > Caryophanales > Paenibacillaceae > Paenibacillus > Paenibacillus sp. JT22N15. Next base: position 20,479 of record NZ_JBXENV010000018.1, on the reverse strand, counting down.
GTTGCTTGGCGAACGGCAGATGTATTACATTTGCAGCTTAACTTATATTTACGACACGGGGACGACCCCGATTGGCAAAATGCTAATGTTCAGCGATATTACAGAGCTGAAGGAGAATGAGGAGCGTCTGCGAGAAAAATCGCAGCAGCTGTCCCAACTGAACGACTTTAAAGATAAGCTGTTTACGGTCATGGCTCACGATATTCGCGACCCCATTGCCCTTCTCGTCAGCTTGACCGAGCTGCTGGGCGAGGAGCCTACGGATACCGATATTGCCAGCGCCGAGGTTTTTCAAGAGATTAGACGGCAGGTACGCGGCACCTTCCATCTCGTCGACAATTTGCTGGACTGGTATCGCAGTCAAAATGGCGAGGTTGCGTTCCGGCCGCTGGCCTGGAACCTGCAGCAGGTTGTGCGCCAAGCTTTATCGCTGGCAGGGTCCAGAGCGGCGATGAAACACATTCAAATTTCCGAGCTTGTCGATGAGAGGCTGACGGTGAATGCCGATAAGGAAATGCTGGATCTGATTTTTCGGAATTTGCTGTCCAATGCGATTAAATATACGGATATCGACGGGAAGATCGAGGTCAGCGCTTCTATTGAACATGATGTAGTAACGGTATCCGTTAGCGACAATGGGAGCGGAATGGATGAGGAGACGGCGCGGCTGCTGCGGCATGATGAGCTCTTCTTCAAGGAGCCTGGCTTTACAAGTGGAGAGGACGGCAGCGAAATGAGATTTGGTCTCGTATTGACCCGGGAGTTTCTCCGCATGCATGGCGGCATGCTCCGGTTCGAAAGCTCGCCCGGGCAAGGAACGACTTTCCAGTTTACATTGCGAGGGGCCGTTAGCAGCGGGGCTGGAAGCGACAGCGAGGAAACGGTGGTGAACGTTTATGAAAGTCATCTTAATTGACGATGAGCCTGTCATGCATTTAATTATGCGGAAAATGCTGGCGAAATATGCGGAGCTGCAGGTTGTCGGGGCATTCGTGAATATGCATGCCGCGGGCGATTTTCTCGCTGAAAATACCGATGTCGAGCTGGCGTTCGTTGACATATCCGTGCCGGGCGACAGCGGGCTTGCGTTTGCTTCCAAGCTGGACAAGGCGGGCAGCAAAACACAAATTGTGTTCGTCACCTCGCATAAAGACTATGCGGTTGAGGCATTTGAGCTGTCAGTGCTTGATTATTTGGTGAAGCCCGTCACGCAGGAGCGGCTGGAGCGGACGATTCATCGCGCGCTTGAAAGCAGAAGGATGGTAGGGGATTCCCTTACAGCAAGCGCCCAAATTCAGAACGTGAACCGTGTCAGCATTACAGCTTTAGGCGACTTTTCCGTGCGAAATGAACGGGGACGCGTAAAATGGATTTCCAGCAAAAGCGCCGAGCTGTTTGCCTACCTGCTGCTGAACCGTGGTCAGCGAATTTCGCGTGCCAGGCTCGTTGCAGATATTTTTGCCGGGATGACGAGTGTAAATGCTGAAAAGTATTTGAATACGACGGTTTATCAGCTCCGCAAATCATTAGAGCCGTTAGCGCTTCGGGATGCTATTCGCTCGGAAAACGACGGCTACGCACTGGAACTAGCAGATGCCATAATTGATTTTGAAGAGTTCGAGCGTCATGCGGTAAAGTTTAAGCAGGTTGACGCCGCTACTGTGGAGGACGCGCTGAACGTGGAAAGGCTCTACACGGGGGAGCTGTTCGGCAGCAAAGCCTACGTCTGGGCTATACACGAGACAGAGCGGCTGGCAGAGCTTTACACCTCGTTCGTCAAAAATGTAGTGGAGACACTCTTCGTTCTCTCCAATACGGCCGCAGCATCGAAGCTGCTGCTAAAGCTTTATGCACAAAATCCCCTTGATGAATCCGTCCTGAGCTTGCTGCTCCGCAAGCATGCGCAGGACGGAAACAAGAAGGGGCTTACAGCCCAATACACCGACTATGTGAGATTGATCAAAAAAGAGCTCGGCATTCGTCCATCCAAAGCGTTGCTCCTTTTGTACGATTCTCTGGTCATTGAATTATCTGATAACGCAAAATAATGAAAGTTATATAATGAAAGGTATGACCTCGACCTACGTTGATACACGCTGACCAAAGCTGACCTACGCTCTAACGATCTCCGGTCGTGTATACATATTCAGCTCCTGCAGCCGGATCAGCACCTTGCCATAACGTCCGCTCTGATGAATGACCACTTTGCCGTCCGGATAAGTACGATGTACATATTCAGTAACGATTTGGCGGGCAGACTCATCAGGATTCAGATTATGGGTTTTCAGCGCTTGCATGACTTCCTCTATGGCCTCTTCATAAGTGGACTCGGTCGTTTTGGTTTCTTTCGTAATAATGGATTCAAACGAATAACCCTTCAAATAGAGCAGGTGGGTCAAGTAGGCCATATCCGAGCTTTCCGGATGAACCTCGCGGCCCGTCAGCAAAGGAAGAATGGCTTGGAGCAGGCTATGCTCTCTAGGCCCTGCACCTACACTAATGTAGCAATATTTGCGAGCGGTACTGAGCACCCGTTCCACGCTTTCCCAATCGACAATGACTGGGCACATGGACACAAATACGAGATCATAGGCGTTGTTCCAGCCCCTTGCGTCAATATCCAGCTCTTCAAACACATCATGTACTAGCTCTACTTGCCCCTGATCAAACCTTGCTGTATTCTCCCTGAACAGCTCGCTTAACGGAACATTAGGCTCCACAGCTGTCACGCGTGCTCCTCGGTCAACGAAGGGCACCGTAAAACCGCCCGAGGCAGCTCCGATATCGAGTACGGACAGCCCTTGGAAGTCCACACCTTGCCCTTCTATCCAGCGAATAATTCGCTCGCTTCTATGTCTTCCTTCTGCACTGAATACCTCTGCATTAAAGATCTTTGCTTTATGGTCAAAGGATGTACGGCCAATGCCGGCCTTCTTCATTTTATTGCCCGTCGCGTTCGGGTCCTCCGTCCAAGCTTTCTCCCACACAGCTGCATTAAACAAGTCATTGCTCATATCTCGTCATTCCTTCCTTAATTATAATATGGTTTTCATTTCGTAGACTTTAAAGACTCTGTATATCTACAATAACCTTTAACGGAACGAAAAGCAAATTCTCTTTTTTCGCCTCAAGCACAGTGACGTGTTTCAAGACATACTCAAAAATAAAATGGAACCGGACAAATAACGTGGAAGTACTTAGAGTATAAATAGAATCTAAAGCAAGATTAGCAACATTTAGGAGCTTGTTCGGTTATTCTCTGTTAAAATTAAATAGGCAGACGAATGATGCTGCTGTTTTTTTACAAATGGAGACAAGTTACCGCATTCGTGGAGGAATTATTTATGGGGAATAATTCGAAATTTTTGAAGCTGCTCGGACTCATTGGCGGAGTTGTAGCCCTAAATATCGTTATTTTGTCACCGGGGCTTGTCGGGGTGGTTATAGGGGGTGAAAGTGTTCTTGCAACCGCTTCAGGCGTAACCTTATTGTTCAGCAGCTTTCTGGTTCTGACTTACGGAAGCTATACGCTGCTGCTCAAGCCGGCTTCGGTGCCGCAGCTCCGTTCGATTGCAACACGTGAGGATTTCATGGCGGCGCTTTCCTATTACAAAAATGTCAAAGTGCTGCACAAGGACATCGCCGTGGCCCTCGACCAACTGGAACGGATAGCGAAGAAGAGAGCGATCTTGTCCGATATTCTTGGTCAAAGATTTGAGCAGACGGAAATCAGCTACAAGAAATTCGACTCCGTCATCGTTGAGGTCGAGAAGCTTTTTTACTTGAATATTAAAGGGATGCTGAATAAGCTCGGCGTGTTCGATGCTGCTGAGTTTGCCTCCTTGGAACGGCAGCGGAGCACGGGGAAGTTCTCGAATAAGCTGATGCAGGAAAAAATAGAGCTTTACCAGCAATACCTGGACTACGTGTCCGGTTATCTGGGAGCGAATGAAGAGATTTTGCTGAAGCTGGACCGCTTGGCTCTCGAAATTTCACTGCTGGGGAGCACAGATTATCGGACGGTCGAGGAAATGCCCTGCATGAAGGAGATCGATGTATTAATAAAGCAAACCAAATTATATCAACAATGAGAAGGTGACGCAGATGGCGAGTAAAGGAAAAGCTTTTGTAGTTTTGGCACTTATTGCGATTGTTGTTTTTGCTCTCGTTTACTTTGGGATTAGCTTGACCTCGAACATAGGCAAGACGGATACGCAGATTTCGTCGGAAGATGCCAGCAAGCAGCTGAATAAGCTTTATCAAGGCATTTCAGTTACGACTGCGGAGCCGGTCAAAGGACAGATCGACCTTGATCCTGCCGATGTCGGCGACTCCTTGCCGGATATTTCGAAGTTCCCCGTATCGGTTGAAAATACGACAGACCAATTCGTCGAAATTTTTTCCTCCACCGAGAAATCAGGTACGGAAATGGATGGCTGGCTGAACGATGTCGCCACCGCTTTTAATCAAGCGAAGATTAAAGTGAATGGGAAAACGGCTTCGGTCAAAATCCGCAATATTGCTTCTGGCACTGCAACGGATTATATCCGTTCAGGCAAATATGTGCCGGATGCGTTCACCCCGTCCAACGAGCTGTGGGGCGAGATGGTCGCAGCGAGTGGCGTTCAAACGAAGCTCGTGTCTAAACGGCTCGTAGGCAATGTAGCGGGAATCGTATCCACTCAAGCGAAATATGATGAATTGATTGCCGAATATGGCTCGCTTAATGTGAAGACGCTGACCGATGCCATTGCAAGCAATCAGGTGGCGATGGGCTATACCGACCCTTTTGCCAGCTCAACGGGCCTCAACTTTTTAGTGACGTCCCTCGCGACGTTTGACAGCCAAGAGCTGCTGGGCGAGAAGGCGGTGCAAGGCTTTGAGAAGTTCCAGGCCAATGTTCCATTCCTTGCCTCGACTACACTGCAAATGCGTGAGGCTGCTAAGACGGGGATGCTAGATGCTTTTGTACTGGAATATCAAACCTATGTGAATGCGGCGGATTTCCAGAGCGGTTACGTGTTTACGCCTTTCGGCGTCAGACATGACAGCCCGCTGTATGCGCTCGGCAAGCTGCCGAAGGATAAGCAGGACATTATCCAGAAGTTCGCCGATTTTGTTACGCAGGATAAATACCAGAAGGCTGCTGAGGAAAAAGGCTTTAATGGCCTGAATGACTACAAGTCCGAGATGGAAGCTGTGAACGGCAAAACGCTGGCTTCCGCGCAGAAGCTTTGGAAGGAAAAGAAGGATGGAAGCAAGCCGATTGCCGCTGTTTTTGTAGCCGATATTTCGGGCAGCATGGGCGGCGAGCCGCTTAATCGCTTGAAGGAATCGCTGCTTAAGGGGCAGAAATTTTTGGGCAGAAACAACAGCATCGGGTTCGTTTCGTATTCCAGTGACGTGGCAATCAACCTGCCAATCGGAAAATACGACACCAACCATCAATCGATGTTTGTTGGCGCAATCAATAGCTTGCAGGCGAGCGGAGGAACGGCGACCTTCGACGGCATCGTCGTTGCCATGAAAATGCTGCAAGATGAGCTTGCTGCGAACCCGGATGTGAAGCCGCTCATTTTTGTGCTAAGCGATGGGGAGACGAATGAAGGGCATTCGCTGAAGGATATTAAAGGGCTTATCGAAACGTACAAAATTCCGATTTACACCATTGGTTACAACGCGAATATTAAGGCGCTGCAAAGCATTTCGAGCATTAACGAGGCGGCAAGCATTAACGCCGACACCGACGATGTCGTCTATAAAATTGGAAATCTGCTGAACGTTCAAATGTAATTTTACAGTACCGTTTTATGTTGAAGAGGAGGGGTAGCCATGTCATTTACGATGGAAGTGGTCAGTGAGGAGAAGCTGAAATCGGTCATTGAAGAGCAGGTAAAGCCTGAGCCTGAGGAAGTCACCCAGCTGCGGGAGCTGGCGACGAGCAATGTGTCGACGATTTTGGAGCTGGATTTGGATTCACTCGAAAAACGGAAGGCGATTTTGCAATCGATTGACCAGTTTGGCATTCAGTCGATGAGGTCTTCCTCGGAGAAAAATTCGCTGCTGCAGGTGGCGGTTGGCCATTTGTCTCAAACGGGCGATGAAGGCGGCCAAGTGGCGAAAGGTTTGACGGAGCTGCACATCCAGCTCAAGGATTTGGACCCGAGCGTCGTCGATTTTGCCAAAAGCGGCGTGCTCGGCATGTTTTTTAATCCGCTGCGGCGTTATTTTGCGAAATACCAGAAGGCGGATACGGTCATTTCGGGCATCATTTTATCGCTGGACAAAGGCAGTACGATACTTAAAAATGACAACACTACGCTGGAACTGGAACAGCACGCGCTTCGCGAGCTGACGAAGAAGCTGCAGAAGGAAATCCAGCTTGGCATGCTGATGGATGAAGGCATTGAAGCGCAGATTGCAGCAGCCAAGTCACGTCAGGAGTCGGAGGATAAAATCCGTTTCATAACCGAGGAGGTACTGTTCCCGCTTCGCCAGCGCGTCATGGATTTGCAGCAGATGCTCGTCGTGAACCAGCAGGGCATTATGGCGATTGAGGTTGTCATGCGCAACAACAAGGAGCTGATCCGCGGGGTAGATCGGGCGAGAAACGTCACCGTTTCGGCGCTAAAAATCTCCGTTACCGTAGCCAGCGCGCTCTACAACCAACGAATCGTCCTGCAAAAAATCGAGCTGCTGAATCAGACGACCGACAGCCTGATAAGCGGCACCTCCAAAATGCTGAAAAACCAAGGCGCTGCGATCCAAAAGCAATCGATGGAAGCGAACATTTCCGTCGATACGCTAAAGACGGCTTTCGCCGATGTGCTTTCGGCGATGGACTCGATCAGCACCTACAAGCAGGAGGCGCTGCCTAAAATGCGCCAAACGAACCAGCAGTTCAGAGAGCTGGCGGATACCGGCGAGGTGCAAATTCAGCGGCTGGAGAAGGGGCAGAGGCTGGGATTGTAGAAGAGGATGGAGAGCAGGGACAGTAAGTATGAAGCGCCCCTGCTCTTTTTCATACAAGTAATCATTTCCTGAACTATTATAAAGAATGGAGAACAAGCGATGATTAATTTATCCCTAGAAATTCAAAATGCCGAAGGAGCGGTGCTTGAGACCCGTACGGATAGCGAACAGGTTTATTTGGTGTACAAGCAGGCTTACGAGCCTGGAAATGTAATCGTTCTCAAAAGCTCGAGGGCCAATGTGCATCTGGTCATTCAGCTGGAGGATTCGATCAATCCGGCCTTCATTTATTTGAAGGGCGAGGAGTACCGCTACATCATTCCTTTTGATGAAAAAAGAGTATCTTACTCACCTAAATCGTTTACGGGCGACATCCATGTGCTGACTGCTCGCCTGGCAACCGACGAGGAAATAGGCGCTTACAAAAATGTAGCGAAAAATGAATATGACCAGCATGCCAACGACACTTGTTTCCCTCATGCTACCGCTAATGTCGAGACGCGGGGAGAGGCCGTATTTGCGGCACGGAACGCCATTAATGGGAATGCCGCGAATGACTCGCATGGCGAATGGCCTTATGAATCATGGGGAATTAACCAGAGAGCGGATGCGGCTATATCAATTGATTTCGGACGCACCGTAGTCGTAGACAAGGTCGTCTTAACGCTGCGAGCCGATTTTCCACATGATAATTATTGGGAAAATGTGACGCTGACGTTTTCGGATGGCAGCTCGCATCAGGCCAGCCTGATCAAAACCCATAAACCGCAAACGATTCTGCTGGAATCCAGAGCGATTGACCATGTAACGCTAAGCGAATTGAAAAAATCATCCGATCCTTCACCTTTCCCGGCTTTAACGCAGTTTGAGGTGTTCGGAAGAGAAGCCTAAGAGCGGCATAGCTGGACGCCCGGTCTGGGTGCAAATACATGCATCGACCCGAGCGGATTAGGCGGATTCAGAAACAAAAAATCAGTTAGACGAGAAGAGTACCGTAAAGGTGCTCTTTTGTCGTTTGGCAGACGGTTCACAGCATTGACACCTCTTGAGATACTTTATAGAATGAAGCAGGCACTACAATACTGCCAGTATTCCATGCAGAACACTCAGCTAATCCGCTGGCAATTTTGACTGGAGGTTTATTGGTTTAAAATGAATTTAAAAATGATCGCAATCGGCGCCTACGTCATGCTTATTTATTGGCTTTCCTTGCATTTTACGTTTCTCGATACTTTATTTTTCCCTACTTTGGGGGCTTTCAGCTTCCTGTTCGTTTCCCGGTCATTCCGTTATACGGAGATCAGCAAAATTACATTAGGTGCGTTTATTTCATCAATCATCGGTACGCTGCTTTTCTTCATCTATCCAAGCGCGATTTCCTTATTCGTGAATGTGTTGATCACAATCTGGATGATTACCAAATTTAAATGGAATGCTCCGCCTATTGTGGCGGTGTCACTCATACCGTTCTTTTCCCACTCGACGCATCTTTGGCTCATTCCGATTTCCATATGCGCGGCTCTGCTCGGCTTGATGCTGATTTTATTCCTTGCCGAATGGGCGGAGAAACGGCTAAGCCCGTTGTTTTCCCTGACCAAAAGAAATGGTGTATCTGTTGAACCGGAATAATTCATTTATAAATTCTTATCAATTGTGTGAAAAGTATTCACTCGCAGGGCAGGTAGTTTTATAATATAATTTGTGATAACATATAGTATTAGATGAGGAATGTGAACAAGGATAAAATTATTCCGTTCATGCTTATAGATCTGTCGTTTATAAGCGTTGTTTTAAGCTGTAGATCAATGGGCATGATTGAAAGTTCTATTCATTAAATTGCAACTACACTGAAGGAGGATTTATCATGGCATTGGTTTCGATGAAAGACATGTTGAACAAAGGTTTAAAAGAAGGTTACGCGGTTGGTCAATTCAACATCAACAACCTGGAGTGGACGCAAGCAATTTTGGGCGCAGCTCAAGAAGAAAAATCCCCAGTTATTTTGGGCGTTTCTGAAGGCGCAGCACGTTACATGGGCGGTTTCAAGGTTGTTACTGCAATCGTTAAATCCCTAATCGAAGAAATGAAAATCACGGTTCCAGTTGCGATTCACTTGGACCACGGTTCCAGCTTCGAAAAATGTAAAGAAGCAATCGATGCAGGCTTCACTTCCGTTATGATCGATGCTTCCCATTCCCCATTTGAAGAAAACGTAAAAACAACGAAGCAAGTTGTTGAATATGCTCACGAGCGCGGCATTTCTGTTGAAGCAGAACTGGGAACAGTTGGCGGACAAGAGGATGACGTTATTGCTGATGGCGTTATCTACGCTGATCCACAAGAGTGTAAACAACTCGTTGAGCTTACAGGTATCGATTGCCTAGCTCCAGCACTTGGTTCCGTTCACGGTCCTTACAAAGGCGAACCAAACCTGGGCTTCAAAGAAATGGAAGAAATTTGCCAAACAATCAAGCTGCCATTGGTATTGCACGGTGGTACTGGTATCCCTACTGAGCAAATCAAAAAATCCATTTCCCTTGGAACAGCTAAAATCAACGTTAACACTGAAAACCAAATCGCGTTCACTAAAGTTGCTCGTGAAATCCTGACTTCGGATTCCGAAGTATTCGATCCACGTAAATTTTTGGCTCCAGGCCGTGAAGCGATCAAACAAACCGTTATGGGCAAAATTCGCGAGTTCGGTTCTTCCAACAAAGCGTAAGCCTATATATAAATGAAAAAGGGCTGGTCCGGCTGCTGCATGCAGTTGGACTAACCCTTTTTTGCTGTATACCTTACTCTTTTCTTAACGATACGACGGAAGCCAGCTGCCATGCGCTTCAATCAGCTCATCGCAAAGCGAGACAATGTCGTCCATCGACAATTCCGCCGACGTATGCGGGTCCAGCAGAGCGGCGTGATAAATATGCTCGCGCTTCAATGTTTTGGCGGCTTCAATCGTGAGCAGCTGTGTATTAATATTCGTGCGGTTTAACGCGGCCAGCTGCGGCGGCAGGTCGCCAACATAGGTTGGCGTCACGCCGGAACGGTCAACCAAGCAAGGCACCTCGACGCAGGCTTCCTTCGGCAGGTTCGTAATAAGGCCAGTGTTCATCACATTGCCGCCGATTTTATAAGGATTATTCGTTTCGATGGCTTCCATAATATGAGAAGCATATTCGCGGCTGCGCGTATGCTCAATCTTCTTATTGCCAAGCATCGAATCCCGTCTTTCCTCCCAGCCCTTAATTTGCTCAATACAGCGGCGCGGATACTCATCCAGCGGAATATTGAAGCGTTCAATCAGCTCCGGATAGTTCCGTTTAATAAAATACGGGTGGTATTCAGCATTATGCTCGGAAGATTCCGTTACATAATAGCCGAATTTCAGCATGAGCTCGTAGCGTACCATATCGTGGTGCTGCTCCGCTTGTTTTTCCGCCGCGCGCCGTTTAATTTCCGGGTACAAATCGACGCCGTCCTTCGTTGCTTCAAGCAGCCACGCCATATGGTTAATGCCGGCAATCTTCGTTTTGACACCTGCCGTATCGATGCCCAGATGCTCGAATAGATGCGGTACACATATTTGTACGCTGTGACAGAGTCCTACAGCCTGCAAGCCGCCTTGTGAAATGAGCACATTCGTCAATACCGCCATTGGATTGGTGTAGTTGAGGAACAGGGCGTCTGGACAAACCTCCTGAATATCTGCTGCAAAATCAAGCACGACCGGAATCGTCCGCAGGTTGCGGAAAATGCCGCCGATGCCAACCGTATCGGCAATCGTCTGGCGCAAGCCGTATTTTTTTGGAATTTCGAAATCGGTTATCGTGCAAGGATCGTAACCGCCGACCTGAATCGCATTGACGACATATTTAGCGCCGCGAAGCGCCTCCTTGCGATCGGTATACGCTTTAATGACGCAGCTGCTTCCGAGCGACTCCTTCATGTTCAGCAGCAGCTGCTCGGATTCACGCAGCCGGCCGCCATCAATATCAAACAAAGCTAGCTCGAAGCCTTGCAGTGCTTCTGTAAGCATGACATCACCCAATACATTTTTCACAAAAACAGTACTGCCCGCACCAAGGAACGTTATTTTCGCCAATGAATTCGCCTCCGTTTATGAATAGCTTTGACTCCTTAACTATAGCCCCGAAGCGGAAGCAGGAACATGGATTAATTCCTGCTAAACCTGTCATAATGCCTTTACATTGCATGATTTTATTCATCATATTATACTATTACCTGTCATAATGAGGGGGGATGTAGAGAATGCCTCTGACCGAAGTCAGACATAATCGGGAGACGCCGCAGCGGCAGATGGAGCTGTTTTTGCGTTTTTTCGGCAAGGAAGAATGTGAGCCTAGACATAGCTGGGGCCCGGGCCTGCGCGACTTGTATATTATTCATTATGTGATCAGCGGCTCAGGTGAATTTAGTACCGGAGGAGAGACGTATCAGCTGTCACAAGGTCAGGGCTTTCTCATAACGCCAGGCGCGATTGTCCATTATACAGCGAATGAGGCTGACCCTTGGGTGTATTCGTGGGTGGGCTTTGATGGGCTTCACGCCAGGGCATTTATGCGGCGGGCGGGGCTCAGTGTATCGCAGCCGATATTTCGCGCCAAGAGGACAGGGGAAGGCCATAGCCGGAGCCAGAGCGAGAGTGAGAGCTGTGAGAGCAGAGAAGAGAGCAATAGAGAGGATAGTGATTGTGCCAATTGGTTTGACACTAGCCATCAGGAGCTTGTGAATGCCCATGAAACGGGCTGTCGGGACATTTTGTACCAGAGCATTTTGTACCGGCTAATTGGAGAGTTAATGGAATGTGCAGACCCTGCATTAGTGGATACGCAGCCGCTCCGTGCGAACTCCAAGGAAACCTATATCAATGAGGCGATTACCTATATCGAAAATAACTACAGCCAGAAAACAACGGTTGAGCAAATCGCTCACGCTGTTGGCTTGGATCGTACCTATTTGTCCAGCTTGTTCAAGCAGCAGTTTGACCTGTCGCTGCAAGCGTTTTTGCTGCAATTTCGAATGAATCGGGCAGTGGAGCTGCTGAGCAGCAAGCAGCTGTCGGTGAGCGATATTTCCCGCTCGGTGGGCTACACCGATCCCTTTCTTTTCTCCAAAATGTTCAAAAAGGTCATCGGCCAATCGCCGCGCCGAACGCGAGAGCTGCTGGAGGAGCAGCAGGGCAAGCTGTAAGAGAATGGGATTGGTCAAAGCGCATCTCTTAATAAAAAAAGGGTGGGCTTTGGCGATTAAGCCAAAACTCACCCATAGAATGCGAGATAGCAAGCGCCGTGCTTCACAGCATGCGGCAGCTTGCTTTGCTTTGATGACAGGCGATGCTAAACAGAATCGCTCCCGCCTGCAAACGATGCGCGGCTCTAACCGCGAGCGGGGACAGCTTTCTTTTTCCCAGCCCGCATGGACAGAAGGAAGCACAGCAGGAGCACGATGCCAGCGGAGGCATACGGGAAGTTGATATTCATATCAAACAGCACGCCCGCAGTGATCGGGCCAAGAATGTTTCCGAGACTCGTAAAAGCGGAGTTCAAGCCAGCGAGGTAGCCTTGCTGGTCATTTGCCATTTTGGAAATTTGGGTGCCGATGGCTGGGCGCAAAATATCGACCGACAGGAACAGAAAGAAAGTGACCACGAACACCATCCAGTAGTTGTTGGTCAATAACATCAGCAGAACGAATAGGCCCGCAATAAACAACGACCACGTAATGACGTTCTGCTCGCCAAACCGATTCAAAATCCAGCCGAAAATCGTGACCTGCACAACCGCGCCCGCGATCGAGCCGAACGTAATAATAAAAGCGATGTCGGTTGCTGTAAAGCCGAAGCGATGGTCAACGTACAAGCCGAATACCGTCTCATAATTCGCAAGTCCGAACGAGGCGACAAGCACGATGATTAAGCTGAAAAAATACGGCTGCTTATAAGACGTCAGCAGCTGGGACATAAAGCTGGGTTCGCCAGCCGAAGCCGAGGCTGAGGCCTTAGCCTTAGAGGGGGCTAAAGCGGCAGCCGTTGGAGCGGCCTTCGCCTTGGATTCTGGCAAAACAAGCAGCGTAACGATGGCGGCCACCCCGCCGGCGATGCCCGCTACATAAAAAGGGACGCGAACGCCAAATTCGGCTAAATAACCTCCGATGCCGGGACCAATAATAAATCCGGTCGTAATCGCGGCATTGATATAGCCCATGCCTTTGGCGCGTTCTTCGTTGCTAGTAACGTCAGCGACGTAAGCCATAATCGAAGGCATGCTGAACGCGGCCCCGACTCCGCCAAGTATGCGTGAAACAAACAGCAGCCACGGCTCGCTGACCGCGCCAAACATCCATTCTGAGAGCGCGAACAGCGTAACGCCTGCGACGATCATTTTTTTTCGGCCGAAAGAATCGGAGAGCCTGCCTGCAAGCGGGGAAAATAATAATTGGGCCAAGGAAAAGGCCGCTACCATGAAGCCAAGTATGCTTCCGTTCAAATCCAGCTCTCGCATATAGGCAGGCATAACGGGAATGACGAGCCCAATGCCTGTAAATACGAGCAAAATATTGCCCATCAGAAGGAGTATAGCTCCTCTGTTCCGTAGTAATAATGACATGGTTAAAATCCTTTCACCCTGATCTAGGTTGTTTTAATGATTAGGTTTGGTGCTGCTTAGAGGTTGCGATGCCATAAAGAACAACCTTTATAGCGGTTCTGTAAATGGTCAAAACCTCATCCATCGCATAGGAGCGTCTGGACAATTGATTCAAGCCGAAAAACAAGCTTTCCAATATAATCGCCAAATGCTCAACCTGCATCGGCTCTAATTCGCCACGGTCAATGCCTTCCTGAATGAGGCGCTTGTTGAATTCCAAATGCCGGTCAATCATGACCGTCATCCGTTTCTCAACCTCAGTGGTTTTCTCCTCATGGTTGAAAAATTCATCGGCCGCTTTCGTAAGCGGATGGCTGAAATCATCCATTACACTTTGCTCGACAATGGCGTACAGCTTTTCGGTGGACGTCTCATAGAGCGCCTGCTGCTCATTCCATTTTTGCTCCCATTCCAAATCCCATTCCTCTAAAAGATAGAGAAACAAGCCTTCCTTGCTTTTAAAATGGTAATAAATATTGCCCTTACTGCTTTCGGTCGCCTCTACAATGTCTTCAATCGAAGTCCCTTTATAGCCCTTCTGGGCGAAAAGCGCCCGCGCGGCACTTGCGACTTTCTTCTTCGTTTGCTCGCTTTGCAGCTGTTTCTTGTTCATGAGGCGCTGCCCCTTTCTATTAATTATACTGAACGTTCGTTCTATAATAATAGCAAAATAATCAGGGGAAATGCAAATGAGAGGTTAAGAGGGTTATATAGTTAAAGAAATACCAAATATTTTATTAACATTTTCATGTTATATGTAAAGAATTTCTGGCCATATGCCGATAATGGAAGAGTAGAATATATAATGGAGGGATTTACAAGTGGTAAAGAGTGATAAATCTTTTGTAGCAGCAATATTGTTATGTTTCTTTTTAGGATCTTTCGGCATTCATCGTTTTTATGCGGGAAAAGTGGGAACAGGCATTTTGATGCTGATTACATTGGGTTGCTTTGGTATCTGGACACTAATCGACTTAATTATGATCATTTGCGGCGCATTTAAAGATTCAGAAGGCCGTGAAATTAAAGCATAACGATCATTTTATAGGTAAAAAGGGAAAAAGAGCTCTCAAAGGAGCTCTTTTTTGCGTCCGCGTATTTAAGTAGGCTGTGCTGATGCTGCCCTTATATTCAAGCCTCTTCTTTTTTAATTTTCGCGGGGTTGTTGATTTTATAAGGAACGGGATGCTTGGTCAGCTTTTTGGCTACAATTTTAGCCTCGAAGGTGATAACATCGCCTACTTCCAGCTCCTGTTTTTTGAGCGTGGCGCTGTGGCTGGACCAGGCTTCGCCCACGAGCGTTCCTTGTTCAGTGATGGACACGGCCTCATAAATGACAACCTCATCATCATTATCGGAAAAATGGTTCGGCACCGTCGTAAACTCCTTAACGGTCGCGGTCATTTTAACCTTGTCCTCCGGCAGCTCCAGCTTCGGCGCTTTTTCTTTTTTGGCTTTGCTTTTCGGTTTTTCTTCCGCTTGCTCCGCCTTGTCCGCCGCTTCCTCTACTGCTTCTGGAATCGCTGCTGCACTTTCGACCGAGTCGAAAGCAAAGCCTGCTTCCGCAAGCATTTCCTCGACCGTCTTGGCCGAACCCGCATCGCTCTCGCCCACGGCTGCGAAATCGCTGTTAACGTCAGTGCCGTTTTCTACAGCTTGCGCTTCAACTGCCTCTGTTTCATTAATTGCAGCTTCCTCGCCAGTCTCGTCAGCCTCGACGCCGGCCGCCTGCTTCGCGCCATAGCTTGCCGCTTGCATTTCCTTCAGGTACGAAGGATGGATGCAGTGCAGCTGATCATTGCCGAGCTGTATGACGGCGGTCATTTTATCGACGAAACCGACGATGCTGCAAACGATATTCAGGCCGTGGCCTTTATAATAAAAGGTTTTTGTTTTGCTGGCTTTCCCTGAAAGCAAGCCCCACTCCTGGCATTTTTCCACTTGTTCCTCATCATTTTCAAAGAGCTGGTAATTTTGCGGTTCAATTACAAACGCATACTCCATCATATTCCCGCCTTTCCGTCATTCCGGCTAAATTGTTTTAGGTACAACCAGTTTAGCATAAAAACGGTCCATCCAGCATCTTGGCAAATCATGCGTGCGGTCGTGATTAGGCTGGGAGGGTCATTAGCATAAGGAAGGAGATCATCATTCTGCTGTCTTGTGCGAGTGAGGCGGCGCCTCCCATCCACCGTCCGTATGGCGCTGGCGGGCGTGAAGCCGCCTAAGCTTCGCCAGCCCAGTCCTGCTTCAGCGTGACGAGCTGCTGGAGCGCCGCGTTATCGAGCTCGGTAATCCACGTCTCGGAGCTGCTGGAAATGACATTTTCGCTCAGCTTCTGCTTGGATTCCAGCATTTCGTCGATCCGTTCCTCCAGCGTGCCGAGCGCAATGAACTTGTGCACCTGCACGTCGCGGGTTTGCCCCATGCGGTAGGCGCGGTCGGTCGCCTGATTTTCCACGGCGGGATTCCACCAGCGGTCGAAATGGAATACATGATTGGCTGCGGTCAAATTCAGGCCGACGCCGCCTGCTTTAATCGACAAAATAAAGACGTTTGGCTGCTCGGACGCCGGGAGCGTATTCGATTGGAACCGTTCAATCATCCGGTCGCGAGTGAGCTTCGTCGTGCTGCCGTTCAAATAAAGCACACGCTCCTGAAGCTCCCGCTCCAGTACGCCCTGCAGCAGCTGACCCATACCGATATATTGCGTGAAAATAAGGCAGCGCTCGCCTTCGGCTCGCAGCTCCTTCACCATCGCCATCAGCCGCTCCAGCTTGGACGATCGGCTAATCAGCGACTCCATTGCGGCCTCAGCGCCGGTCGTGCCGCTGGCAATTTCCGCTTCCATCACCTCAAGCGGCATCCCATCCTCCAGCAGAGCCGGATGGTTGCAAATTTGCTTGAGCTGCGTCAGCACGGACAAAATCGCGCCGCGGCGCTTGTTGCCCTCCACCCGCTGCACCTTAGCCATCAGCTCATTGACGGTTTGCGTATAAAGCGCACCTTGCTCGGCGGTGAGATGAACGTACGTTTTCATCTCGTTCTTATCCGGCAGGTCGAGCTGAATCGCCGGGTCTTTCTTTTTGCGGCGCAGCATGAACGGCTTGACCAGCCGCTGCAAATCGATAACGCGCTCCGGGTCCTGCTCCTGCTCAATTGGCGTTGCGAAGCGCTTCTGAAAGCCCTGCGCACTGCCAAGAAAGCCGGGATTCATAAAATCATAGATCGACCACAGCTCGCTCAGCCGGTTTTCAATCGGCGTTCCGGTCAGCGCAATGCGATGCTTGGCGGGCAAGCTGCGGATGGCAGCGGCCTGCTTCGTTTGCGCATTTTTAATATTTTGCGCCTCGTCGAGGCAAATCGCTTCCCATGTGCGCCCTTGCAGCAGCTCCTGATCGAGCATGGAGGTCGCGAAAGAAGTGAGAATAACATCCGCTTTGCTGGCGGCTTCGTAGAAAGCGTCGCCCGTCAGCCGCTTGCTGCTGTAATGCAGCATGACGTTCAGTGATGGCGCGAAGCGGCTAATTTCCTTCTGCCAGTTGCCGAGCACCGAGGTCGGGCAAATGATGAGAGCGGCGGCGCGGCCCGTGCCGCCCGTCTCCTTCATCTGCATCAGGTAGGCGATGAGCTGCACCGTCTTGCCGAGGCCCATGTCGTCGGCAAGACAAGCGCCAAGCCCCAGCTGGCGCATAAAAGCCAGCCAGGAGTAGCCTTCCTGCTGATAAGCGCGCAGCGTCGCCTGCAAGCCCGCAGGAACGGGAAGCGCTGGCGCCTCTTTTTGCTGCACGAGCTGGTCCATCATCTCCTGCATATAGCTGTTCAGCTCGACTTCCAGCCGCAGCTGCTCATTTTCATCCTCAGCTTCATCCGCCGAGTCTTCTGCTGCTTCATCCTTGCGGGCGAAGTAGTCTTTCCGCGAAAGCAGATGGAGCTGAAGCACATCCTGAAAGGAGAGTCCTTGGGCGCTGTTCATGCCCTTCATCATCTTGCTGATTTGCTCCAGCAGGCCGGGATCGAGCGTCACCCACTGCCCGCGGAATTGCAGCAGCCGCTCCTGACGAGCGAGCAGCTCCGAAAACTCCGCCTCCGTGAGCGTAAGATCGCCGACGGAAACGCGCCAATCGAATTCAATAATGGCGTCCAGCCCGAAGAAGGAGCGGCCTTTCGCCGGATTTTCCTCTTCCTTGACCTTGGCGCGCAGTTTAGGCTTTTTGCGGCGGGCGCTTTCCCACCAGGCGGGGAGCAGCACCTGCCAGCCTGCTTCGAGCAGGCGGTTGCTGCCCACCGTCAGGAAGCGCCAGACGGAGTCGCTGCTGAGCGGCACTCTCAGCACATCGTATTTCTCGCCTGCCAAATGCTCGTCAGGCAGACTGGCGCGCAGATGATCCAGCCATCCGGAGGATCGCTCGCGCACAGCATGAACCCAAGCCGCCGGAACTTCGCCGGCGACATCGCCATGCTGCGACAGCCTCACAGGCCGCAGCACCGATGGGTCCAGCTTGTCCTGCAGCACGAGCCGCAGCTGCCACGCCTCATCGGTTTCCTCGCCCGGCTCAAGCAGCTGCAGCATAGGGCGGAACGGCGCATGGTCTGCCTTCCAGCCGACGGCCATCAGCCAGCCGGACGCATCAAGGCCAGCGAAGATCGCCTTCTCCTTCATGAACAGCAGCGGATATTCCGCGCGCAAATCGGCGGATGCTGCTTCACTGTTGTAATAGCGCTGGAACACCGCCGCCGAGAAGGCGGCTTCCAGCATGCCGAGAAAGCCATTCGACAAGCGGCCGTCCTTCACTTTCTCCTCAGCAAGCGCAAGC
This sequence comes from Paenibacillus sp. JT22N15, assembly GCF_059383755.1. Taxonomy (NCBI): domain Bacteria; kingdom Bacillati; phylum Bacillota; class Bacilli; order Caryophanales; family Paenibacillaceae; genus Paenibacillus; species Paenibacillus sp. JT22N15. The sequence goes on along the minus strand of NZ_JBXENV010000018.1, from coordinate 2,022 downwards.
TCGCTTGCCAGCTCCGCCGAAGCGGAGCTGTCCCACACCCATTGCAGCTGTCCGGCTCGCCATGCGGAGTGGCTCGGCAAGTAGCGCTTGGCCTCCGTGTGCTCGTGCAGCAAAGGCGCAAGCCGGATGAGCGCAGCCGACTGCTCGTCCCATTCCCAATGAATATGCGCCAGCAGGCGCTGCTCGGCAAAGAAGGGGAGCACATGCTCCGCGGGAAGCACAACCAGCTCCACCTGCTCCATTTGCCGGATTTCAAGCTCGGTCCCATAGGTGGTGGCCGCATGCCAAGCGAATAGGCTTTGCTTGAGGCGAACGCCGGAAAGCAGATCCTGGCGGTCATCCACCGCATACAGCAGCGCATCGCCAAAATCGGTTAAAGCCAAATGTACCGTTATCGTCGTCCATGATGGGCTCTTCGTCAGCTCGGTGCTCATGACAGCAATTTCCCCTTTCGCAGCTCTTCCTGCAAAGCCCGCAAGCGGCTGTAGCGCCCAGCGAAGGCGGTGATGAACGTTTCCCAGCCCGCCTCGTCCTTGCGTTTTTTATACAGCTTCGCTAATCGTTTCAGCAGCTTGACTGCCGATTTGTAGCCGTCCCTGTTTTTCAGCAGCACATAACGCTCGGCGGCTTGGTGATAGAAGGGAAGCAGCAGCTCAGGCGCGTGCTTCTCGATCGGAGCGAACATGGCGACGCGATAATACAGGGGGTCGATGCCTTCGCTTAGCTGGTAATCGATCCACTCCTGCCATTTTTCATAATGATGAAGCTTGTCTGCATAGATGGAGCGCGAGGCGGGCAGCAGGAGCAGCAATTGCTCCCACATCGCTTCCTCCTCCTGAGGCATTTCCGCCAGCACCGCATCCCAATAGGCGAAAAAAGCGTTCAAATGCACGCCATGATGATCCGCCAGCAGGCTCGCGGTTTGCTTCAGCCAGTAGAGCAGCCGATTCCACTCCTTGCGCTGCTCCAGCTCATCCAGCAAGGCATAATAATCATGAATGCGCAGCTTGGATTTGCGGCCCAGCGCGGTCAGCAGCGCTTGCGCCTCCTCGTCGCGCCCTAGCAGAAAGCTCAGCCAGCATTTGGCGAACATCCATTGATAGCGCGTCTGGGCGATTTTCTGCTGGGGCTTTAGCGCCTCAAGGTGTTCAAGCTCCTCCGCAAGCAGCGGGCTGCCGGGCAGGCGGGGATAGAGCCATTTTCTCCAAAGCGCATAATACACAGGTGAAAAATAATCCGCATACCGCTCCTCCGCGAGCAGTCTTCCACGCAAATCCGCCAGCGTTTCCGCCAGGCGGTCCCAAAACGCTGGCTCGGCATCAGCGAGATCCGGCGACAGTTCGAACAGCTTGTTGATGCTGCCCTGCACATCCTCCATCGCGACTCGCGTGTGGTAGCCGACGAACGTGCCCGTATGCAGCTGCTCCATAATAAACAGGAAGCTGTGCAGCTCGAACAGGCATTTCATCGCAGGGGAAAAAGCGGGCCGCGATTGCTTAATAAGCTCAGCTGCGCGGCCAGCATAGTCGCTGTTTCTCGTTTGTGCGGCCAGCGGCTCCAAGCATTGCAGCAGCCATTTTCGCCACTGCGAAATCGGCTGCTCGGGTAGCTGCTGGAGTGCGGCATTTTTTTTTCGCTCGTTCTGTTTATCTATAGGCATCATTCGAATCAATCTCCTGAGACATTTTCTTGAAGGCTGGGCTTGTGGGCTAGCTTCATTCAGCTTCCATTCATCAAAAAGTGCGAGGTATAGGCAATTATGGTTATGTATTTGGATATATAGAGACTTTGGCGGACACAGCAGCCGTTATTCTCTGCAAAAATGGTTTTTGGCCGTGCTGGCGGACACAGAAGCCGCTAATCGCCCCTATTCCTCCTATTTGAAGCGATAGGGTGTGGCATAACGGCTTCCCTGCTCTTCTGTCAATAGAGTAGACACGCCCATTATGCTATTTTTTCGTAATAAAGCTGTTCGAAACGCAAGGGTGACATGTAGCCAAGCGTGCTGTTTGAACGTTTTCG
>NZ_JBXENV010000017.1:0-171902 GCF_059383755.1 Paenibacillus sp. JT22N15 | reverse complement strand
CGATACCATTCCGCCATAGCCGTAGCCTTGCGTCTCTGCCGGCGATACCATTCCGCCATAGCCGTAGCCTTGCGTCTCTGCCGGCGATACCATTCCGCCATAGCCGTAGCCTTGCGTCTCTGCTGGCGATACCATTCCGCCATAGCCGTAGCCTTGCGTCTCTGCCGGCGATACCATTCCGCCATAGCCGTAGCCTTGCGTCTCTGCCGGCGATACCATTCCGCCATAGCCGTAGCCACTGCTCATACCGCCTATCGGATACATCCCAGGAGGACACGGATTATAGCCTCCTCCTTGGCTCACAGGGCTGACCATAGTTGGCTGCTGCCAATGACCGTAACCGCCTGTTTGTGCAGGTGATACCGTTGTAGGCATGCTGTAGCCTCCGTATTGCGGCAAAGAAGGAGCCGTTGCAGCGGGCGATACAACTGTTGTCGGGTAAGTCGATGAAGCTTCTACCGCAGGTGTACCGTATTGCATAAACAAGTCAACGCTTTGCTGATGATGGGAATAAACCGGGTACGTCTTTTTCTCCACTGGCTTCTCAATCGGCAGCGGTTTTGGCTGCGGTACAGGTTTTGCCTCCGGTAGCGTAGGTGTCACAATAGGAGCAGTTGGTGTCTTCGTTATTGGCGCAGTTGGCGTCTTCGGAATCGGAGCGGTTGGCGTTTTTTCGGTTACTGGCGCAGTTGGCGTTTTGCCAGGAATTTGCCCTGTCGGCTTTTTACCGCCAACCCATTGCTGCACGCCTTGCATGACCGACAGCGGATGAAGAGCATGATGTCCTGTATGACCGCCTGTTCCCGCTGCCGTCGTCCCCATTCCTGCTGCAGTTCCCGTTCCTGTAGACGGTGTAGTCGTCATATGGCCCGCTTTAGGCACATTGACGATTTCGCCCGTCATGAGCACATTGGGATTTTTAAGTTGAGGATTCGCTTTGATCATATCGGCGAGTGGAACTCCCCATGCTTTGGACAGCTTCCACAGCGTATCCCCCTGCTTCACCACGTATTGGTGCATAATGTCCATTCCACCCGTTTCATGGGAAGAAGACGGGATTTTAATTTTCATCCCCACCTCAATGACGTCTGGATTCGTAATGGAAGGATTAAGCTTCAAAATCTCCTCAACCGTAACATGGTGCTTCTGACCGATTAAGTAGAGGGAATCGCCTTTCTTCACTACATAAATTTTCACTTGCCGACAACCTCCTGTCACGTTCTTTAAATAACTAGCATGATTGCTGCCGTGCATGCATGCTTGCTATCAATCTTTATATTCTATGCAGCACATGGGCAGGTGTCCCCAACTTTGAAAAAAAAATAGCGAGCCGCAGCCAGCTTACCAGAAGCTGTGCGTCTCGCTATTAGCAAAATACAATACCATCGGCCTAATCCTGCCGTTTAAACTAACCTTACAATCAGTATGACATGTGTTAATTTGCCGCATATCCATTAGTTACCCATTCGACTGCTGAAGCTGCTCGTACGTAAAGCTTGGATAACAACCAAGCACGCGCACCTGACAACCGATCGCTTCAATTTCAGCAATCGCTGCCGGCAGCAGCACCGTATCAAGCGACATCTCAATGTCGATATAAAAATAAGAATTGCCCAGCTTCTTCTTCGTCGGACGCGATTCAATCCGCGACAGATTGATGCGGCGCCATGCGAACGCTGACAACACCTGATGCAGCGCACCTGGATAGTCATCCGGCAAATTCACCAAAATACTCGTCTTCTTGAAATCAGAATGCCGCGCGGTATAAGGCTGCTCGCCAACGAGCAAAAACCGCGTATAGTTGTTGCTGTGGTCGGTAATGCTCGCCTGCAAAATATCCAGCTCATTGTTCGCCGCCGCTCTTGAAGTACCTATTGCCAGCCAGCCTGCTCCCGGGTTGTCGCGTACGATACGCACCGCTTCAGACGTACTGCCGACATGCTCCGTCTCAGCATGAGGGATTTCGCTTCTAAGAAACTGCAAGCACTGCGCCATAGCAACGGGATGGCTGATTACTTTTTTCACACGGGAATAATCTACGGTGCCATACTCATTCGTCAGCTCCGAACGCCGGCCGATTAAATTTTGTATCGAAGGATATACCCATTCGGCCTGAATCGGCAAGTCCACTTCATGAACCATCCAGTCCATATGCAGGCTAACCGAGCCTTCAATGGTGTTCTCGATCGGGATAATGCTATAGCCGCTTTCCCCTTTAACCGTCGATAGGAACACATCGGCAATGAGCCGATGATGCTTCCACACTACTTCTTCTCCTGCAAAAAGCTGCCGTGCCGCTTCATCTGATACAGAGCCTGCCGGCAGCAAAGCAACTGATTTTGTCGTACTCATACGGCCTCTCCTCTAATCCGCTCAAGCAAACCTAGCGATTTTGTGCCAGCCTTTGCCTGCTCTATAGTCACGCTCGGTCCTTCCGCACATGGCTTCAGCCATAGCGTCTGGGCCTCAATTCCTTCCTGCTTCAACGTCTCCAGCAGAAAATGCTCCAGCTCCTGCTTGCGAGGGCTGTCCGACTCTACAAAAGCGATCAGCGTCGGGCCTGCGCCGCTTAAAGCGGCCCCCAGCGCGCCATAATCGGCTGCTTTGTCCAAAATCTCAGCCATGCCGGGAATAAGCGCTGCCCGGTAGGGCTGATGCAGGCGATCCCGCATCGCATGGCGAATGAGCCCAAGCTCGCCGCTGGCAAGAGCCGCAACGAGCAGCGAGCTGCGGCTCACGTTAAAGACCGCATCCTGCATGCTGATTTGTTTCGGCAGCGCATGGCGCGCCTTCTCCGTAGACAGCTGGAAGGAAGGAATCGCAACGAGCGCCTCCAGCTTCTCATGCGGCTCCAGACGAACATAATCTGCCCGCTCTCCATCCCGCCAAGCGGATACGACAATGCCGCCGAACAGCGACGCGCCTACATTGTCCGGATGGCCCTCCAGCGCTGTTGCCATCTGAAACAGCTTATCATCCGACAGCGGACTGCCGATTAACGCATTGGCGGCAACCAGCGCACCAACGATAGCTGAAGCGCTGCTGCCAAGTCCGCGTGTAAGCGGAATATTGCTGTACATCGCAATGTCCAGTTCTGGTACTTGTACGCCCGCTTCCTTGAATACAAGCTGCGCCACTTTATAAATCAAGTTTGACTTATCCTCAGGGATACCTGTCATTTCGTCTCCGTACAAGCGAAAAACCGTATGCTCAGCAACCGACATTTCAACCCAAGCATACAGGGAAAGCGCCATGCCCAGCGTATCGAAGCCTGGACCCAAATTAGCAGTGCTCGCAGGCACCTTTACGATTACACGACGGTTATTCATAACGTTATAAAGCTCCTTCGATTGCTAGTGTTGGCTTAACCTTCAACGCGATACACGCTTTTCACCTTGCGGATAACATCCAGCTCTTCAAAGGTTTGCAATACCTTCTGCATCGCTGCTTTATTCGCATCATGCGTAATGACGATAATTTCCGCCTCTGGATTGACAGGATTCGGCTGTTGCAGAACCGATTCCAAGCTTACCTCAAAGTCTGCAAATACTTGAGTAATGCGCGCTAGCACGCCTGCGCGATCTGCTACATGGAGAAGCAGGAAATATTTTGAGGAGATTTGCTCATCGGTTTTGAGCTTCTTCTCCTTATAGGTCATAATATTTTGCTTGCCGTTAACGCCAAGCTTCAAGTTTTTCACAACGGCAACGAGATCGGCAACAATCGAGGTAGCCGTAGGCATGCCGCCAGCGCCCGGACCATAAAACATCGTTTCTCCAACCGCTTCGCCATGAACATATACGGCGTTGAATACGCCATTGACTGACGCGATAGGATGCGAATGCTTAACCATCGTTGGCTGTACGCTAATGCTGAATTCGTCATCTTGACGCTCTGCGATGCCAAGCAGCTTAAGCTCATAGCCCAGGCGCTTCGCATATTGGATGTCTTCACGGCTGACCGATGAAATCCCTTGAACGGATACATCATCCAAGGCCACATTGGCACGGAAGCCAAGCGTCGCCAAAATCGTCATTTTGCGCGCAGCATCCAGTCCCTCAACGTCAGAGGTCGGATCGGACTCCGCATAGCCGAGCGCTTGGGCTTCCTTAAGCACATCGGAGTACGAAGCGCCTTCCTGGCTCATCTTCGTCAAAATATAGTTCGTCGTGCCGTTAACGATACCCATAATTTTAGTTATCCGGTCGGAGGAGAAGCCTTCGATTAAAGTGCGGATAATCGGAATGCCGCCAGCTACGCTCGCTTCATAAAGCACATCGCAGCCGTACTCCTGAGCAACAGCCAGTATTTCCGTTCCATGCAGCGCCATCAAATCTTTATTGGCAGTCACTACATGCTTGCCGCGCGATAAAGCTTCAATAATATATTGCTTCGTCTGTTCAATTCCACCCATTACTTCGACGATCACATCAATGTCCGGATTGTGGATAATTTCCCAAGGGTCCTCTGTCAGCTTGGACGGGTCGATCGAAATGTCGCGCGCTTTGCTTTTGTTGCTGACCAGCACCTTCGCAATTTCAATTGCCGAACCGGTCTGGCTTTGCAGATCCTCCTGATGTCCTTCCACGATGCGGACGACACCTGTTCCTACTGTTCCAAGCCCTAACAAACCTACTTTAATTGGTTTCATATGATTCCCTCCATTTATCCTTCAATAATATAACGTTCTATTTCATCAGCCTTGCCCGATTACGGCGGCTTTACGTACGCCCTGCTGGCTGCGAATAACATCCATTAAAGAGTCCAAATCCCCGCTGAGCTGGGAAACGTCAACTGAAATGACCACATGGGCAAGTCCTTGCAGGGGAATGCTTTGGTTCATAGTCAGCACATTGCCTTCATGCGTCGCCACGAGCGACAGCACCTTTGACAGCACGCCCGAACGATGCTCCAGCTCCATAGAAATCGTCACCAGCCGCTCACGGTTAATCTGATGCATCGCATAAACGCCATCCTTATACTTATAAAAAGCGCTCCTGCTCAGGTTCGCCTTCTCGGCTGCCTCATGCACCGTTGCCGCTTCGCCTCTGGCAAGCATTTCCTTTACCTGCAATGTCTTGAGAATGGCTTCCGGCAGCATATCCTCCCGTACAGCAAAATACCGCTGCGTCACTTCCGTCCCCCCTAAAAAGACATTTGTTCTTCTATAAAGGACATTATAGCGGAATCATAAGGCTGGGGCAATAGGTTTAAATGATAATCCGCTTTTAAACGGGAATAGTATTCAAAAAAAAACGTTCCCTGCAAAGACAAGCTTCGCAGGGAACGGATTCAATTACATATAACGGGCCGTTATCACGGCAAAGCGTCTGGCTCGCATGCAGCGCGGTCTACTGCTCTGTCCAACTTACAGTCAGCTCGGAAACTCCTTCTTCTGAAGCTAGTTTACCGCCGATGATTGAAATAAATTCGGAGCCGGAAATCGTTCCTTGAATAATAATATTTTTATCATCGATCGTCTGGGCGCCGTCCTCCAGCCCTTTTTCATTTACATAATCTTTATAGGATTGGCCTAGCTTGGCGAAGTCTTCCTTCGTCTTGAAAACAAGCAAAACCGATTTTTTGCCGTTATCGATATTTTCAGTCGAATTTGTAATAACCGCATCATCGGGAATCGGGAAATCGGCAGGCAAATAATCGGGTCTTGCACTTGCAGACGATTCTCCGTCACCCTTTGTTTCTGTCTTTCCCTCATCTGAAGGAGCTGGTGATGCAGCAGCATCGCTTGGCGTCGCTTCCGCTCCAGGGCTTGCGCTTTCCGCTGTATTTCCCGGCGCTACGCTCGCTGTTTCCTGTGGAGCTGTATTGGTTCCACCAGCAGCATTATTGCCGCAGGCGCTTACGACACCCGCTATAATAACAACAGACAATAAAGAAAACCATCTATTTTTTTTCATGTTTTAACATCCTCTCATTTCATATGAAAATCTTCATGACAGCAGCAGCTTCCTGTTTAAAATAAGCATGACAATAAAATCGTTAAGCTCATTAATGGCGAGCAAAAGCAATATTACCACATAAAGCAGGAGACGGCCAGCATTCACCATTTCCAAATATATCAATGACGCGGTTTCAGCCAGTCCTCGTAGCTGAGGCTCAACGCAGTCAATTTTCCGACCAGGTCACCGTAATTTGTGAAACGCCGGCTTCTGAAAGTGTCGTACCCAACAGCCAAATGGAATCTGTTTTATCGATTGAGCCCTCAATCATAAGCTTCGAATCTGCAAACGTCACACTGCCGTCTTCCAGCTTTTTATCTATCGCATAAGCTTGATAAAGGTCAGCTAGCTCATCCATCGACTTTTTCGTCGTAAAATTGAACAATATCACTTTTTTTCCCTCATTTACCGATTTCGAGGAAGTCATGAAAACAGCATCATCGGGAATCGGAAAATCGCTTGGCAGATCAGCCGGTCTCGCAATAGCCGAAGACGGTTCACTGCTCGCTGGCAGCTCGTCTGCCTCCGGCTCCGAAAGCGCTTCTTGTGGAACGGCTGCTGCCATCTCGGGCCATGTCTGGTCCACTGAAGCTGGGGCACTGCTCCCTCCATCCCCCGCCTCCTCGCTGCAAGCTCCAAGCCATACGGAAATACTCACCATTGTAATTAAGGAGAGTACTTTGCTTCTTTTCATTACGTTTAACATCCCTTCAACTGCTATTTTCCTTGGCATCGCAGCTTCTGCTGCCTAAGCCATGCATTCTACTGATTCAGCATACCTCCCAACACTTTTCTCTACTTGCATATGCCTCATTTACGCCGAATCAATATGTTGCTCTGTATAGCTATTACACCTTTTTGAGCAGGTTGTAACAGCTTTAGCGCCAATTTCTGAAAATACAGCTCAATGTGCACAAAAAAAGACGGCTTGCGCCGTCTCCTTGTGCCAATATTCGATTAAGCCATATAGTCGCTGCCTTCGAAAAATTCAAAGGTGAAATCGCCGATTTGCACCGTGTCGCCATCTTTGGCGCCATGCTTGCGCAGCGCTGCATCCACACCCATTTTCCGCATAATTTGGGCAAAACGCATGACCGAGTCATACGAAGTGACCTTCATACGCTTCAAATATTTCTCGATGCTTTCGCTCTCGACAACGTACAGCTCGTTCTCCTTGCGAATCGTATAGCTGGATTCCTCGCGTTTCTCGAACGTAAACACCTTGCGCTCGGTAACATCCTTCACTTCTTCGATTTCCAGATCATCTGGAACCGACTCCAGCGTATCCATCGCCTTGTACAACAGCTCCTGAACACCCTGCTTCGTCAAAGAAGACATCGGCACAATAAGGTATTCCTTCTCGCCGCGCACTTCATCCAGCTGCTGCTTAAACATCTCCAAGTGCTCGGCCGCTTCCGGCATATCCATCTTGTTAGCCGCAATAATTTGCGGTCGGTCGGCCAGCTTCTCATTGTAGAGCACCAGCTCTTCATTGATTTGCAGCCAATCCTCAAACGGATCGCGCCCCTCAGAGCCGGACATATCCAGCACGTGGATGATTACGCGAGTACGCTCGACATGGCGTAAAAACTCATGCCCCAGACCTACGCCCTCATGCGCTCCTTCGATTAATCCCGGTAAATCCGCCATTACGAAGCTGCGGTCATCACCAACGTCTACAACCCCTAAATTCGGCGTTAGCGTTGTAAAATGATACGCGCCGATTTTCGGCTTGGCCCCGGATACGACCGACAGCAAGGTGGACTTGCCTACGCTTGGGAATCCGACCAGACCTACGTCTGCCATTACCTTAAGCTCAAGCACAATCCAGCGCTCTTGGCCTTCTTCACCCGTCTCGGCAATATCCGGAGCCGGGTTGTTAATCGTTGCAAACCTTGTATTGCCGCGTCCGCCGCGTCCGCCCTTTGCTACAATAATTTCCTGGCCATGGCGTGTCATGTCGGCAATGATTTCCTGCGAGTCATCGTCAATAATGATCGTGCCGGGAGGAATGCGTACGATCATATCATCCGCACCTGCACCATGCATGCTCTTCACTTTGCCGCGCTCGCCGCGCTCGCCTTTAAAATGCTTCTGATAGCGGAAATCCATCAGCGTGCGCAAGCCTTCATCTACACGGAAAATAATATTTCCGCCTTTACCGCCATCGCCACCGGCAGGTCCGCCCTCCGGTACGTATTTCTCACGACGATAGGAGACGATGCCGTCGCCGCCGTTGCCGCCTTTTACAAATATTTTCGCTTTATCGACAAACATGTTGTGCCCCCGTTCAAGCGCGCTTTTCCGCCTTAAGCCGTATTTCCTCCTGCGGATGTTCAATATCGACCGCCTGCAGAGTCGCGCCTTTCAACTGCTGTTTTATTTGATCCTTCAATTGTTGCTCGTCAATTAGCTCGCCTTCCAGATCGAAAGCAACGTGGAGCTGCTGCCCGTCCCAATCCAGTGCCAGCGTAAGTACGGCGACTTCGCCAAAACCAGGCTTAACCGCCAGACGATAGCCATTCATTATGCCAATTAATGCTTCGGAGATTTCGGTGCTGGCAAGCGGCAGCTCAACTAAATTCAAATCCTGCTCAATGTCCACCTTCAGCTCAAGCGAGCTTGTCAGTGTACGAAAGCCCTGGATGTAGCTGACGAGTGCTGGCTCCCCAAGCTTTGAAATTTGGCTCTCCGTAAGCATCTTTGCCCTTATTTTCTCCACATATTCCACCGTTTTATCCGGTTTCTGCATCCGTGTGTAGCCATATAGCACTTGCAGGTCGTTCATCCAGTCATGCCGATGATGGTTAAGCGTCCTCATCCCCGCGGCCTGCAGGCTGTGTATCGTAAGCGCGAGCTGCTTCGCGTGCTCACGCCGCTCCGAGCGAATCCAGATGGCTGCAACAGCCGCAAACCAAAGCATGAAAAGCACAAGCAGCCAGACTGACGAAGGCCATACAAGCATAGCCACAGCCGGAAGCACAATAGAAAAAGCCGCGATGTGCTTTGCCGATTTAATGCGATCCATTCATTGATCCCACTTTCTTCCGCATGTTTCCCAGCTAATTCAGTATAACATGTCGCTGCATTAGCCGATAGGTCTTTAAGCAGCAAATGCCCCGGCCTACACGCGAGGCCGGGGCATTTGCTGCTATTATGCTTCTACTGCTGCGGCTACTGGAGCCAGGTCCACTGGATACACGCTCACTTTTTTGCGATCGCGTCCCCAACGCTCAAACTTCACAACGCCTTCGACTTTCGCATAAAGCGTATCGTCTTTGCCGATGCCTACGTTAGTTCCTGGGTGAATTTTTGTTCCGCGTTGGCGGAACAAGATGCTTCCAGCAGATACGGTTTGACCGTCAGCACGTTTAGCGCCAAGACGCTTCGATTGACTGTCACGTCCGTTCTTTGTGGAACCTACACCTTTCTTCGAAGCGAAAAGCTGAAGATTCAGTTTCAACATGAGATTTCCCTCCCTCATTCAAGAGATTGTTGTTTAATCACAACATATTTTCCGTAGGACTCTGCAATCGTATTAAGCATCACGATCATCGACTCCAGCAGCAGCTGCACCTTAAGAGTGGTTTCCTGATCAGCTAAAACCGGAATATCCGATGATAGCCATCCATTGTCCATTGCATAAGGAAGCTTCACCTCTGCCAGAGCTTCAATCGAATTGACCGTACCGACTGATACAGCCGATACGCCAGCGCAGACAATGTCTTTGCCGAGCTTCGCATACTTCGCATGACCTTTAATCTTAAACGATGTAATCCGCTTGTCAGCATTTCGTACAATCGTAACCGTGATCATAATAATCCTCTTACGCTTGGATTTTGCCGATCGTTACTTTTGTGTACGGTTGACGATGACCTTGCTTACGACGGTAGTTCTTTTTGGCTTTGTATTTGTAAACGATGATCTTTTGGCCTCTGCCTTGTTTTTCAACAGTAGCAGAAACAGTAGCGCCGGAAATAACTGGAGTACCAGTTACAAGACCGTCAGCACCGGATACAGCCAACACGCGATCAAACGTTACGCTTTCGCCTGCATTGGCGTTCAGTTTTTCGATGAAAAGCACATCGCCTTCCTGAACTTTGTATTGCTTGCCGCCAGTTTCGATAATTGCGAACATTGTGAGTGCACCTCCTTATTGTCGAAGACTCGCCTAATCCAGGTGAATGGCAGCATGGGCTGCTATTGCTTGTACCCGATCGGAGCGGTATCTGCAAGTCCGCTGTATATAACAATCAGACATACTTGAACATTTTAGCATACAAAATAGAATCAAGCAACCTCCTTTCTCCGCAAATGTCTAGCAATAAAACGATTTCTCCCGCTTCATTGTCCCAATAATTTTAATTTTGTATAATGAGGCCAGTCTTATCGAACGCTTTTTATGCAAAAGCATCTGTCTGAGGCGAGCACGCAATGACAGGCAGACGGCTCATCGTTCATGCTACCATTTAAAAGCAAAGGAAGGTTTTGCGGCATGGATGCCATACTTCGAATGAAAGATGCGCTCGACCTCATGGAGCAAAAAATGGAGGAGCGCCTCGACATCGCCGAAATCGCCAAAGCCGCCTATGTATCGCCATTCCATTTTCAGCGGATGTTCCACATGCTGACGGGAATGACGGTAGCGGAATATATTCGCAGGCGCAAGCTAACACTCGCGGCACAGGAGCTGACGTCAAGCGCCATTAAAGTCGTAGATGTTGCTTTAAAATACGGCTATGATTCCCCAGAATCATTTTCCAAGGCGTTTCGCCGCATTCATGGCATTTCGCCGTCGGAAGCGAGAGCACTAGGCGTTTCATTGAAAGCCTTCCCCCGCATTTCATTCCAGCTATCATTGAAAGGAGACAAGGACATGGATTATCGGATCGTGGAAAAAGAAGCTTTTCAAATTGTCGGCTTGTCCTATGAAGTAAGCTGTAAGAACGGACAAAATTTCATCGACATCCCTAAACTATGGGAGGCATTCAACCATAGCGACGCGCCCGCCGAGCTGTACTCCAAAGGAGACGGGGCTATTATCGGTGTCTGCCTGGACGGCCAGCCCGATAAAGAAACCTTTACCTATATGATTGCCACTAAAGTGACGCCTGATGAAGCTGATTCTGAAAAGAAATATACTGCCCGCACCGTTCCTGCGGCTACATGGGCCATATTCACTTCGACCGGTCCTCTGCCGGATTCGCTTCAAAACGTATTCCGCCGGATATTCCAGGAATGGTTTCCCGCAACTGGCTATGAGCATTCTGGAGGCCCGGAGCTGGAGGTTTATTTCGAAGGCGATACTTGCGCCGAGGATTACCACTGCGAAGTGTGGATTCCGATTATGAAAAAATGATCCGCTCAAAATGAGCGAATCACTAGTTACCGCGTGTACTAGTCATTGCGCGTTATGCTTCCAGGTGAACAACCAAATTAGCTTCAGCCTGCTGAAATCAGCAAAAGCGACCACTGGAGGGGAGGCCCTCCTGTGGTCGCTTTCTTCATTTGCACATACCATCTTCATAATGTTATTTCATGCTTAAGCCTGCGACTTCCTGCCGCTTCCTCCGCAGCACGGGCAGCGCTCTGTCAGCTGGCCCGCCGCACCCTCCCGCGCCTTTTTGCGGGTCACTTCCATAAGCCCTAGCCTTGTCCAGCCAACGACCGAGCATTTTGTCCGGTCCCGCCTCGCCCATTCATTCAGGCGCGCCATAATCCGCTCACGGTTTGATTCATTTTCCATATCGATAAAATCAATAATAATGATGCCGCCCACATCACGAAGCCGCAGCAGCCGGGCAATCTCATCAGCCGCCTCTAGATTCGTGCGGAAAACCGTATCTTCTAAATTCGTAGCACCTGTAAATTTGCCCGTATTCACATCAATAACAGTTAAAGCTTCCGTCTCTCCCCATATGAGAGAGCCGCCGCTTGCGAGCCGAATATTCGGCTGGAATGCTTCATGGACCTGCCTAGTGACGTCAAAAGCGTCAAAAAGCGCAAGCGAGGCATTCTTGTCATACAGCTTGAGCCGTTTCTCGAGCTGGGGTGTCATTTCCCTCAGCAGCGCAGCTGCTTCCTGCAGACGGGATGCATCATCAATCCATACCTCTTCCACTTCCATATCCAGCGTATCGCGGACAATTCGCCGCAGCAGCCCGGCTTCCATATGAAGGCCCATTGGTGCTTTGGCTACCTCTGCCTGGGTTATTATACGTTCCCAGTTAGCGCGAAGCTGGGCAACATCAGCGGCAAGCGACTGCTCGGTTTCTCCCGAGGCCGCTGTCCTAAGGATGATGCCTTCCTCGCCTTGCAGCAGCTGTTCGCCAACATTGCGCAGTCTGGCACGCTCGCTGTCGGCAGCAATTTTTCTCGAAACGCCTACATATCCAGCCTGCGGCATGAGTACCAGCCAGCGCCCCGGCAATGTAAAATGGGTCGTCACCCTGGCCCCCTTGCCGCCAAGCGGCTCCTTCATCACCTGTACAATAAGCTCTTGACCTGGCCGAACGAGCTCTTCAATCGAGGGTTTCGTTTCTGGCTGCTTTTCCAAATTGGGATGCAATAAATCATCTATATAAAGAAAAGCATTTTTGCCAAGGCCAATATCTACGAATGCCGCCTGCATGCCAGGCAATACGTTAATGACACGCCCTTTGTAGACATTGCCTACGAGGCCGCTTTTCTCCGACCGTTCCATAAAAAATTCCATGAGCCGGCCATCCTGCAAAACAGCTGTTTGAAGCATTTCTCCGTCACTGTGCATCAACATTTGCTTCATCTCTCAAACATCACCCGCCAGCTCTCACGTTTTCTTTTATATTAACACAAGTCGCGGCGACAGTTCCTTATCTGTTTTTGGATTCCTTAAGGCAGCAGCTCAATAACAGGCCGGTTCGGGTTGCGCTCAAGCAAATAACGGTCCACAATACGCTGCTCCGGAGCCACCCTGGCTATGCTGGAGCCGCGCTCCATTATATAAAACAGGTGATACCGCTCGCGCCACAGCAAACGAACGGCATAAACCGCAGAGTGCCTGCCATCCACCACGATAGGGCTGGCAAGCACGCCTTGCGCCATTTTACGGATGGCTACCTGGTCCCGATGCATGAGAAAGCGAAGGAATAAATACGGGATGCTCCGATTATAGGTCCAGTTCGTCATAAACAGAAACGTTCCAATGACGAGCAGATTCATTTGAATACCGCCGCCGGGACGCAGCAGCCCCAGCAGTGAAACGCTGATCATCAAGCTGCTGAGCACAAGGCTGATGCGTGCCGTCCAGCGCATGACGCTGTAAAAGCTCAAGCTATAGCTAAGGGCAGCCTGCAGCAGCTTCCCGCCATCAAGCGGATAAATCGGCAATAAATTGAATAAGCCAATCATCATATTGGCATTAACGACATAGGCCGACCATTCGGAATCCCACAGCCCCAACTGGCCGAAACCCCAGGCAGCTAGTCCCATCCATACATTTTGCAGCGGTCCGGCTATCGCTACGAGTGCATCCTCTCCTGCTGGCAGGCTGCCCGCATCCTCCACTTCAGCCACACCGCCGAAAGGCAGCAGCTTAACTTCACGAATATGCCAGCCGAAATAACGCGCTACCAGCACATGACCAGCTTCATGGACAATAACGATTGAAAACAAGGTAAACAGCTCGACAAAATAACCTGTTAATACCGAGGCCGCCATTACCAGCACAAACAACGGATGCACCGACCAGCGAATGCCCCTCCATTTAACCAAGCGGGATCACGCTTACCGGATCAATATAGCGGTCGTTTTGCTTAATTGCAAAATAAAGCAGGCTCGGCTCCTCGCCGCTTGCTCTGCGCAGGCTCCCGACCTGGTCGCCCGCTTCCACCCAATCATTCACGCCAACCGATGCATATCCTAGCTTGCCATATACGCTGACTCGTTCATCCGCATGCTGAACTACGACGGTTACTCCATCATCCGATGGCTCCGAGACTACAAGCACTCTGCCCGTTTCCACCGCATTTACTGCTTCCTCCGATGACCCTGCAAGCTCAACACCATTCAGCAGCTCGGCAAATGTACGTACGATAGCACCGCCCTCAAGCGGAGCAACGATAGGCAGCTTGACAGTCCCTTCGGCAGCCGTTGCCTCCTTCTGCTCCTCTTGAAAAATCGGAATAAACGTCGGCGCTCCTGCAAACGTTTCTTTATACCATTTGGCCGCACTTGCAAAATCCAGCTCATCATGAAGCGCCTGTGCCACATATGTTCGGCTCTCCAATGCCCACTCCTCATCGGTCTGGTATAAGCCCCATATGCCGGCGAACAATACAGCAGCCGCAATCATTTTCCAGCGCAGCTCACGAAAAAATGGATGTGGTCGTCCCCCTTTTGGCGGTTCCGCATACGGCGGTTCTCCCGGCTCATTTCTGTATCGATAATCGATACGGCTCGTCCGGCTTCGCTGATCATCCTGTATCTGCGTCCAGCCATCCCAAGGATTTGGGCTCTCTTTCCACAATTTCTCCGGATCCCTCTCCTCCTCATCCAACACGGGATAGGACGGCGGCACAGCCGGCACACTGTATTCCACTCTTGAAAGCCGCTCTTGCATGAATCCATCCCGAACGGGCTGCTCCATCAATCGTCTAATTTTCTCTTCTCGGCGCTTACGCACCGCTTCCTTCGTATCCATCATCCGTTCCTCCCCCTCTCGCTTGTCAGAGAGCTTGTTTCCTTCTACATCCTTATGAGGAAACACGGACAAGTATGCAAATCCAGCAGGCAAAAAGAAAAAGAACGCCGCCTTCTCTTCACAGAGAATGGCAGCGCCCTTCCAAGCAGCAGCTTATGTGGTTATTCAGCCAGCTCATACACTTCCTGATGGGCCTTTATACTGAATACGATACCAATACAAATCATATTCAGCAGCAGTGAAGTGCCGCCGTAACTGATGAATGGCAGCGTGATGCCGGTAATCGGCATTAGGCCGATCATCATGCCGATGTTTTGGAAAATCTGGAATACGAACATCGACGCGATGCCTATCGTCATATAGGATGCCCGTAAATCATGACATTTGAAGGCGATTATTATAATTCGATAAATGAGCAGGAAATACAGCAGCAATAATACAGCTGCCCCCTGAAACCCAAACTCCTCGCCGATGACAGCAAAAATGGAATCCGAATACGGGTAAGGAATGAACTTCCCATTTTTCATCTCGCCCTGAAGATAGCCATCCCCCGTAAGCCCGCCGGAGCCTATTGCAATTTTAGCATTTTGGGATTGATAGCTTGCATCAGCAGATGCTTCCTCAGGATGCATAAACGTATTAATCCGATTATACCAGTGCGTTAATTCTTTTTCTTTCAAATAAGTATATATTTCCGTATTGAACATATTAAACAGCGTCATGAACAAGATCAAACCGCCGACAACGACAGCAAGCCCTACAAGAACATGCTTATATTTAACATTTCCAATCCAAAGCATTCCGAGCACAATAACCAAATAAATAATCGCATTTCCTAAATCGGGCTGCATCATTACAAGCGCAAACGGCAATAGGGAAAAGGCTGCTATCGGTAATAAATCTTGAGAAAAGCCTAATCTATCGCCTTTTCTTCTTCCCATAATGTAGGCAATACCGATAATCAAAAAG
Organism: Paenibacillus sp. JT22N15; assembly: GCF_059383755.1. NCBI lineage: Bacteria > Bacillati > Bacillota > Bacilli > Caryophanales > Paenibacillaceae > Paenibacillus > Paenibacillus sp. JT22N15. The sequence goes on along the minus strand of NZ_JBXENV010000017.1, from coordinate 156,293 downwards.
ATTTTCATGATCTCTGCCGGTTGAAAGGAAAAACTGCCGAGCTTAAACCAGCCTTTCGCTCCATTGATGACAGAGCCGAAGAAATATACCATTATGAGCAATGTAACACCAAATCCGTACAATATATGCCAGGTTTTCAGTAAAATACGATAATCAAACAATGCGGCAAAAATAGCAATAAAAAAGCCTACTGCATAAAATATCATCATTTTATTTTCTGAACCAGCATAATTCGTATCATGAAAAGTTGCACTATGGATAACAAACAAACTAATAACCATCAGACAAACCAGGATTGCAATAATACCCCAGTCAATTTTTTTGAATTTATTTAGCACAAGGCAATCATCCTATTCCCAAAAACTTGCGGAACCGTTTGAAGGCGCCTGCCTTCTCGTCTAGCAGCATGAGCGGAACCATATCACCCAAAATGCGGCGGGCAATGTTGCGGTAAGCAATCGCCGCGCGCGAGGAAGGGTCCATTACGGTGGGCTCCCCCGTATTTGCGGATTTAATAACCTTCTCATCGTCCGGCACGATACCGAGCAAATCAACGGCAAGCACCTGACAAATTTCATCAATATCGAGCATCTCGCCGCTCTTCACCATGTTCTGGCGAATGCGGTTAATGATGATTTTAGCGGCAATGCCTTCTTTCTCAAGCAGGCCAATTACCCGGTCTGCATCGCGCACGGCAGCATTTTCTGGTGTTGTAATGACAATAGCGCGATCCGCACCAGCAATGGCATTACGGAAGCCCTGTTCAATTCCGGCTGGGCAATCAATAATGACATAATCAAATTCCTTCTTTAGCTCCAGCACCATGTCTTTGACCTGTTCGGGCGATACATCATTTTTGTCCTTCGTTTGGGCAGCTGGCAGCATGTACAGCTCGTCAAAGCGCTTGTCCTTGATCAGCGCTTGATTCAAGCGGCAGCGGCCTTCTGCCACATCGATAAGATCATAAATAATGCGGTTTTCCAGTCCCATAACAACATCCAAATTACGCAGTCCGATGTCGGTGTCAACCATACATACCTTCTTGCCAAGCAGAGCCAGTGCCGTTCCCAGATTAGCGGACGTAGTCGTCTTGCCAACGCCGCCTTTTCCAGATGTGACAACAATCGCTTCTCCCATAAGTTACACCCCTCTTAACATAATCGGATTATTGCGTAAACGGTATAATTGCGAAATTTTATCCATTTGCATCGTTCCCTCATTCAAAAAAGCAAATTCCATCGCCGGATCGCCCGACATCCATTCCTCCGGCGGCCTGCTAATAATATCTGCTATGCGCAATTGCGTCGGCCGCATCAGCGATGCCGCAATAATAACATCCGTTCGGCCGTTCACACCCGCATGAGCAACGCCGCGCAGCGCGCCCATCACATAAATATCGCCGGTGCTTATAATCGTTCCTCCCGGGTTTACATCCCCCGTCAGCAGCAAATCGCCTTCACGCTCCATCGTTTGGCCCGATCGAATAATTCCGCTAATGAGCTGAATACCCGGCGACGCTTGCGACGGCTGGCTGCCTGCCGCGGACTCCGATTCCACCGATTGTACAATCAGATTGCCCTGCGCGCGAATGACCGATCGAATCCGTTCTTTATCCTCATCGCCGAGCTGTCTAGTTCCCAGCTTGACATGGACGTGTACGAGCGGGCCGGTGAGCAGCTGCTGATGGGTTTTCTCAAGCTTGTAGTGCAGCTCATCAAGTAATAAATCAAGCTCACAACTATCGTCGAGAAGGAACACGAGACCTTCCTTGACGCCTTTAATCATAATATGCTGCTTTTCGGCCACGATTGTCCCTCCCCAACGTATTGCATTCTTTTCGAAACAATCGAATTCCTGCTTTTTCCTCCAATTTATTCCTCATCCTGGTCCTGATTAAGCTTCGCATCCTGCTCATACAGCTTTCGAACAGGCACATAAATAATCAAGGCAAAGGCAAGCTGCAAAAATAAGCTAGGCAAAATATGATCCAGCAGCGCGTATGCATACGACTCCTCCGTCAACCGGAAAAGCGAATAAATGAAATAAACGGCTGAATCGTATGCGATGCATGCAAAGCCAATGACGGACAGGCAAGTGAGCAGCGTGCTGCGGCGGCGATCGAACAGCAGTCCGGCAAAATAGCCGATCAGCCCCATCATAAACGTATGAACACCGAGCAAATGACCGTAATAGACGATATCCTGAATAAGTCCGATACCTAAACCAAACAGCAATGCGCGATGGCGGCCACTATACAGAGCAGCATATAAGATAAAGACAAAACTGAAATGCGGGATAATTTTACTCGAATAATCCGCCGGAATGATCCAGGGCATAACGCTGCCTTCTATAATAAAAAGCAGAAACAACAGCAGGATAAGCCGATTTGTGCTCATCATACTCATTTGCCCGCATCCTCCGATGCAGTGACCTCGACGACAAACACCTCTTTAAGCTGGTTAAAATTAGCTGCCATCTCAATAGAAGCCGTATATGTCAAGCCAAAGTTGCCTTCTTCCTTCGTCTCTACTGTTCCAATTACAAGACCACGCGGATAAACGCTGTCGCTCCCTGAAGTAACAACCAGGTCACCCACAATCATTTTGTCGTTCTCGGCGATTCTCGTCATAATTAACCGCTGCGTCTCATCATCATAGCTGGTAACCATGCCGAAAGAGTCGCTTTTGCCGAGAATAGTCGCCGCAATCGCATTGGAAGTCGGCGACTTGTCATCCAGCTCCGTAATCGGCATGACGGTTGCCGTATTCGGCCTTACTTGGCTGATGATACCGATAATGCCATCAATTGTCGTAACCGCCATATCCTGCTTTATGCCATTAAGCGAGCCTAAATTAATTTCCAGCGTCTTGCTGTATGGATTATTGTCAATGGCAATGACATGGGCAATCCGGTAGTTGTATTGGTTTATTTTTTTCTGCTGCTCTGTAAAATTCAGCTTTTTCTGCAAACTCTCATTTTCTTCCTGTAAAAAGTTATAGCCGATTTTGTCGCGGGCGTAAGCAGCTGCTGTCAGTCTCAGCTGTTCATTCTCCTCATAAATCGTCCGGAGTTTGCCAATATCCTCAAAGAAACCCGCTATTGAAGCAGCGGGCACATAAAACCATTGCTGAACGAATCCGACTGAATCTCCGATAAACTTCTCCGGCATACTCAGCTCCTTACGGTCACTTAGCGAGAAGCCGATGACCACAATGAACAGAATAAACCCGAACATAAGCATAAACATGCGCTTATTTCTAAACAGCTTAAACAGCTCGATCACCTGCCTGTTCTAATCACATTTTCATTTTTGCCTAATGGACGGAAAGCTCTCCTAGCGTCTCGAACGACCGCCTGAGCCACCTCTGCTCTTGAACAAATGAATATGGTCAAGCGAACGGCCGGTACCTATAGCTACGCAGTCAAGCGGGTTGTCCGCAACAATGACCGGCATGCCTGTCTCGCGCTGCAGCAGCTTGTCCAGATTGCGAAGCAGCGCTCCGCCGCCCGTCAGTACAATGCCGCGATCCATAATATCCGCAGATAGCTCTGGCGGGCATTTTTCAAGTGTAATTTTAACAGCATCTACGATAGCTGTCACCGTATCCGCAAGCGCTTCGCTTACTTCATCCGATGTTATCGCAAGCGTCTTAGGCAGGCCGGATACAAGATCACGGCCTCTAATTTCCACCGATTCCGGCGGATCAAGCGGCATTGCTGTACCCAGATCCATCTTAAGCTGCTCCGCCGTACGCTCCCCAATCATCAAATTGTAAAAGCGTTTAATATATTGGATAATCGACTCATCCATTTCATCCCCAGCGACGCGAATCGAACGGCTTGTTACAATGCCGCCAAGCGAGATTACTGCAACCTCTGTCGTTCCGCCCCCAATATCAACGACCATGCTGCCCGTCGGTTCCCAAACTGGCAGATCAGCGCCAATCGCTGCAGCGAACGGCTCTTCAATTGTATAGGCTTCGCGGGCACCTGCTTGCTTCGCAGCATCTTCAACAGCACGCTTCTCAACTGCAGTAATGCCAGACGGCACGCAAATCATGACGTTCGGATGGCGCGGAAACAAAGATTTCTGCTTTTGCGCTGAACGGATAAAATATTTAATCATCGTTGCTGTCGTTTCAAAGTCGGCAATTACGCCATCTTTCATTGGACGTACTGCGCGAATATTGCCCGGCGTTCTGCCGATCATTTTTTTCGCTTGCTCGCCAACTGCTTCTATCGTTTTCGTATCGGTACGCAGGGCTACCACAGACGGCTCCCTCACGACAATTCCTTTTCCTTTTACGTATACAAGAGTATTAGCTGTTCCCAAGTCAATGCCAAGATCTTTCGATAAACCACCAAACATGTTAGTGCTCCCTTCTGAAATGCCACAATCCTTCTTATTATATTACATGTAGCCTTGTTCCTTCAAACTAATAAACCTTCCATCACCAATCACCAAATGATCCAGCACTTCAATGCCTACCAGCTCGCCAGCAGAGACGAGCCGCTTCGTCAGCGCAATGTCTTCAGCACTGGGCGTAGGATCGCCGCTCGGATGGTTATGCACGCAAATGAGCGAGGCGCTGCTGCATTTAATAGCCGCACGAAATACTTCTCGCGGATGAACGAGCGACGCATTCAGCGTCCCCATCGATAGCGTCTCTTGGGCGATAATGTGATTTTTCGTATTTAGAAAAAGACAGACGAAATGCTCCTTTTTCAAATGACGAAGCTCATCCATGACATAATTCGCCGCATCCTCTGGCCTCCGCACCGTAACAACGTCGCCATTGCCTGTACGAGACACTCTGCGTCCGAGCTCAAGTCCTGCGCGCAATTGAATCGCTTTCGCCGGGCCAATGCCGCGAATCGCTGTCAGCTCTTCCAGACTCATATCCATCAAGTTGCGCAAATTGCCACATTCCTTCATGATATTACCCGCAAGATGGACAACTGATTCCTTTTTTGTACCCGTTCGCAAAAGAATGGCCAATAATTCCGTGTGACTGAGCGCTTCGGCCCCATATTTAATTAATCGCTCTCTTGGACGTTCTTCCTGTGGGACATCACGAATAAATTGGCGCTGCGACTCCATGCCCATCCCTGCTTTCGTAAGTTAGCTTGAAGTACGTGGATCAAAATACATGTATGCGATACGCCGCCAGCATATCTGACAGCAGTGACAACGGCAACCCGACAACGTTGAAATAACAGCCCTCGATCCGCTCAACAAGCGTAGCCCCATAACCTTGAATACCATAAGAACCGGCTTTGTCATGCGGCTCTCCAGTAGCTATATACCGATTAATCTGGTCTTCCTTAAGGGGCCTCATATGCACCTTCGTCATGCGATGAGCCGAGGATTGTTCACCATTATGCGTTAAAACACAAGCTACACCTGTATATACTTCATGAGCTCTGCCTTGTAGGCTGCTCAACATCGCAAAAGCATCTGCCTCATCTGCTGGCTTGCCCAGCACATGGCCATCCACAACGACAATCGTGTCCGCGCCAACGACGATAGAGGGTTCCGTATTCCCCTGCATCCGCAAAAGCTCAGCCGTTGCCCGCGCCTTGCGCAAGGAAAGCTGTTCTACAATTTGCTCGGGGCTCCAATCGGAGGGCACACTTTCGTCCGCTTCCGAGGACAAAATATAAACCGGCAAGGAAAGGTCAAGAGAGGCGACCAGTTCCTTCCGGCGCGGAGACGACGATGCCAGCACGAACTGGCTGATCGGATTCATAGGTATAGCGCTCCTTCGTTTAAACTTACAGTTTGCGATAAAGCCATATAGCCACTATAACACCAATAATACTGAATAAGCTAATTTGGAAGTTAATCGTCATTGTAAAGCTCAGTACATACAAATCAACGGCAGGAGACCACGAAGCCTCAATCGCTTTGGTCAAGAAAGTTATTCCCGGTATCGACTCCAGCCAGCGTGCCACCAAGGCCCCCGCAAGCAGACCGAGCACTAGGAAAAGCAATAACATCCAGCCGTTTTTCTTCATTGTTCAACGCCTCTCGCCAAGTAATGACAACTGCTCTCTATTATACCTTAGTATGATTTCCGTTTACAATGCGCGTATAGTCTCAAACCACGATTTTTGTGTCAGGATCGCTTCCATTAGAGCTCGCTGCACCGACCACAAGTGCGCCTGAGAAGGATTTTTATCATATTCCGTAAGCGACGAAGCCGCTGTATTTACCGCTTGAACAACCGCACCCATCGACGCTTTACCCGCCTCGTCTTGAATCCCAGACTCCATCGCCTTTATGCTGAGCGTCCATTTTTGATGCTCCGTCCGCCAAGCCTTCACCGCATTTTCGCCAAGCGGCGCAAGAACCGGCTGCTCCAGTTGGGCCAGCGCCAAATCATCCAGCATGCTTATCAAGGCATTCGTCTGCTCAAAAAAACTGCTTGCAGTTGCCGCCTTCCCCGTAAAAGGAAACTGCTCTGGTGCCTGAACAATAAGCTCTTTCACATATACCTCGGTACCAGGCAGCATTTTGCTCAGCGCATTTGCCCTGCTGCGATCGCCCGCCATCCCCGCATATACCCGAAAGTCGTCTGCTGTTGTCGCAGCAGCAGAAGCAAGTCCCCTGCTAGCCAGCTCCTCCATTGCGGCATCTCTGCCCTCTGAGTTGCTAAATACGCCATATTGCAGCAAATGGTAGGCCTGTGGCTGAATGGCCAGTTCCACCGTTTCAAGCGGCGCAGCTGAGCTTCCGCTATTTCCCGCACCTGCTCCCGTGCCCAAGCCATTTCCCGCATTTTGCGATGCTGGATTCCCGCTGACCGCGCTCGACTGCCCGCCCGCTGGATTAGAAGAGCTAAGCGAGGAGGAATCCAAAAATAAAGACAACAGCAAATAACCGAATAAGGCTCCCGTTGCCAGCGCCCCTGCTACCGATAAAAAAACATTGATCCAAGATGGCGAATGTCCAAGCCTGCGTATCGAGCGAACCGGACGGTTGCCTAAATCAAGCTCAGGCGAATGCCGCTGGCCGTCATCAGCCCATCCATAGCGGGTATTTTCTGGCCCATGCTCCATTGCATCGCTATTGCGTTTAGAACCGCCGAGAGAAGGCACCTGCTGTTGAAGGTCATTAAATACTCCCTTCTCCTCCACTCTTTGCTGCTCTTCAGAAACGAAAGCAGGCGGCTCATTGTCTGCGACATGTCTGGATGTTTTCGATGCTATGGACGAATCGGCAGGCGAATAGGTACGATTAACAGTCACTGTATTAGATTCGTCAGGCAAGTGATGATCCGACTCGCGAATCAACTGCTCCAGCTGATCCATCTCCTCATCGACCTGGGTGCTCCATGGACTGAACTGCGCATCTGAATAAGAGGCTGTATTTTTATATAAGGGGATGACTCTCGCAAAATCTCCCTGCTTCGAAGCACTAGGCTGCGCAGCAGCAGCTGGAACTTCCACAGCTGACTCCGCTGCGGCCATCTGCTTGTTTTCGGAGCGCGAAGCTTGTCCGGCTTGGTCGAAACGGTACGTAATGCGGTTTTTTGAGTTCATGTCATTCTCTCCTTGTCTCATTCTTCTATTCCTACTCTATGAGACAATTAAGAGATTTATGATTATGAACAAACGGATACGTAAATAACATTCGCAGCTTACCTCAAGTTTCGTACAGTCGACAACCTTTTTTGCTATAAAAATCTAAGGGAATTGTATCCAGCCCCTCAATGCTGCGCTAGCTCATTGGAAAACTTTATTTAAATGGCGTCAAAGACATTGCCATCGTTTGGGTGCAGCTCCTTCTTATTACGCAACAAAAAACGCTGGAAAACGATTTTCACGTTTTCCAGCGTTTAATGGAGCTGCCTCATGCAGTGGATACCTGCTTTATTTACGGCCTGCCTTTAACCATTTAGCCAAAGCATCCGCTGTTTTCCAAATATCGCCGGCTCCCATCGTGATGACAAGATCGCCAGCCGAAGCAGCTGTCTTCAAATACTCCAGCACTTCTTCCTTGGTTGCAATAAAAGTCGTATTCGCATTGCTGTTCGTCTTAATAAGCTCAACCAGCTTCTGCGAGTTGACGCCCTCAATTTGCTGCTCGCCAGCTGGCGAATAAATGTCGGTAATGATGACCTCGTCCGCTTCCGGAAACGCCCGGCTGAACTGGTCGAGAAGGAAATAGGTACGCGTGTAGCGCTGCGGCTGGAACACAGCTACAATCCGTTTGCCCGTCGCTTTGGCAGCACTGATCGTCGCGCTGATCTCGGTTGGATGATGGGCATAGTCGTCAATAACGAGAATGTCCTCTACTTCGCCGAGCACTTGGAAACGACGCTTGGCCCCAATGAATTCACGAATAGCGCCCGCAATTTGTGCAAATGGCAGCCCTGCTTCCAGACAGGTAATAATAGTAGCCATCGCATTATATACATTATGTTTACCTGGTACAGACAGTTCAACCTCGCCCAAGAGCTTCCCTAGATGGGTTAATTGGAACGATACTTTACGGTCACCCAGTACGACTTGCTCCGCTTTGTATTGGGCCTCGCCATCAATGCCGTAAGTAACGAGCTGAGATGGATCGAGCGATTGACTTGCATACAGCTTGCTAATGATCTCGTCAATATTGTCATCGTCAGCACATACGATAGCTTTGCCATCCGGCTTTACCTGCGACAGAAATTGAACGTAGGCATCTTTCAGCTTGCCAAAATCACCGTCATAATTTTCCAGATGATCCGGCTCAATATTGGTTACAATCGCAATCGACGGATGGTAATGCAGGAAAGAGCCATCGCTCTCATCTGCCTCCGCTACTACGTATTCGCCGCTTCCGGCTTTTGCATTCGTACCCACGTTTACGATCTCGCCGCCAATAATGTAGGTTGGATCCGTTCCGCAGTTTTCCATCACAAGGGCAATCATCGACGAGGTCGTCGTCTTGCCATGAGCGCCTGCAACGGCAACGCCTTTGCCTTCATTCATCAGCTGGGCAAGCATTTGGGAGCGATGCAGCACCGGAATATTTAGCGCCTCCGCTGCGCACCGCTCTACATTGTCTTTGGTCAGTGCTGTGGAGTAAACAACAAGCTCCGCACCTTTAATATTTTCCGGTTCATGACCGATATAGATTTTTGCGCCTTTCGCCACCAGCTTCTCTGTGAGTTCCTGACGAGCGACATCAGAACCAGTTACCGTATAGCCCTTCTCCAGCATGACGCGGGCGATAGCACTCATCCCGTAACCGCCTATTCCGATGAAATGAACATGTTTTGCTGTATTCAAAGACGGTTCACCAACCTTTTTCAGAATCCGAGTTGTACAATAAGCGGGCGCGAACGTCCGCTATTAAATAAAGCGTTCCGGTCACAACCCCAAGGTCTGTTTCCCCGGTCAAATGCTGCAGCTGCTGAAGCGCCGCTTTCCAGTCAGGCTCTACAATCAGCTCAAAAGCCTCTTTCCCCTGCACAGAACGTATGAGATCAGCCAGCGCCTGCGCATCTTTTTTGTTGCGAAAATCAGGCTCGGTCACAATTAGCGTATCTACTATTGGCAGTATATGCTTCATAACCTCACGATGATTCTTATTATCCAGCATACCCATCATTAGGATTAAACGATCATAGCGATAGGTTGTTTTTAGCGCAGCAGCAAGCGTCTCCGCCCCTTCAGGATTATGCGCTCCATCAATGAGAATACGCGGGGAATGCGACACCATTTCCAGACGTCCAGGCCATGCCGCAAGGCGCAGCCCCTCCTCCAGCGCATCATCCTCCACGATGAGAGCCGCATATTGGCGAAGCACCTCAAGCGCCATCACTGCAACCGCTGCATTCGTGCGCTGATGGGCGCCGTTCAGCGTGATCGTGAGCGGATGGATAGGGCGGAAAAGCCCATCGAAACGGAACGTTTGCTCATCCTCGCGAACCGAAAGCGCCGTCTCGCTGAACTGCTCGCCTAATAAATACAGCGAGCTTTTGCTATCAATCGCCTTTTGCCGAATAACTTCGATCACTTCTGGCTGCGTAACCGCACTCACGACAGGAACGCCAGGCTTAATAATGCCCGCCTTTTCCGCCGCTACCTTCTCCAGCGTATCGCCAAGGCGATCCATATGGTCATGCCCGACATTGGTAATGATGGAGAGAACGGGCGTCACAATATTTGTAACGTCCATTCGTCCGCCGAGCCCCGTTTCCCATACGACATAATCGGGATACGTTACCTTCGCGAAATACAAGATGGCCAGCGCCGTAGACACCTCGAACATCGTCGGAGAGCCCTGCTCGGTTGCCGCAATTTCCTCAACGACAGGCTTTAGCACATTCGACAGTTCAAGCAGTGTCTGCTCTTCAATATCAGCGTTATTATATTGAAAACGATTCGTAAACTTCGTAATGTATGGCGATGTAAACGTACCTACATCATAACCGCATTTAATAAGCGTGCTCGTCAAAAAAGCACAGGTAGAGCCTTTGCCGTTCGTTCCAGCCACATGGATAAATTTCAGTCTGCGATGTGGATTACCCAGCCGCTCCATTAAGAGCAGGACTCGCTCAAGACCAGGCCTTATCCCGAAAGGAATAAGACCATTTATCCAATCTACTGCTTCCTGGTACGACTGCAGCCCGCCGCTTTCCGGCTGGCCCGAGAGCTGATTCGTCATCGTAGAAACGCCTTCTTTCTTCCCGGTGTCTATCCGCGTAAATCCGCGATTCTTGCTTGAACCTTATCGCGTTTGTCCGCATAATCCTTCATTTTGGAGCGTTCCTCTTCGATGACCTTCGCAGGAGCCTTCGCTACAAAGCCCTCATTGCCGAGCTTCTTCTCAATGCGGGTTACTTCGCCGTTCAGCGTCGCAAGCTCTTTCTCAAGGCGGGCAATTTCCTGCGAAATATCAATCAGCCCTGCTAGCGGGAAGTACAGCTCTGCGCCCGTAACAATACTGCTCATCGCCTTATCCGGAGCTGCTAACGCAAGACCTGCCTCCAGCTTCGAGGTTCCGCAGAACCGGCGGACAAACTCATCATTGCGGGTCAAAATGATCGCCTCGGCTTCGCTCGTCGGCTTAATCATCAGTTCGATTTTTTTGCTCATCGGCACGTTTACTTCCGCGCGAACGTTACGCACCGAACGGATAATATCCATCAGCAGCTCCATTTCCTTCACCGCTTCAGGCGCTTCCAGCGCAGCATCGTATTCCGGCCATGCTGCAAGCGTAATCGTCTCGCCTTCATGCGGCAGATGCTGCCAAATTTCCTCACTGATGTAAGGCATAAACGGATGAATCAGACGCTGCGTGCGATCAAGCACATAAGCGAGTACCGATTTAGTCGCTTGTTTCGCTTCTTCATCGCTGCCATAAAGGTTAAGCTTCGCAAACTCGATGTACCAGTCGCATAGGTCATCCCAAATGAAGTTGTACAACTGGCGGCCCGTTTCTCCGAACTCGTAGTTGTCCATCAAGCGGGTTACTTCGCGAACGGTTTCGTTAAGACGGTGCAAAATCCAGCGATCCGCCGTACCCAGCTTGCCGGTAATATTAATGTCGCTTGCGGTGAAGCCTTCCAAATTCATCAGTGCAAAGCGCGACGCATTCCAAATTTTATTGGCAAAGTTGCGCGACTGCTCCACCTTTTCAAAGCGGAAGCGCAAATCCTGCCCCGGTGTACTGCCTGTCGATAGCATATAACGCATCGCATCTGCGCCGTACTGTTCAATGACTTCGAGCGGATCGACGCCGTTGCCAAGCGACTTGGACATTTTATTGCCGTTCGCATCGCGTACAAGACCATGAATCAGCACGTCCTTAAACGGCTTTTGATCTGTGAACTCCAGTGCAGTAAATATCATTCGAGATACCCAGAAAAAGATAATGTCATAGCCCGTCACCAAAACATTCGTCGGATAGAAGCGTTTTAAGTCCTCGGTTTGCTCTGGCCAGCCAAGCGTCGAGAATGGCCATAGACCCGAGCTGAACCATGTATCCAAAACATCCTCGTCCTGGCGCAGCTCCGTGCTGCCACAAGAAGAACAGCTCGTTACGTCTTCGTCGGAAACATGCATTTCACCGCAAGCGTCGCAATACCAAGCAGGGATACGGTGTCCCCACCACAGCTGGCGGGAAATACACCAGTCATGTACATTTTCAATCCATTGCAAATAAATTTTCTCAAAACGGTCTGGAACGAAGTTTACGCCTTCGCCGGATTTTTGCGCATTAATCGCCTGCTCCGCGAGCGGCTTCATTTCAACGAACCATTGCGTGGACAAATACGGCTCAACGACCGCACCGCTGCGCTCGCTGTGGCCAACCTGATGCACGTGATCCTCGATTTGAACGCACACGCCCTGCTCCTGCAAATCCTTCACGAGCTGCTTGCGGCAGTCGAAACGGTCCAGTCCCGCATAAGGGCCAGCTTCCGCATTCATCTTGCCGGACTCGTCCATAACGATAATTTGCGGCAAATCATGACGAAGGCCAACCTCGAAGTCATTCGGATCATGGGCAGGCGTAATTTTTACAGCGCCGGAGCCAAATTCCTTGTCAACGTATTCGTCGCCAATAATCGGAATCTCGCGTCCAATGACCGGCAATACGATCATTTGACCAATGAGGTGCTGGTATCGCTCATCTTCAGGATGAACGGCAACCGCGCTATCGCCCAGCATCGTTTCCGGACGCGTTGTCGCAACCGTAATATGCCCTGAGCCGTCCTTCAAAGGATATTGCAAATGATACAAATGACCGTTCAGCTCTTTATGCTCAACCTCAATATCGGACAAAGCCGTTCTAGCAGCCGGATCCCAGTTGATGATTTTTTTGCCGCGGTAAATGAGGCCCTTCTTGTAAAGCTGTACAAACACCTCGCGCACAGCCTTCGACAGCCCCTCATCAAGCGTGAATCGTTCGCGCGAATAATCAAGCGACAGCCCCATTTTTGCCCATTGGCCGCGAATCGTTCCCGCATATTGCTCCTTCCAATCCCAGACCTGCTCCAAAAAAGCCTCGCGTCCCAGATCGTAGCGGGATTGTCCTTGCTCGCGGAGCTTCTGCTCCACTTTCGTCTGTGTCGCAATGCCTGCGTGGTCCGTTCCTGGCAGCCACAAAGCATCAAAGCCCTGCATCCGCTTAAAGCGGATGAGAATATCCTGCAAAGTGAAATCGAGCGCATGCCCAATGTGCAAAATTCCCGTTACATTCGGCGGGGGAATAACGATCGTATAGGTCTTGGCTTCCGGGCGCTTGCCCGCTTCAAAAAATTTTCCATCCATCCAGAAGTCATACCACTTCAGTTCAGCAGCTTTCGGGTCGTAGGTCGTCGGCATCGCCGGCGTCGTTTGATTTTCAGACATAAGCTCCATCCTCCACATATCGCATAATGGCATCATTACTTTAATTTTGAATACAAAAAAACCTTCCGCCCTTATAGCAAAGGACGAAAGGTTAGCTTCCGTGGTACCACCTTTGTTCCGCGCGTCTTGCAGCTGCACGGCACTCAAACAGATAACGGCTGTGGCCGGCTTGAATTAACGAATAACAATCCGCTTGATTCAAGCAACTCCAGGGCGACTTGTACGAGTAAAATCCTGCGGAACTCTCAGCACTAACGGCTCCGCTCTCTGAAGGCTTGGCTGCGTACTCTTCCCCTTCAACGTCGTTCGTTGACTTTAAGACATATTTATTTAATAATACCCTCTTTGTGAAAAAAAGTCAAACAACAAGGCACATTCAAGCTCTTTTATACTTGCTGGGCACATAAAAAAGAGCTTTGACTGTTATTTCACAGGTCAAAGCTCCTTTTATTTAACAGCCTGCTGCTACGGAATATAAAGCAGCTGCCCTTCCGATACCGCCGACTCATTCAAGCCGTTGTACAGCAAAATCTCACGCGGGTTCAAGCTGTAGCGCACTGCAATGGACTCCAGCGTCTCGTCGCGCTGCACGATGCATACCCGGATTTTACGGAATTCATGCTCATCGGATTGCTTCAAAAATAAATTGCGCCACTCGATTTCATCGCCTGCCGGCTGCTGAGCCTTCGTCTGCTCAAGCGCATAATCCGCCGCCTCCTGCTCAGCCTGCCGCGCTAATTGCTCGCGCTTGCTCGTTTGCAGCAGCGTCACAAGCCCGACGCCTGATGCAGGAGCTCCAGTTGCTTCCGGCGCCTTGCTGCCAAAGGCAATGCGCATCTCCTGCTTCTCCGGCTCCGCTTGCTGCTCCGCACCAGCTTCCTCCGCCTCCTGCCATTCGTTCAAACGCTCCAGCTCGCTATCCTGCCACGGGGATGTGTCGTAGCTGCTTTGCTCTGCCCCCGCCGGAATGTAAGTTTCCTCTGCCTGCTGCGGTTGTCCCCCTGGGCTCCAGCCAAAGTCCTCCGCCTGTTGATAGGCAGAAGCTCCCTGCTGCCTTTCCTGCGCAATGCCATGACCAAGCCCAGTTACGGCTGGCTGCTGTGCAAAAGCAGGCGGTGGATTGAAATTAGCGTTAAAGTTCGGCTGTGCCCCGGAATGATCCTGCCCCTGAAACCACTCTGCTGCTGACCAGCCTGCGTCACGCGGCGAAGGCGAGATCGTAACGCCAGCCTTCGGCCCTTCTGCTTCCTCGCTTTCATCAGCCGCTTCATACGTCCGCTCATTATATGCATTACTAGCATTGTAAGCCTCAATCTCGGATTCAGACTCAGCGAACTGTTGAGCCCCAATAAACACTTGAGCCTCATTATACTCTTGTGCCTCATTATACTCTTGTGCCTCATTATAACCTTGATTCTGTTCCTGCTCCCCCCTGAAAGGCAATTGTCCTTCCTGTCCAGCAAAATAGGGTTCAGCTTGCAGCCCATAAGCGGCCTGGTCCGCCACCTGCGCCTCGTCAGCAGCAAATGGTTCGCCGCCGCTACGCTGAAGCTCCTCATCGTACGAAGCCTGGCTCGTATCTACGCGATCATGGACGACGGTGAATGGCTCCTCGCGCCACGCTTCCTCCACTTCCTGCTGCGGCTCCACAAGAATGCCGCGCAGCGACAACACACCGGTAATGTTAAGCGTTCGCGAGGAAAGCAAATCCACGTCAAAATTATCAATTTCCACCGTCACATCGTCCAGCCGTGAAATCCGGTTCATCGGCATCGTAATTTCGACGGGAATGAAATGCTCCAATGCCTGAAGCGGAGCGGCTTCGTTCGTACTGCGATATACCCCGCTTAGTAGCAGCTGGCCTTTCAAAACCGCATGGTCCCCCTGCTCAACAACCTGAATGCGAGGCACAAGCTCAATTTCTTCCAGTTCATCGATATCGGCAACTTCATCCGACAGATGCACGCGTTCATACACGTCAAAGCGCAAGCCTTTCGTTTGATCCGTCACGCTCAAGTCCTCCCTCCCTATACTGACCCATTTCGTCGCAGTCTCTTAGACAATGCTTGGGCTAAAAATGCTACTCTCACTAATTATCTATATGGGCAAAGGGGGGAGAGCATGACTATCTTTTGCAGAGGCTATAATTTAGCTCGCAATTCGGGAAGCCAAGCGGGCTCTGGCGCCGCAACTTCCACAGGCGAATCTGTCCACGGGTGGGCAAAAATAAGGCGTTCGCCATGCAGCGCCTGCGTCTTCAGCAGCTGCACAGAGCCGCCATAAAGCGAATCCCCAATCAGGGGATGGCCCAAGTGGCTCATATGGACGCGTATTTGATGCGTACGTCCCGTCTCCAGCTGCAAACGGACCAGCGTCGCTCCGGCATACATCTCGGCCGTTTCATAATGGGTAACAGCGGCATCGCCGCCCTGGGTCACACGCCGTCTGGAGCGATGATGGCGGTCCTTGCCAATCGGAGCGTCAACGGTTCCCGCAGGCGGACGCAGCCGTCCTTGAACAAACGCCATATAGCGGCGGTCGATCGCCTTGCGGCGCATCGCTTCGTCCAGCTTCCACTGGGCGAAATCATTTTTGGAATAAAGCACGGGGCCCGATGTATCATCATCGAGACGATGGATATGACGGACAGGCAGCGGATCTCCTTGCAGCAGCATATGACGAGCCGCCGCTTCATCCAGCGTTCCCGCCTGATTGGCACCTGTGCCATGCACAGGCATCCCTGCCTCCTTATAAAGCACGAGGCAAAAATCATCCTCGAAAAGAACGGTTGGAACGGGATTGCCTTGCGACAGCCTCGCTTGACGATACAAGGGATCGCTAAGCGGGTCCGCAGCGGGAAAGGCGAGCAAGCCCAGACGCTGCCCATCAAAGCGGATTCCGCCAACGGAGAACAGCCGATTGATCCATTTTTCTGGAAAAAGAGAACGGGCCAGCAGCCACTGCCGCACTTGATGCGGATGACTGCCGGCCTCTAATGTTCCGGTGCGTTCTCCAGGTTGCCCGTCATAATTTGGTGCAGACCATGAGCCTTCTGACAGCTGCTGCCAATCGAGCTCAAGCCACTCCCCCGCCCGCTTATAGTGAAGCATTGGCATGGAATGAAACCTCCTATTTTCGAATGCAATCGCCTAAATTGCTGCTTGCTAGAACTACAACCTGCTCAAAGCAGCCCTGTTTGCAGCAATCGTTGCATCAATATCTTCATCGGTATGGACAGCTGACACAAACATGCCTTCGAACTGCGATGGAGCGACGCTCACGCCAAGCTCCAGCATAGCGGCAAAATACACCTTGAAGCGCTCTAAATCCGCTGTTTTGGCTGTATCGTAATTAATGACATGCGTTTCGGTGAAAAACGGGCAAACCATCGAGCCGACACGGTTGATCGTGGAAGCAATGCCAGCCGCCTGCGCATTCGCTTCAAAGCCGCGCTGCAATCGGACCGCTTGGCGCTCCAGCAGCTCATACGTTTCCGGTGTCAGCAGCTTGAGCGTCGTATAACCAGCAGCCATCGCCAGCGGGTTGCCTGACAGCGTGCCCGCCTGATAAATCGGACCGCTCGGCGCCATAAGCTCCATCAGATCGCGTCTGCCGCCGTATGCGCCGACAGGCAGTCCGCCCCCAATCACCTTGCCGAAGCAAGTGATATCCGGCTTAATGCCATACAGACCTTGCGCACTGCTGTAGTGGACACGAAAGCCCGTCATCACTTCATCAAAAATAAGCAGGCTGCTGTATTGCTCCGTAATGTCGCGCAGTCCTTGCAGAAAGCCCGGAAGCGGCGGGACAACGCCCATGTTTCCGGCAATCGGCTCGACGATGACACAGGCAATTTCCTCGCCGTACTTTTCAAATACGAGCTTGATCGACTCGATATCATTGTAAGGCACCGTAATCGTCTGGGAGGCAATGCTTTCCGGAACGCCGGGACTGTCCGGCAAGCCAAGCGTCGCCACACCGGAACCCGCTTTAATGAGCAGGCTGTCGGCATGTCCGTGGTATGAGCCTTCAAACTTGACGATTTTGCTGCGCTTCGTAAACCCGCGAGCGAGACGCAAGGCGCTCATTGTCGCTTCCGTGCCGGAGTTGACCATCCGGACCACATCTACCGAAGGCACACGCTCGCACACAAGCTCCGCCATCAGCGTCTCCAGTTCCGTTGGCGCCCCAAAGCTGGTGCCTTTTTCCGCGGTACGCTTGATCGCTTCAACGACCTCTGGATGCGCATGGCCCATAATGAGCGGTCCCCATGAAGCAACATAATCGATGTAGCTGTTGCCGTCGATATCAAATACGCGGCTGCCTTGGCCGCGCTCCATATAAACCGGATTCAATCCTACGGATTTAAAAGCGCGAACCGGACTGTTCACGCCGCCCGGAATCACTTGCTTGGCCCGCGCAAATGCCTCGCGTGAGCGAATATCGCTTCTGCCTGAAGATGAATGACTCATCAA
Source organism: Paenibacillus sp. JT22N15 (assembly GCF_059383755.1). Taxonomy (NCBI): domain Bacteria; kingdom Bacillati; phylum Bacillota; class Bacilli; order Caryophanales; family Paenibacillaceae; genus Paenibacillus; species Paenibacillus sp. JT22N15. The sequence goes on along the minus strand of NZ_JBXENV010000017.1, from coordinate 138,471 downwards.
CTATTCAGCCCCTTTCAACCAACGTGCAGCATCCTTCGCATGGTACGTAATCAAAATGTCCGCGCCCGCGCGCTTCATTCCGGTCAGCGTCTCCAATACGACAGCGCGCTCGTCAATCCAGCCATTTGCCGCTGCCGCTTTTACCATTGCATATTCGCCGCTCACATTGTACGCCGCCACTGGCAGATCAAAATGCTCCTTCAGCAGGCGAATAACGTCCATATACGCAAGCGCTGGCTTAACCATCAGCATATCCGCTCCTTCAACGACGTCGGACTCCGCTTCCCGCAGCGCTTCGCGCGCATTGGCAGGGTCCATCTGATACGTCTTGCGGTCGCCGAATTGCGGTGTTGAATGTGCCGCTTCGCGGAACGGGCCATAAAAAGCTGAAGCATATTTGACCGAGTAGGACAAAATCGGAATATGAGTAAAGCCCGCTTCATCCAAACCTTCGCGAATAGCGCCAACGAAGCCGTCCATCATGTTGGACGGAGCGATCATATCCGCGCCTGCCTCAGCTTGTGAAACCGCTGTGCGAACGAGCTGTACCAGCGAAGCATCGTTATCGACCTCTGCATTGCCTGTACGCTCATGCACATGGATAAGGCCGCAATGACCATGATCAGTAAATTGGCATAGGCAAGTATCTGCTACAACGAGCAGCTCAGGCGCCCAGCCCTTTACAGCACGAATAGCCTCTTGCACAATACCGTCAGGAGCAAATGCGGAAGTGCCTTCGCTATCCTTCGCAGCAGGAACGCCAAACAGCATGACGGATGGAATGCCTAGAGCAACAACTTCCCTGATCTCCTCTTCCAAGCGGTCTAATGAAAAATGATAAACGCCCGGCATCGATGTGATTTCTTCCTTCACGTTCGTGCCCACCGTCACAAAAATCGGATAAATAAAATCATTAGCAGAAAGCGCCGTTTCCCTCACCATACTGCGAAGAGCGGCGGATTGCCGCAATCTCCGATGTCTTACGACAGGAAATGCCATCTTCCATTCCTCCTCCAACTGTTTTGTGAAGCTTGTGTCGCGCCAATTACAGCTTGTGCCCTTGCCTCAACTTATAAATGCTTATATTAAAATAATAATGCCTTATCCCCGTTCCGCGCTGCGGAACTTAATCATCGCATCGATAAGCGATGGTATAGTCGCCTGCTCGGCCTCTGCGGCTACACGCAAGCCTGCTTCCTTCATCGTAGCTGACGTCAGCGGCCCTATGCTGATCGCCGGAATGTCCAATATCGCCTGTACAGGATCGCTAATGCCGCTGCGGCGCAGCTTCTCCAGCAGATTCGTTACGGTCGAGGAACTGGTGAACGTAATCATATGAATCTGCTTCTCGTCGATCCATTCCAGCACCTGATCATCCTGCGTATCGGCAAGTACCGTCTCGTACACGTCGATTTCCGTTGGCAGCAGCCCCTTGGCCGCCAATTCGCGCGGCAGCACCTCGCGTGCCAAATCACCGCGCGGCAGCAGTACCCGCTCGCCAGCTTGCAGCTCTCCTGCAAGCTGCTCCAGCAGCCCTTCTGCCTGAAACTTGGCCGGCAGCAGCTCGGCAGTCAGCCCGCGATTTTCCAGCGCTTCGGCTGTTCTCGGGCCAACGGCCGCGATTCTAGCCTTATGGAAGCGCCGAATATCGATTCCGAAACGCCGCAGCCAACGATAGAAATAGTCCACGCCGTTTACGCTCGTGAACATCAGCCAGCTATATTGCTCCGCTTCCGAAAGCGCAGCGCGCAGCGTAGCGACCGCTGCGGCCTCCTCAGGCTCGCGGATATCAATGACAGGGTATTCGCATGGCTCACCGCCCAGCTCATCTACCAGGTCAGCCAGCTCGCTTGCCTGTGCTCTCGCTCTCGTCACCAGTACGCGCGTACCGAACAGCGGCTTGCTTTCGTACCACTGCAATTGCTCGCGCTGCAGCACGACATCGCCAACGACAATGACAGCCGGCGGCTGAAAATTCGCCTCGCGCACAATTTGCTCGATCGTAGCAAGCGTGCCGACAACCGTCTGCTGCTCGACCCTCGTTCCCCAGCGCACCAGTGCAACTGGCGTTGTGTCAGGCTTGCCATGCTTCATGAGCTGATCGGCAATATAACCAATCTTGGCTACGCCCATCAGAAAAATAAGCGTTCCTGTCGCATTCGTTACTTTGTCCCAATAAATCGAGCGATCCAGCTTATCGGGGCTTTCGTGTCCCGTTATGATCGAAAGGGAGGATGCAAAATCACGATGCGTAACCGGAATGCCAGCATAAGCAGGCACAGCGATCGCCGAAGTAATGCCCGGCACGATTTCAAAACCTATGCCGTTTTCCTTAAGCAGTCCCGCTTCCTCGCCTACGCGGCCAAAAATCGTCGGATCGCCGCCCTTAAGCCGCGTCACCACCTTGCCTTGCAAAGCAAGGTCCACAAGCAGCTGGTTAATTTCCTCCTGCTTCATCGTGTGGCGATCGGGAAGCTTGCCTACGTATACTTTCTCGGCACCCGGCTTCATATGCGCAAGCAGCCTTGGGCTTGCCAAGCGGTCATAGACGACAACATCGCTTTTCTTCAAATATTCCAAGCCGCGCAGCGTAATCAGCTTGGCGTCACCCGGACCCGCCCCAACCAAATAAACGATACCTTTCCCCATCACTACGATCCCCCGATTTCCGCTAAAATGCGGTCCGCTCCTCTTGCTATGAGCGCTGCGGCCACTTCCTTGCCCAGCACCTCTGGATCGCTGCCTGTCTTGATTTCCTTCAGCAGCACTGCTCCATCCGCCGATCCTACAATTCCCGTCAGCTCCAGCTCAGCGCCTTCCAGCGTGCCGTCTGCCCCTTTATGCACAACCGCATGGGCGCCAATCGGAATTTGGCAGCCGCCATTGAGCGCGCCGAGAAAGCTCCGCTCGGCCCGAACCGCATAAGCGGTTTCGCTGTCATTAAATAAATCAAGCAGCTCACGAATCTGCCCGTCATTCCCCCGGCATTCAATGCCAAGCGCGCCTTGCCCAACAGCTGGCACAGACACCTTTTCCGGCAAAAAGGCAGATATGCGGTTTCCCCAGCCCATTCTGCTAAGCCCGGCTGCAGCTAGAACGATCGCATCGAAGCCTTCCGTTTCCAGCTTGCGAATCCGGGAATCAATGTTGCCTCTAATGGATTCCACGACTAGGTCAGGGCGCAAGTTTTTGAGCTGAGAGGAACGGCGCAGACTGCTCGTCCCAACCTTTGCGCCTTGCGGCAAATCAGCGAGACTTTCGCCCTGCTTCATAATGAGGCAATCCCGCGGATCCACGCGTTTCGGAATCGCACCATTCATTAATCCCTCAGGCAGCTCGTACGGCATATCCTTCATGCTGTGAACCGCCATATCGATTTCGCCATCCAGCAGCGCTTGCTCGATTTCCTTGACGAATAATCCTTTACCGCCAACCTTCGATAAGGTCACATCAAGAATTTGATCGCCTTTTGTGACGATTTTTCGAATTTCAAACGAATAGTCAAAGCCATGCTGCTCGCTGATTCGTTTCAGCTCGTCAATCACTTGTCCCGTTTGCGTAAGCGCGAGTGCGCTTTGGCGGGTTCCGACAATAATGGTACGCTTATCCTTATTGTTTGCTGCCATTTATGTATTCCTCCTGTCAGTTGCTGCGATGAGCCGCTCAATCCATACGTCTATATCGCCGTCTTCCTCGCTTTGTCTTGGAGCTTCGCACGCCGCAAGCTTCAGTACTTCGCTGCGCAGCCTGCGGTCGCCAATGGTGAGCTTCACCCGTTCACGAAGCTCTTTCAGCCTAGCTGTGCTGCCGATATATTCCGGACCATACTGCCGCGCCAGCTCCTCCCGAATACGTGAGGACAATGCCGGGCTAGCCCCGGATGCCGACACGGCAACGACCAGCTCGCCGCGCCGCACAACCGACGGATTAATAAAAGTTCCAGCCGAGGCCTCATCTGCCCGATTAACCCAAATGCCCGCCTGCTCGCCATCCAGCGCTATTTGGCAATTCAGCTCCGCCTGATCAGTAGCGGCAAACAGCAGCCGCGCCGCCTTCGCGTCCCCGCTCGCATAAGCTCTTGCTTTTGTCTCGATGTGGCCGCCACGTGCAAGCTCCTCCAGCTGAGGAGTGAAATCAAGCGCAATGACCGTCACCTGATCGGCTCCCGCTTCAAGCAGTCCTAGCACCTTGCGCTCGGCAATCGGGCCGCCGCCGACCACGATGCAGCGGCACCCCTGAAGCTTTAGCATGACCGGATAGTAGCCGTTCATAAACCTCACCTAACTTCTAATGAAAATTAGATACGTAGCTTGCCAGCAAATTGAGAACTAGAAAGCTGAACGCCACAATATGCAGCTTTGCAAGCTGTGTGCTCGTGCGATTAAGCAACGACCGATTTACAACAAAAATAATATATACAATTAGAGCGAGGAAAGAAGTAATAACTTTCCAATCCAGCAGCAGCATCGAACGCCCCTCAATGAGCAGCAGCGTCACTGCAAGCGACAGCGACAAAGCAAGCAGCGGAACGCCGATAATGACAGCGCGATCAGAATATCGCTCAATTTTATCAAGGCTGGGGAGCCTTCTTACATATTTGGACCAGCGTTTCTCCTTCAGCTCCCGATGCAGGAAAATGTACATCCCGGCGAAAAGAACGCCTATCGTCAGCGACACATAGGAAACAAGCACGAGGCTAATATGCACAATCAGCAGCTCTCTTGCTGTTGTGGAAATCGCGAACATCGCCTCATTGCCCGGCTTGCTGTAAAGATTAAGCGCCAGCACGGAAAATCCAATGACGTTTACGAGAAATACAATAAACTCTATTTTGAAAAAACGGCTGATTACAAGCGATATAGAGACCAAGAGCCAGCAAAAACCCAGCCAATATTCAAAGGTTGATATCGTCGCCACTTCAAAATGCGACACAATTCGCGAAATGAGAAACAACGTCTGTAATATCCATACAAAAATAAGTAGCCCTGTACCCATCCGTTTCGCTCTCCGGCTTGCGTCCATAAAATCGGAGAAATAAAACAGAAGGCTCAGGGCGTATACATAAAGTATCGCGTCATACAACCAGTTTAGCGTTGCCATAAATGCCTCCACATCGCCGCCCTATGCGTCTGTCAAGAGCGTGCTTCTACCGAAGGGCAGAAGCCAATGCTGCCGTAGCTGCAGGTGATTGCACATTTTTCATTTTTGCTGCAGCCGCCTCGGCAGCTTCCGCTTTAAGCTCAGCTTGCTGCGACTTGTCCAATTGCTCTTCCAGTGCAAAAAGCTTTACAAACATGTCCATCGCTTCTTCAGCACGTCTTTCTCCGGCCATTTCCTTAATCCGCAAAATAGGGTCCTGCATCATTTGATTGACAATGCTCTTCGTCAGCTTTCTGATTACTTTAAGCTCATGCTCGTCCAGATCCGGGAGCTTGTTCGTCAAGCTGTTGAACGTCTCCTCATGAATCTCTGCCGCTTTCGTCTGAAGCGCCCGAATAAGCGGCACGACTCCCAGCGTTTTGTACCATTGCTCAAACAGATCCATTTCCTGAGCGATCATTGTTTCGATTTTGGCGGCTTCCTTGCGGCGCTGTTCCAAGTTACTTTCCACAATGCCCTCCAAGTCGTCGATGTCATACAAAAAGACGTTGTCCACCGCAGCAATCGTTGGATCAAGATCCCTAGGAACCGCGATATCAATCATGAACAGCGGCTTTGATCTCCGGCGCTGCATGGCGCTTGCGACAACCTGACGCGTAAGCACGAAGTTGTCAGCTCCCGTCGAGCTAATGACAATATCAGCTTCATGCAGCCTATTCGCCGCTTCGTCCATCGAGCAAGCTATTCCGTTAAACTTGTCCGCTAATTGAACGGCACGTTCATACGTCCGGTTCACGACGATAACCCGGTCAGCCCCATTCGCATACAGATGCTTCGCTGTCAGCTCGCCGGTCTCGCCAGCCCCAATCAGCATAACCGTCTTTTTGGAAAATTGGCCGAATATACGCTTGCCCAGTTCAACGGCAGCATAGCTGACCGATACGGCAGATTCGCCAATCGTCGTCTCCGAATGCGCACGCTTCGCCATCGTAATCGCCTGCTTAAACAGCGTATTGAAAAGCGTTCCCGTCGTTCTTTGCTGCTGGGCTAGTGCGAAAGCATCCTTCACTTGTCCGAGAATTTGCGTCTCGCCGATAATCATGGAATCCAAACCGCTTGCAACGCGGAATAGATGCTCAATCGCCTTCTCATCCTCGTACATATATAAATGATTCGTAAATTCTTTCCTAGGCAGGTTGAACCACTGCTCCATAAAGCTGCGGATATAATGCCCGCACAAATGATGCCTGTCCACCACCGCATACAATTCTGTCCGATTGCAGGTCGCTACAATGACACATTCCATAATGCTGTCTGTATTCATAAGCTGTTTGACAGCTTCTGGCAGCTCTTTTTCCGAAAACGCAAAACGTTCTCTCACTTCTACTGGAGCTGTACGGTAGTTAAGACCTACTGTAATAATGTGCATATGTGTCACCTGCCTCCCTTATCAAATTGCCGCGTCTCATTCTTTCTACGCCATTATAGCACAGTTCGACATTCATACTTCCTTCATTTATGAATAAAGTTTGAACCACAAATCCATTATTCCCTAATCATACAAAGAAATAACCATGGAAGCTTCCATGGTTATTTCTGTATCATACATGTGAGAGCTTTAAACGAGCTCGATTTGTTTCATTTTCGGTTCTTCAACTTGCAATTCGCCCATACCGCGTATCAGCTTCTTTGCATGAGTTGTTGTTGGCTTCAGCACAGCAATCATATAATCGATAGCCACCTGTGGATCCACGGTTTCACCGCAAGTATAACAATCAAGCGCGGCGAATCCTCTCTCAGGATACGTGTGAATAGAGAGGTGACTCTCTGACAGCAACACGAGTACGGTTGCTCCTTGAGGCTCAAATTGTTTGGATTGCACCGACATTACAGTAGCGCCACAGCTTTCAGCAGCCTCCACCATTTGGGCTTGCAAAAATTCAGCGTTGTTCAGTAGATCGAAATCTACTCCCCAAGTATCAACAGCAACGTGTCTTCCGAAAGTTGAGTATTCCATCTTCCGGTTCCCCCTTCCTAGGAATAAAATGTTTAAAAATTTCATCCGCTAGGACCTACGTCATTCACTTCCCGAGGGAATAATCTCTCGCAACATAACCATGTCCTGAGTGAATCCTGGTTCCTATTATTGTGTTAAACGATGTTTTCAACGAGATTAAAAATAACATCTATCCGTCAGAATTGCAACCTTTTTTTTCAGCCGGCCATATTATTTTTTGCATCCTGCGGACTGAATACGGAAATATGGTCGACCTTTCCGGTTGCTTTCGGGATAATGAATTTGAGCTGGTATTGATCATTCACCTTGTACACATAAATCTGATCGTCGCCATTCGTCGCTGTTTCATCGGCTTTGCCCAGTGACTTCTCAATATCAACGTAAGACAACTGCTGCAAATTGGCCGCGTAGGAACGCATATCGAACACCTTCATGCCTTTGTTGAAGCCGATCGTAACGCCCCGTTTTGTATAGGCTGCGTAAATCCCTTTTCCCGCAGCCTCCGTGCTGTCAGCCTTACCCCAATCCTGCTCAATCTCGTCGAACAGCGCAATATGCGCTGCGTATTTCACCTCGGGAATTTTACCTTCCTTCGCCAAATCAACAAGCTGGCCTATGCTGGGTGTTTCGCTCGCTTGCCCTGCATGTGCCGTCTGACCTGCTTGTCCAGCATCAGACGAGCTTGCTGGCGCTGTTTCCTGACCGTTAGCGGATGTTTCCTGGCTATCTGATGTTTGTCCAGCCTGTTGCTGGCCATCAGGCGTGCTGCTTTGAACGGCAGAGGTAGCAGTCGGTGCAGTATTCCCCGCTCCGCTGCAAGCAGCCAGCAGCAGCATAGTTGCGGCTGCCGCCATACAGGCAAACGATTTGAATGCCGTTGTTTTTATCATGCTGTATACCTCCAGATTCACGTGAAGCTCCTGCTTCTTTTACTCGTAAAAGATTGTCCTTCGTTATTATGGACTGCTTCTATCCTCTAAATGTTGCAGTATGCAATCAAAACCAAAAATTACCACTTCATAGTTCTGCCTCAAGCAGCCCTTCCTGAAAATAAAAAAAAGAAACCGCAGCAGCGATTCCTATAAGCTTATGTTTACTGTCTGCAAGCCATGGCATCATTACGCCTCAAGCACAAACAGCTTCTGCGTATGCGAGGCCAAACGCTCATCAATTGCGGCGATTTCCGTCTGATTTTTCGTCTGATTCCGAAGATCAAGCAGCTCATTAATGGCATTATTCACCATCGAAATCTCGCGTTCAATCAAACGGCTGCGGAATACCCGCTCCAGTTGCCCGATCGTATCCTTGTATTCGAACACAACACGTGCGCCGCTCTTCGTTGTTTCAACGATTTTACGAACGGCTCCCTGTATATAGTGGTAGGTCATTGTATAATGGCTGTAAATGCGATTAACAACGGCGTCCCCATGGAAAGCTGAAACAGCTTTGCGCATAGCATTGGTTAGCTTCTGGTGAACAAGGCGGCAGGTGAGCACACAAACGTAACGGTCTTGTTGACGCTCAAAGATCAGTCTGATCTCTTCCCTCCCTGCTACGTCTTCGAGAACCAGCTCCTGATTGCCGTTATCGAGCACCATCACTTGTAGGTGAAGCTGCTGATCATCAAAAAAACGGACAAATTGGGTCATCTCTTCATTCGTTAACTGCAGTTTGGCATTTACATACTCTGTGGCTAGCCGCTGAGCCATAAAAATCTCCTCAATTCTTTAAACTTGCAATTGGATGCTACAATCAATTCTATTCTTCTATACCCGCTTTGCGTAAATTTGAAACGAATCCGTCGTCCAATGACCATTCGCCCTTTCACGCTTGCTTACCTATATTATACGTGATTGCATCCATTTATTCCTGCCGCTCAGTGCCGAAATTCTCGCATATTTCAGAAAAAACGGGAAAATTATGCGAGGAGACCCACATATCTTCCTGTATTCTCTTTCTTATGTGAAAAGTTGCCGCACTTGCTCCCTTATGTGGATATCGTCTCCGTAATAACGCTCCATAATTCATCGCGGCCTTGGCCGGTCTCCGAGGAATAGAGCACCACTTTATCACGAGGGTCTGCTTGCAGCGTCGTCTTGATCATTTTAATATGCTTGTCCCATTTGCCTTTAGGGATTTTGTCCGCTTTCGTTGCAACAATGCAGGTTGGAATATTGTAATGCTTGAGCCAATTGTACATAAGCTGGTCATCCTTCGATGGCTCATGGCGAATATCGATAATAAGCAGTTGCAGCTTAAGCTCCTTGCGATCGCGAATGTATCTTTCAATCATTTGACCAAAAGCTTCGCGCTGGGTTTTAGAAACTTTGGCATAGCCATAACCAGGAAAATCGACAAAATAGATGCTGTCATTGACGCGGTAATAGTTAAGCTGCTGGGTTTTACCAGGCTGCGAGCTTGTTCTTGCCAAGTTTTTACGCATAATCATTTTATTAATTAATGAGGACTTCCCGACATTCGAACGCCCTGCCAGAGCAATCTCTGGCAAGGCATCCTCCGGGTATTGGTGCGGCTGAACCGCGCTTATAATAAAATCTGCTTGTGTAATCTTCATAATATAGGTGTTCCTGCTTTCTCTTCTGTGTTGGCCGGAAGCAGCGCATGCAGGAGGACTTCATCAATATGCCCAACTGGGACAAACGTTATCTCGCTCCGCACACTGTCTGGAATGTCGCGCAGATCGCGTTCATTATCCTTCGGCAGCAATATTTTCTTAATGCCTGCGCGGTGGGCGGCAAGCGATTTCTCCTTGAGTCCGCCGATTGGCAGTACGCGTCCGCGAAGCGTGATTTCCCCTGTCATCGCGACCTCTTTGGACACATAACGTCCAGTCAAAGCCGATATGAGCGCAGTGGCTATCGTGATGCCTGCAGACGGTCCATCCTTCGGAATCGCACCTTCCGGAATATGAATATGAATATCGTTTTTCTCATGGAACTGCGGGTCAATGCCAAGCTCCAGCGCCTTCGAACGCGTATAGCTGAACGCAGCCTGCGCCGATTCCTTCATGACATCTCCGAGCTGCCCCGTGAGTGTCAGCTTTCCGCTGCCCGGCATAACGGTCACCTCAATAACGAGCGTATCGCCGCCAACCTCCGTCCAGGCCAGGCCTGTAACGGCACCGATCTGATTTTCAGCCTCAGCCATGCCGTAGCGGAACTTCGCAGGTCCAAGCCACTCCTTAAGCAGCTCCAGATCAACGTTGAGCGGCTTCACCTCAGCAGGCTGCTCTGTCTCTGATTGCGGCTCAGACTGCAAGGCAGCCTCTTGCTGCTTCTCTAGACGTCCAGATAGGGATGCAGCTTCTCCGCCCTCGCCAAATGCCGCTTCCAGCACATTCAGAGCAGGCTCATCTTGCTCAGCAGCTTCCTCTGCCTTGATCGGAACCGTGCCCGATGCGACAATTTGCTTCGCTGCCTTGCGGCAAATCGCAGCCATTTGCTGCTCCAAATTCCGCACGCCGGATTCGCGCGTGTAATCGCGAATAAGCTGAAGCAACGTTTCCTCGCTCACATGCAGCTGCTCATCAGTAAGGCCATGCTCCCGCTTCTGCTTCGGCAGCAAATAACGCTCAGCGATTTTCAGCTTCTCAAGCTCGGTATATCCGGGAATGTACAGCACTTCCATCCGGTCCAGAAGGGGACGCGGAATGTTATGCATGGCATTCGCCGTCGTTACGAACATGACGCTCGACAAGTCGAATGGAACCTCAACAAAATGATCGCTAAACGTATTATTTTGCTCCGGATCCAGCACCTCAAGCAATGCAGAGGCCGGATCGCCGCGGAAATCCATTGCCATCTTGTCGATTTCATCGAGCAAAAATACCGGGTTGCTTGAACCAGCCGTCTTCATGCCTTGAATAATGCGCCCTGGCATAGCACCTACGTATGTACGGCGATGCCCGCGAATTTCTGCCTCGTCCCGCACCCCGCCAAGCGATATGCGAACGAATTTGCGTCCGAGCGACTTCGCTATGGACCGGGCGAGCGACGTTTTACCAACGCCTGGAGGGCCGACTAGACACAGAATCGGTCCTTTAAGCTTTTTGACCAGTTGCTGGACCGCAAGGTATTCCAGTACCCGCTCCTTCGGCTTTTCAAGACCGTAATGATCCTGATTGAGAATGTCTTCCGCCTTGGATAGTCTGAGATCATCTTCAGTCTCCTTGTTCCATGGCAACGATAAAAGCCAATCGATATAATTGCGTATAACGCCGCCTTCAGCCGAGGTGGTCGGCATTTTTTCCAGACGGTCAATTTCTTTCTCAATCTTTTCTTTCACTTGGTCAGGAACGCCTGCCTGCTCAAGCTGGCTGCGCAGCTCCTCAACCTCGCCGGCGCGTCCTTCCTTCTCGCCAAGCTCCTTCTGGATCGCTTTCATCTGCTCACGCAAATAATATTCCTTCTGCGTTTTCTCCATCTGCTTCTTGACGCGCTGGCTGATTTTGCGCTCCAGCTCCAGCACTTCCCGCTCATTGTTCAAAATATCGAGCAGACGCTCAAGCCGCTGACGGACATCGATCGTCTCCAAAATATCCTGCTTGTCTTTAATCTTGAGCGACAGATGGCTCGTAATGACATCGGCCAGACGCCCTGGATCATCGATATCCGAGACCGCAGCATGCGTCTCTGGCGTGATTTTTTTGGATAAGGAAGTATAATGCTCGAATTGGCTGAGCACCGAGCGCATGAGCGCATCAACCTCAGGGTCGGTCGTTTCCTCTTCCGGAAATTCCTTAACCATAACCTCATAAAATTCTTCAGTCGGCAAATAATCCATAATTTCCGCGCGCAGGACGCCTTCCACCAGCACGCGGATCGTTCCGTTAGGCAGCTTAAGCATCTGCCGTACCTTCGCAATCGTACCGACTCTGTAAATATCTTCCTCGGTCGGCTCCTCTATGTTCACTTCCGATTGCGAACAAAGCAATATCATATGATCGTCAACCATCGCGCGCTCTAGCGCGCGAACCGATTTGTCCCTACCCACATCAAGGTGTAGCACCATGCTGGGATATACCAGTAGCCCCCTGAGCGGAAGCAAGGGCAGCCGACGGTTTTTCGTTTTTCCGGGTCCCACACCAGCACCTCCAAAAGTTCAAGTCTCCCTTATTTTATCATTCTGCGGAATCAGCCTGCAAATAGGGAACAGCCGCCCCCATATACCGTTCGTTTGGAACGTGGTTTTCCACTTCGTTTACGATCGTATTTCCTAGAGGGAACACCAGATTAAATACTTCATCTACACGTTCCACAGGAATGACCTTCAAACCTTTCAGATCAGCAAAAATGGCCTGCCAGTTTTCACGCGGAATAATGACCGTATCTGCCCCTGCCTGAAAAGCAGCCTCAACCTTCGCCAGCACGCCGCCTACAGGCTTGACGTCGCCATGGATGCCAACTTCCCCGGTCATCGCCAGCTTGTTGTCGATGGTCTCGTTTTTGATCGCTGAAGCAATTGCCGTCGCCATTGCAACCCCAGCAGACGGGCCATCAATCGGCGTTCCGCCAGGGAAGTTGATATGCAAGTCATAATCCTGCGGATTGAGACCATACCGGCGCAGCATCGTCAGAACGTTTTCGACAGAGCCTTTCGCCATGCTTTTGCGGCGCAGCGTACGCGAGCCTCCGCCAAGCTCTTCCTCCTCGACCACTCCAGTAATCGTATATTGCCCTTTGCCGCTGGCAGCTGGAATAGCACTGACCTCCACTTCGAGCAGCATGCCCATATTCGGGCCATAGACGGCAAGACCGTTGACAACGCCCACTTGCGGCGCCTCCGGCACCTTGCGCTCTGGACGCGGCGGAATTTGGCTGCTGTTCACAACCCATTCTACATCGGCTGCTGTAATGCAATCTCGTTTCTCGGACAAAGCAACGCCTGCGGCCAGCTGAATGACGTTTACCGCTTCACGGCCATTTGTCGCATAGCGCTGCACGACCTCTACTGCTTCAGGGCATGGGGAAAATCCAATTTTCCGAATCGCATTTTCGGCAATGGAGGAAATTTCACCAGCAAGCAGCGGACGAAAGAAAATTTCCATGCAGCGCGAGCGAATCGCGGGCGGCAGCTCCTGCGGCGAACGTGTCGTTGCACCGACAAGACGGAAATCGGCAGGCAGGCCATTTTGAAAAATATCATGGATATACGAAGGAATGTTAACGTCCTCGGAATTATAATAGGCGCTCTCCAAATACACTTTGCGATCTTCGAGCACTTTTAACAGCTTATTCATTTGGACGGGATGCAATTCTCCGATTTCGTCAATGAACAAAATACCGCCATGCGCCTTCGTTACAGCGCCAGCCTTCGGCTGAGGGATACCAGCAACGCCCATTGCCCCCGCGCCTTGATATATCGGATCGTGAACGGAACCAATCAAAGGATCTGCAATGCCGCGCTCATCAAATCTCGCAGTAGTTGCATCGATTTCCGTAAACTTCGCTTCAGGCAAAAACGGCGAGGACGCATTTTTCTTCGCTTCCTCCAGCACAACGCGAGCTGCCGCTGTTTTCCCGACGCCCGGCGGTCCATAAATAATGACATGCTGCGGATTTGCGCTGCACAGCGCGGCTTTGAGCGCGCGCAGGCCATCCAGCTGGCCAACGATATCCTGCATCGCCTGCGGCCTTGTCTTCTCGGCAAGCGGCTTCGTCAGCGAGATGGAACGCAGCTTGCGCAGCTTATCCATTTCCTTGCGGGACTCACGGTCAACCGCAGACCGATTCGTTTTTTGATTGCGCAGCAAATTCCAGAAATACAAACCGATAACCACTGCAAAAAACACTTGAATCAACATCAAAATAATACTTAAATTCATTTGTTACCCGCTCCTCTCAAAGGCACACTCCGGCAATAAAGTTCATAACTGGTAGTATTGCCTCATCAGGAGAAAAATAACCATCTATATAAGCGTAAACGGCGTTGCCTTCCGTTGGCGGCAACGCCCGTTTTGCTCAGATATAGAAGCTGATTCAAGATGAAACGGCTGTCGCCATCCTTTGGCGGCGCGGCGAGTTTCATTCCGAGAAATTAAGAGAAGGTATCGCGCAATGCTATACTTTCCTTTATTTTCAAAAAAAACCGTGCCGTCGTTCACATGAACAACAGCACGGCCATGTTTATAAGGCAGGCGTATGATGCTTGCGGCCAGGAATTTCTCCTGTTTCTTCAAAAGCGTGAACGATAATATCAATTTCCTTCTTCAGCTCGTTCAGCAGCTCAGCTTCCGGAACTTTGCGAACCAGCTCTCCGTAACGGAACAGCATCCCTTCGCCTCTAGCTCCTGCAATACCGATATCTGCTTCACGCGCTTCACCAGGACCATTGACGGCACAGCCTAGCACTGACACCTTGATCGGCACCTTGATTTTCGAAATATATTCCTCGACCTCATTGGCGATCGTGAACAAGTCAATATCAAGCCGTCCGCAAGTTGGACAGGATACGAGCGTTGCCGCATTCGTAATAAGTCCAAACGTTTTCAACAGCTCGCGAGCTACCTTTACTTCTTCCACTGGATCAGCACTTAGACTAATACGCAGCGTATTGCCGATGCCAAGCGTCAGCAGCGCGCCAATGCCGGCAGCACTTTTGATCGTGCCCGTATGCAGCGTGCCTGCTTCCGTAATGCCAAGGTGAAGCGGGTAACGGATCTTCTCCGCCGCCATCTTGTAAGCAGCAATAGCCATCGGAACGTCAGAAGCTTTGAGCGACACAATAATATCGTGGAAATCCAGCTCCTCCAAAATGCCAATGTGGAACAAAGCGCTCTCCACCATTGCTTCAGGCGTCGGATAGCCGTACTTCTCCAGCAAATGATTTTCTAAGGAGCCCGCATTTACACCGATACGAATCGGAATGCCTTTTTCCTTGCAAGCTTTCACGACCGCTTCAACACGCTCGCGGCGGCCGATATTGCCGGGATTGATTCTAACCTTGTCAATGCCGTTTTCAATTGCAGCAAGCGCGAGCCTATAATCAAAATGGATATCGGCAACAAGAGGAATATGAATCCGCTTCTTTATTTCCTTAATCGCTTCCGCCGCTTCCTTATTGTTGACGGTCACGCGAACGACCTGACAGCCCGCTTCCTCGAGCCGAAGTATTTCCGCAACAGTTGCCTCTACGTCTGCCGTTTTGGTCGTGCACATACTTTGAATGATGACTTCGTCGCTGCCGCCAATCGTCAAGTTGCCGACTTTGACAGGCACCGTATCTTTACGTGTGTACATACAGTGATCTCTCCCATGAACGTCAAAGTCCACCCTCTTGATGCGAGCTATGAAGCCGCCCAGCGGGTGGAACAGTGACGGTGATGAATATTATTTAGGCGCTTTCTTCCTTCTTCTTGCCCTTCTTCGCAGTCAGCTCAGGCATAATTTTGTCCCGAACAGCCTGCTCCGTAACGAGGCAAGTGTTGACATCATCGCGCGATGGAATTTCATACATCACATCAAGCATAATGCCCTCAATAATGGCACGAAGGCCGCGGGCACCTGTATTGCGCTTGATTGCTTCCTTAGCGATCGCTTCCAAAGCGCCTTCTTCGAAGTCCAATTTTACATTGTCCATCTCCAGCAGCTTCTGGTATTGCTTAACGAGCGCATTTTTAGGTTCGGACAAAATCCGTACCAAAGCCGGCTCATCAAGCGGCTCCAAAGTCGAGATAACAGGCAGACGGCCGACAAACTCGGGGATAAGACCGAATTTGAGCAAATCTTCCGGCAGTACCATCGACAAGTATTCGCCTGCTTTCAAATCCTTCTGTACTTCGCCAGTAGAATTGAAGCCGATCACTTTTTTGCCGATACGACGTTTGATTAGCTGCTCCAGCCCATCGAAGGCACCGCCGCAAATAAACAAAATGTTCGTCGTATCAATTTGGATGAACTCTTGATGTGGATGCTTGCGTCCGCCTTGTGGCGGTACAGAGGCTACCGTGCCTTCAAGAATTTTCAGCAGGGCTTGCTGAACGCCTTCACCCGATACATCGCGTGTAATTGAAGGGTTCTCGGATTTACGAGCAACCTTATCAATTTCATCGATATAAATAATGCCGCGCTCCGCTTTCTCAACGTCATAGTCTGCCGCCTGAATAAGCTTGAGCAAAATGTTCTCAACGTCCTCGCCCACATAACCCGCTTCAGTAAGCGAGGTTGCATCAGCAATTGCGAATGGAACGTTCAAAATTTTAGCCATTGTCTGCGCCAGCAGCGTTTTACCCGAGCCTGTAGGGCCAACGAGCAAAATGTTACTCTTTTGCAGTTCAACGTCTTCGATTTTGCTTTGAGAATTTACGCGCTTGTAGTGGTTGTAAACAGCAACTGCAAGCGACTTCTTAGCAAATTCCTGTCCGATCACATAGGAATCAAGAATACCGCGAATATCTTGCGGCTTCGGAATGTCTTTCAGGTCCAGCTCTTCTTCATGACCTAGCTCTTCCTCTACAATCTCCGTGCAGAGCTCGATACATTCATCGCATATATAGACGCCGGGACCGGCAACCAATTTACGCACTTGCTCCTGCGATTTGCCGCAGAATGAGCATTTCAACTGGCCCTTCTCATCGTTGAATTTAAACATGGAATCACCCCTTCATCAAAATCTTATATCGGCGTGGTAATAACCTTGTCGATCAAGCCGTATTCCAACGCTTCCTGCGCACTAAGAAAATAATCGCGATCTGTATCGCGGTCGATTTTATCATAGGGCTGACCGGTACGCTCCACATAAATATTATTCAGCTTATGCTTCGTTTTAAGAATCCAGTCGGCATGAATTTTAATATCCGTAGCCTGACCTCTTACGCCGCCAAGCGGCTGATGAATCATAACTTCGCTGTTAGGCAGCGCAAAACGCTTGCCCTTGGCTCCCGCTGTCAGCAGAAGGGAACCCATGCTCGCAGCCATACCTACACAAATCGTAGACACGTCCGGCTTAATATATTGCATCGTATCAAAAATGCCCATGCCAGCCGTTACAGAACCGCCAGGGGAATTGATGTACAGATGGATGTCTTTCTCAGGATCGTCGGCCGTTAGAAAAAGCAGCTGTGCAATGATGGAGTTTGCAACATCGTCATCAATCGCACTTCCGAGAAAAATAATTCTGTCCTTGAGCAAACGCGAGTAAATATCGTAAGACCTCTCCCCGCGATTCGTTTGTTCGACTACGATAGGTACCAGATTCATCCGACCAACCTCTTTTCGTTTATGGCTTAATTTCCAACTTTATTGTAACACGCCAAAAGCTCACTGTCATTTTTCACTACTACCTTATGCGAACGGCGATGCTTGATATGTACGGAGAACTGCCCCGCGCTTGGTTGTACCATTATGTAGTTTGAAAATAAGGCACGTGGGTAGACGTGCCTTATTCTCAAGTTAATGCTTATATTCAGTTGATTGATTAAGCTTCCTGAGCCGCTTCAACAATCTTGCTGTTGTCATTCAGGAACTTGATTGTTTTGCGAAGTTGAACATCTTGCTTCAGGCTGTCAATGTTGCCGTTCTTCGTGAAAAGTTCACGAAGCTCTTCAACTGGACGGTTGTAAGAAGTCGACAGCGTTTCAAGCTCAGCTGTCAAATCCTCGTCTGTAATCTCGATGTTTTCTGCTTTAGCAATCGCTTCAAGAACCAGGTTGTTGCGAACGCGTTTAGCTGCATCGCCTGCCATTTGCTCACGAAGCACGGACTCGTCTTGGCCAGAGAACTGGTAGTACAGGTCCAGCGTCATGCCTTGCATGCGAAGACGGTTTTCGAAATCGCGAAGCATGAAATCCACTTCCGTATCAACCATTGGCTGTGGAATTTCCACTTGCGCAGCTTCGCTTGCTTTTTCAACGAGTTGAACTTCAAGCAATTGCTCTGCATCTTTAGCTTTCTTTTCTTTCAGCTTGCCAGCAAGATCTTGCTTATACTCTTCAAGCGTATCAAATTCGCTGACATCTTTAGCGAACTCATCGTCAAGAGCAGGCAGGCTTTTGCGTTTGATTTCGTGCAGCTTCACTTTGAAAATCGCTTGCTTACCAGCAAGGTTCTCAGCGTGGTACGCTTCCGGGAAAGTCACTTCAACATCTTTGAAGTCGCCGATTTGCATGCCAACGACTTGATCTTCAAAGCCTGGAATGAACGAATTCGAGCCTAGCTCAAGCGAATAGCCTTCGCTTTTGCCGCCTTCGAACTGCTCGCCATCTACATAACCATCAAAATCAATTACAGTTGTATCGCCGTTCTCAGCTGGACCTTCTTCAAGAACAGTCAGCTCAGCATGACGCTGCTGCAGGCGCTCCAGTTCAGCAGCGATTTCTTCTTCGCTAACTTCTGTGCTTGCAGCTGTAACTTCAAGGCCTTTGTACTCGCCAAGCTCAACTTCTGGCTTAACGATAACTTTAGCTTTGAATTTGAACGTTTGGCCTTTGCCAAATTGTTCAACATCGATTTCAGGACGGTCAACCGGCTGAAGATCGTTTTCTTCGATTGCGTTTGTGTAAGCTTCAGGCAGCAAAATGTCGATTGCATCCTGATAAAGGCTCTCTACGCCAAAGCGCGATTCGAACATGCCCCGTGGAACTTTACCTTTACGGAATCCAGGAACGTTAACCTTTTGAACGACTTTCTTAAACGCCTCATCCAGTGCTACTGCTACTTTCTCAGCACCAACCTCAACATCGATGGATACGATGTTCTTGTCTATTTTTTCCCAAGTTGCTTTCATTTTATGCTTTCCCCTCCAAAAATACGCATACATCCGTAGATTTCACGTTTCATAAACCATTCTATTATAATAGTATTGAGCTTTTTTATCAAGGCTCGGGATCTTCATCCCCTGGCTGCGGTACAACGGCTACCTGACGAAGCGTCCGGCAAGCCTGTTCGTAACGGAATCTAAGTGCTTCTGTAATGCCGTATGTATCTCGAATATCATCATCATTGACGGTGCCATATACGGTAATTAACAAAGTCTGGTGCAGCGCTCCTGCGTAGCAATCCACCGTCTCCTCATCATCCCGCAGCATCCAAGTATAAGCGGTCGTGCCGTATAAAAATTGCAAGCTATCTTTCCACAACTCTCTTGCAAAATGTGGAAGCGATGGATCATCCGCCTCCGTAATGCTTTCCACGCGCTCCAAAATGCGATTGACAGGCTGCGGGAAATCATCCATTGCAAGCGGCGTTGCCTCAATCTCAAGCTCTACTTGCTCGCCTAGCCTGTCCATAACAAGCCGTCCGGTCGCTCCTCGCTTGCGCAAGCATTGCAGCGCCTTGAACTGCACGATAGGATGAACGTCTGACGCCGTAGTGAGCCACTGTGAAATGATGTCATCCACCTCGGTTGCCCGAATGAATACCGCCCGCTCCAGCGCCAAAATCTGCTGATCAATCATCGGGTGATGCTTCATAATGTAGAGCACCTGTTTCACATAGCCTTCATCCTGCTCAGCAGGATTGAGCAGATCTTCACGTATCGCTTGCTCATCCGCTTCCTGCTCTGCTGGATTCATCGCGTCCTCTTCACCTGGCACGCGATATTCCGGAAAAGCCATGTCTAGCCAGGAAAGCAAGCTTTCCCATTCCTCATAGTGGCGCTCGTCCTCACCTTTGCAGGAAAGCAGGAACTGCAGCAGCCGCTTGGCTTCACCGTATTGCTCGGCTTCAAGCATCCGGGTCAATTGAATTTGATACTGATCCAACATTCGCGGGAACAAATACACGTTTTTTCCTGTGCCTTCATTATGCGAGTCATTGGGAGTTGTAATGGTACCACCACCTTGTCGGTCAAACTCCAGCTTCGTCTGTCCATTGCTTGCGATAGATTATACCATGGAAGCGAGCAATATAAAAATATACGTTTA
Organism: Paenibacillus sp. JT22N15; assembly: GCF_059383755.1. Lineage (NCBI taxonomy): Bacteria > Bacillati > Bacillota > Bacilli > Caryophanales > Paenibacillaceae > Paenibacillus > Paenibacillus sp. JT22N15. The sequence continues at coordinate 118,474 of NZ_JBXENV010000017.1, read as the reverse complement.
TCCGGCAGCATAATTTCAAAAAAAGCTTGCCCTGCTCATTGAAAATGTGTATATTAATTCATGTGGCTTTTTTACCCAACTGATTTCAAACAGAAACATGAAATTGCCTATTGCGTAAATGCAGGCCGCCATGCTATACTCATTCTTACGTGTCCCAGTAGCTCAGCTGGATAGAGCAACGCCCTTCTAAGGCGTCGGTCGGGAGTTCGAATCTCTCCTGGGACGTACTTCAATTCCATTTATTTCAATTAGATAAAGCAACGAAAGCACACCGTTTTTCAAAAATGTGCGCTTTCGCTGCTTTTTTATTTGGAATTTAAACAAAAGAGTGGCTTCTCAATTTGAGAAGCCACTCTTTTGTTTTTAATACTTGTAGCTCTTACGAATACATTAAATCCGAATGCTTTCTAGATCTTCATCCCCGTAAATATCTAATGAGTAATACATTCTCTTTTCTTTATAATCGAACATTCCGAAAATAAAATTATGGAATACGCGGTACCCCGTTCCTTCTCTTTCAATGGATTCGACAGGGTAAGCGCTAGGATAGGTTTTTGAATACGTATCGAGGTATAAACCGACGGCTGCTTTTTCAACATTTAAGTTATCGTGCAGTTCTTCCGCAATATAATACATCAGATCCGGTATAACCATATCATCCTTTTTTTGCATTTTCATCAGGCTGGAATAATCAGCAGCATCCGTAATGATTCCACCAATTACAATGCCCTTGGTATCCTCAGAATACGAAACAAACCAAGTGAACTCAAGATCTAAACCATCCTGGGTCAAGTAGCTATACTCATCATTCAGAAAATTTTCAATTTGCTTTACCGTTGCAGCTTGAGCACTTCCAGACGTTGTTTCTCCTGGTGCTGCCGCAGTATAAGATTTAGATTGCTGAGGCTTCTTCAAAAATGTGCTTACATCAGTAGATGGAATTGCTAAATTAATGGCCGCAGAGCTTTCTACAAGCGCAGTTGTAATGCCCACCAGCTCGCCTCTCAAATTAAATAAAGCCCCGCCGCTGCTGCCATGATCGATAGGCGTAGAAATTTGAATATAATTTTGACCGTCGACCGTTCTGCTCTTCGAACTAACCACGCCGGAAGTAAGAGAATTAGTAAAGCCTAGCGGCGATCCGATCGCCACGACCGATTCGCCCAGTTTCAGCTTGGAGGAATCACCAATCGTAACGGTTGGCAAGTTCAAATTAGACGAATCTATTTTAATCAAAGCCAGATCTCTATCCTTATCAGCATTCAAAACAGTGCTGGATACATATTTTGCTTCATCACTTGTATAAATGACCGCTTTATGAGCACCTTCGATAACATGATAATTCGTTATAATTTCACCTTTTGCACCGACAATTACGCCGCTGCCGCTTGCGATTGCTTGATTATTTTGATCGACTACCTCAATATACACAACCCGGTCGGACAGCTCGCCTATTTGCTCAATCGTCATATCCCCCGTTTTCGCAGGATCGGTTGGGGTTGGGGTAGGTGCCGGCGTAGTGGTCGGAGCAGGCGTTTCCGTCGTTGGCGCCGTTGCATTTCCAGCATTCAAATATATTTTTTTGCTTTTCACTTCAATGCCATAGCCTAACGTTTCACTTACAAAACGAAGCGGCACATACGTTACACCCGATATCGCCTTAGGTGCCACATTTAATTTAAAGGATGCCCCATTTGAATAAGCTATCGGATTATTGATCGTTAAAATAATTTCTGTGCTATCTTTTTTGGCATTGATCGTTTTGGTTTTGCCATTGTAGCTAATCGTTGCCCCTAAAGCTTCAAATAAATTGCGGAAGGGCACTAGTGTCGTGCCTTCACTAACAAATGGAGAATTGCTGAATGTCAGCTCTGTACCATCCAAATATACTTTCCATTTCCCTTCTGCTGCATAACTTGTTGTAGCACTTGGAATAAATAACGAAATCATAAGGATAAAAAATACTATTTTCTTCACTTCAAACATCCCTTCAGTTTATATGCTTCCTGCTTATTGAAGTATATTACAACATAGCTATGTAAGTAAAAGATTAATTTTTAAAATAAAAATATTTTTACGAAATTATAGCATTCATTATCCACACGGAAAAAGAAAAGACACCACTTCTTCCCCAATTAACAGGAGAAATGGCGTCTTTAATTCCTAATCATTCAATTATAGCAACGATTTACTACTGTCTTTCAACGGTAAAGCCATCTTTCTCAAGCACCGTCACGATACCGTCAGGGCCCAACATATGCAATGCTCCTACTACTACAAAATAGGTCGATTTATCAGTGCCGTTCAAAAACCCTTTTACTTGATCCGTCATGCCTTTATTGCGGTCTTTAATCAAAGCATTGTAATATTCAGGCTCTTTGGCAACTTCTTCTGTCATTGAAACGAGTACATCATCGCTGCCACTTACCCACATATCCGTTAAAGCATCAATGCCTGTAGGCTCCGAAGGTGCTTGCTGGCTTACTGCATCTAAAGCTTCAACCAGCTGCTTCTCCTGCAATGCATCAGAAAAACGATCAAACATCGACAACTGGCCTTCTGCTGTCTCAAGGGAAATGACAGGGACATTCGCTTTATTCGCTTTTTCTGTAAAATAAAGATCTATGCCATTGCTAGTCTCATAGCCAGTACCCTGCATTTGCAGCGCAGTAATAGATTGTGTTACTGCCCAAGGCTTATAAGGATCAAATGCATTTTCTGGTAATTTATTAGCCTTCAACAAGGCAACGATTTTCGCATACGTTTCAGCCGAGACATGATCCTTCAGCGTCGTGCCATCCGAGTAAGTACCCAGTTTGTTTGCATAAGTTTGCAATGCAGTTGCATCCAGCTTAGTCAAGTCTACTTCTACCGCGAGATGCTGTGCGGTTTTGAATGCCTCTTCAATTTCCGGGCGAAGCGGATACATGCTGTCTTTCGCCACGTGAATCGAACCAAGCAAGTAAACGGTATTGCCGTTCTTTTCTACTTTCCACAGGAAGCCTTTGCTGCCTTCGGCATTGACCTTAACTGTGAAAGTAATCGTGCGAAGCGCTTTGCTCCAGTCTACTTGATAGCCAGCTGCCTCACCAATGAAACGAAGCGGAATGTACGTTACATTTTTAATTGTTTTTGGAGCCACTTCAAGCTGTTTTTTCTCGCCGTTGACCGTAGCCGTTTTGTTGCCAATTTGCAGCGACAGGTCTACGCCCTCTTTGGTAGCGGTTACCGTTTGCGTGCTTTTATTCCACACGACCTTCGCATCAAGCTCTTCCAAAATCGGACGCATTGGCACGAGCGTGCTGCCCTTCTCAATAACAGGCTCGAAATTGTCGAATTTGACTTCGCTGCCATTAATAACGACGCTTATTGGCTTCTCAGCCGCATGTACAGGAGTAAACAGGGAAAAAGCTACAAATAATGACATGATTAAAGCACTAATTTTTTTCATTTGGACTCCTTATAAAACCTTATTAGTAGAGAAGAATGCTGCTTGCCCGTTGTAAAAGCCTAAAAGCCCCCTTTCACACTTTTACATTCCATCCCTCTTGGTAAGTTTACCCTCTTCACCCACAGGTTTCAATACCCGCCACCGCTGCGTTTTTCAATTAAATCCATATTTAAAGCCTATGGTTTTCTTGAAAAATAAAAAGCGAATGCTTACCGCATTGTACACGCCTTAACCATTCGCTTATTGGCGAATCCGTAAGGAGAAGCAGTAAAGCATTCGCTATCAGGTTATTAAAATGTTCGCATACAGCTTTTGGCTAGCTAACGTCAAAAATAGCTTATCTTTGATTGCCGCGACGTTTGCCAGTCGGATTATTTTGCGCATCATGCTTAGGATTTTTATCGACGACCTGCTCGGCAAACTTTGGGTTTACGTCAAATTTCAAGCTTTTATCCTTAGGTGATTGACTCATCTTCTGCTCCCCCTCCCATTGTCGCCTCATGAAGCGGCAGTCCCATCTGCTCGATATGACGTTTCGTTGATTCTGTGCCATACTCATGCAGAAGCTGATAAATTTGGACAATTAAAGAATCGTAGCCGTAGTTCATTTCTTCATCACTAGCTGGGCTGAACGGCGTTTTGGCAAAATGGAACGTCTGCAATTCATCCATGCTCGAAAGCTCCTCAAATAGCTCCTGCAAGCGGATAAACTCCCGTTCGTTCGCCATAATCTCCAGCTCGTAGGCTGCTGCGCCTTGATCCTCAAGAATTTGCCCAGCCTGGACGGATACATAATATTTTCGGCGGGTTTGATCCAATCCATCGCCTTGTCTCATTTGCAAGCTGACACTCCCTTCCGAATTTATGCCGCAAACACAGCTGCTTGCCGCGCCGCCATCCCTAGCTTCCCCAGATGGACAGACATTTTATGCCTTTTTTCAGCATATGACTATTATTATCGCGACTGGAGTCCTGCAGAAGAGAGGGATGAGGGCAATGTGTGGAATAACCGGCTGGATTGATTGGACGCGCGATCTAACCCATGACAGCAGCACTTTGGAAAAAATGACAAAAACATTGGAGCTTCGCGGGCCTGACGCCTCAGGCACTTGGATATCAGCGCATTGTGCGCTTGGACACCGGCGGCTTAGTGTCATCGATCCGGAAAATGGCGCCCAGCCAATGATTCGGCGCACTGAAGACGATGATCTATTTGTCATCGTCTATAATGGCGAATTATACAACGCAGGTGAGCTGCGCAAGGAATTGGAGGCTGCTGGAAGCAAATTTACAACGACCTGCGATACAGAGGTGCTGCTCCTTGCTTTTATGCATTGGGGCAAAGCTTGCGTCGAACGGTTTAATGGCATATTCGCCTTCGCAATATGGAATGTGGAAGAGCAGGAGCTTTTTTTGGCTCGCGACAGACTTGGCGTCAAGCCCTTGTTCATTAGTCAAGCCAGCGGGCTGTTTTTATTCGGCTCAGAACCAAAGGCCATTTTAGCACATCCTGACGTGCTGCCGGAGGTCGGTGCAGAAGGGCTTGCTGAGCTGTTTATACTTGGTCCTGCACGAACGCCAGGCCATGGCGTCTATAAGCATATTACCGAGCTGCTGCCAGCCGAGTGCATGACCGTGTCACAGGCGGGCATCCGCAAAGCGAAATATTGGAGCCTTGAAAGCTCCCCACATACGGAAAACGTTCAAGAAACGGCCGAGCATGTCCGCGACCTGCTCCGTGATACGACCGAGCGCCAGCTCGTATCGGATGTCCCGGTGTGCACACTGCTGTCTGGCGGGCTGGATTCCAGCGCCTTGACGACGCTTGCCGTGCAATATTACGAGCAGACCGGGCAAGGGAACGTTCATACGTTTTCGGTCGATTATGCGGATAATGCCAAGCATTTTAAAGCTCATGCGTTTCAGCCAAACAGCGACGCCCCTTGGATCGAGCGTATGACCACCTACCTCGATACCGTCCATCATTCGGTGCAGTTTGATACGCCAGAGCTGGTAGCCGCTTTGCGGGATGCCACCTTCGCCCGTGACCTGCCAGGCATGGCAGACGTCGATGCTTCGCTGCTTTTGTTTTGCCGTGAAATTAAAAAAGAAGCGACCGTCGCCATTTCTGGTGAGGCGGCCGATGAAATTTTTGGCGGCTATCCATGGTTCCACCGCGAGGATGCGCTGAACGCGTCCACCTTCCCATGGTCGCTCGCCTCAGATATGCGTGCCAGCCTGCTCGCCCCGGATGTAGAAAAATGGATTAAGCCGCTCGATTATATCGGCGACCGCTATGCCCAAGCGGTAGCAGAGGTGCCCCATCTGGACGGCGAAAGCGAGGCTGTACGCAAAATGCGGCAAATGTCTTACCTCAACATTACCCGCTTTATGCCAACGCTGCTGGATCGGAAGGATCGGATGAGCATGGCTGCCGGACTGGAAGTCCGGGTGCCATTTTGCGACCATCGCCTCGTACAGTATGTATGGAACATTCCCTGGGATATTAAAACATCTGGGGACCGTGAAAAAGGCATTTTACGCAAGGCGCTCCGCGGCGTATTGCCAGATGATGTGCTCACTCGCAAAAAAAGTCCGTATCCGAAGACGCATAATCCGAATTATTTGGCCGCTGTCAAAGGGCTGCTGCTTGACCTATTAAACGACTCCTCCTCCCCGTTGCTCCCGCTCATTGATGTCAAAAAAGTGCGCGAGCTCGCCGAGTCTGCTGACGCCAGCTCCAATATCCCCTGGTTCGGCCAATTAATGTCTGGCCCCCAGTTGTTCGCTTACTTGTATCAAATGAATCTGTGGCTGAAGGAGTACAGCATTCGTATTAAATGATGCTACCATTGTCGAATGGCTGGTTTATTGTATAATTAGAGCAGCGAATGTTACAAAATGTGGAACCATTGTTGGCTGCATCCTTTCATTCGTGAATTCAAGCTGGAGGATTAATTCATGGGCGTATCGGCCGCAATGATCGTGAAAAACGGAGAAAGATCAATAGAACGTGCAATAAACAGCATTATGGATGCAGTAGATGAAATTATAGTCGTTGATACGGGTTCAACAGACGAAACTCTTCCCATTCTCAATCGGCTGGCTGGGGAACATGAAAAAGTACAGCTGCACCATTTTACGTGGATAAATGATTTTTCGGCGGCCCGAAACTACTCGCTTTCTCTCGTCATGCATAAATGGACATTCGTTGTAGATGATGATGATGTACTGCCGCTTGATCAAATTCATAAACTAAGACAATATACTTCTGAAATGGATCAGCAGGGACGCGAGGTCGGCATGTACGTCCGTTATAATAATACTGTAGATGGTGTCGTTAATACCGTTCATGAAAAAGCATATTTACGACTATTTCCAAGCAGATTGCGCTATAAAGATATGATTCATGAAATTGTTGATACACAGGGCATGGAGCTGCTGCAATCCGATATTGATATTTTGCATGACGGGTATGATAACAATGTAGTCGATATGAAGCAAAAGGCCGTTCGCAATCTCACCTTGCTGCAGCAAAATTTAAAAGTAGATCAAGGAAATGCCCGCCTCTGGATGCAGCTTGGAAGGGAAATGAAATCGTTTGACCCCGCCAAGGCGCTTCATTTTTTAAATCGCGCAGAGTCGCTTACAACAAATGAAGGTCTGCTGAAATGGATACGTGAAAGCAAGAACGGTCTATAAAAAAAGGAAGCGACACGCCGCGCAGCGTGCTCGCTTCCTTTTTAGTTATGAGTAGCCCTATTTTCGCCACTAGACCAGCTTCGGCAAAAGCTCCTTAAGCGCATGGCCGCGATGGCTGATCTGCTGCTTCTCTTCCTTGGACAGCTGCGCCATGCCGCGATTAAGCGTTGACAGCCAAAACAATGGATCGTAGCCGAAGCCGCCATCGCCGCGCGGCTTGTCCATAATAAAGCCGTCAACGGTTCCTTCGGCTTCCATAAACTCGCCCGTCGCTGGATCATACAGCGCCAGCACGCATACAAACTGCGCACGGCTCAGCAGCTTCGTGCCATCCTCCAGTGCCTCCGCCGCTTCAGGCAACGCCAAGCGGTTCAGCTCCGCAAGCAGCTTCGCATTATTCGAGCTGTCCGTAGCTCCTTCGCCAGAATATCTGGCCGAATATACGCCCGGAGCACCGGCAAGCGCTGCTACGCTCAAGCCGGAATCATCGGCGAGCACCGGCACCTGAAAGGCATCGCCCGCCGCCTTCGCTTTAATTCGCGCATTTGCCGAGAATGTATCGCCATCCTCCACAATATCTGCAAACTCTGGGTATGCGTTCAGGCTGACTACACGCTTTCCAAGCTTCGCGAAAGCGTGGGCAAATTCCTTGACCTTGCCCTCATTTTTCGTAGCAATCAGAATGATCTCGCTGCTTAGCTCCATTATTTCTCTGCTCCTCGTCCGATCAGACCTGCTGCTTCCCCAAGCACCTCGCGCTGCTTTGCAATCAGCTCAGCAATGCCGCCCTCCGCCAGTTCCAGAAGCTCATTCAGCTCCTTGCGGGAAAATGGCGCGTCCTCGCCTGTACCTTGAAGCTCCACAAATTGGCCGCTCCCTGTCATTACGACGTTCATGTCCACCTTGGCCTTGGAGTCCTCGTCATAGGCAAGGTCCAGCATCGGCTGATCTTGAATAACGCCCACGCTCACCGAAGCCAAATAATCCGTAATCGGATATTTCGTAAAGGTGACGTTCGTCGACAGCTTGTTCACTGCCAGACAAAGCGCGAGAAAAGCGCCAGTGATCGAGGTCGTGCGCGTACCTCCATCCGCTTGAATGACATCGCAATCGAGCGTAATCGTTCTTTCTCCAAGCGCCTGCAAATCTACGACAGATCGCAAAGCTCTGCCAATGAGACGTTGGATTTCCATCGTACGGCCCGTCAGCTTGCCCTTAGCCGCCTCCCGATGATTGCGCGAATGGGTTGCTCTGGGCAGCATCGAATATTCCGCTGTAATCCAGCCTTTGCCCTGATTTTTCATAAAAGGAGGCACACGCTCCTCCACGCTTGCTGTACAAATGACCTTTGTTTCTCCGACCTCAATTAGGACGGATCCTTCCGCATATTTATTTACGCCCGCCGTAATTGTAACCGGTCGCAGCTCATTGGTTTGACGTCCATCTGTTCTCATCGTAATGCAGCCTCCTAGCCTATGTTTCAACACAATACTACCCATTTTACCAAAGTAAAACTAGAAAAGCATCCGTAACCGCAAAAAGAGAGCGCCCATGCGCCCTCTCCCTGCCTCGAAGCCATCACGTCAGGCTCCATGCCTTGCTTAAATTTTACTTTTATGACTTCATCGCATTCACATGATGCGGTCTGCCGACTGGCTCGTTGTAAGAAGTATTTTGATCATCTACAACGTTCGCTTCACCGTTCAACCGGATTTGAACTTTCGCTGCTCCTGTATTTTCCGTCACAGATAAGACGACGGCCTGCAGCATTTCAGCAGGAGCATTTTGACCGCTCTCATAGGCGGTATCTTGAAGATCTACCGTTACGGTATCATCCTTCTGCTCAATACTTGTAACCTGAACATCATTGGTCATCACGCCATTCAGCTGCTTGCGGTTAAGCGGGCCGGCAATCAGCTCCTCCACCGCTGCCTTCACCGTCGACTCAGGCCTTGCGATCAGCCTTGTAACGGGAACATAATATTGCTCTTCATTGGATGTTTGGGAGGAGAAATACAGTGTAACTGGTGTTGAGTAAGCCGAGCTGACGCCATCCGCTGTTTCCAGGTTGATGCCGACTGAGCGAGTAAGCGGACGGTCCAGGGGGAAACCATCTACTGGCATTTCGCTCAGCTTGCTGCCCTCGTACCATAGCTCCACCTTTTCAATTCCGGTCATCGCCGTCAGCGTCCACGTAATGGCTTCAACGATTTCCCGCTCTTTCGTTGCCGTATAATCTGCAAAAGGAGCGGAAAACTCTACTGTAGCCATCTTCAACTGTGGATCAACATGGTAGGATTTAATTTGAGTACCTTGTGGAATCACAGCCTGAAAATCTTCCGGAAGCTGGCTCGCATAAGCGCCGCCATCGACCATCATTTCCAGCGCCTTCTGCCCGGCAGCTTCTTTGCCGCCAAGCGTCGTAAGCAGCGAGATTGGTGCAAGGTATCCATTTTTGTCCTCTAAGTATACGGTCAACTGCGTTTCTTCTCCCTGTGGATTTACGCTGCTTGTCTGTCCTGTATTCGTACCGTCAATGACGTTGGTTGATTCCGTCTGAGGCGGGTCAATCTCCTTGCTTGTCTCCGTTGAGAACAGCCCGCACCCTGCGGTCAGCAGAGGCACAACCATAACACCGCTTATCGCGGCAAGGCGAATCCATTTCGTTTGAACCATTTTGTTTTTTCCTCCTCTAGTGATTTTTGCCGCATGCGGCTTTGTACAACTCTCATTTTGTAGTAATATGTATACGAGCCCTTCCCCGTTTTAGACCAGTTTTGTCCACAAAATTACATCCAATAAGGGGGACACCAAGATGACAACACCACAACCATACAGCTTGAACAGCCGCAAGGTTGCCGAAGCGACGGAGGAGTGGCTTGTAAAGCGCGGCATTACGAAAATCGCCGTAGCCCAGCTCGTGCATTTTTTGCAAAAGGATTATTTCCCAGAGCTAACAATCGATGAATGCATCGTAAATGTTGACGCTGTTTTATCCAAGCGCGAGGTGCAAAATGCAGTGCTCACCGGCATCCAGCTCGACATGCTCGCCGAGGAAGGCAAGCTGCTGCCGCCGCTTCAGGAAATGATTAAAAACGATGAAGGGCTGTACGGCTGCGATGAAATTCTCGCCTTGTCCATCGTCAATGTATATGGAAGCATCGGCTTCACAAACTTCGGCTATATTGACAAGCTGAAGCCCGGCATTTTGAAAAAGCTTAACGATAAATCGAGCGGCGATGTACACACTTTCCTCGATGATATTATCGGTGCTATTGCAGCCTCAGCTGCAAGCCGCATTGCTCATCGAAAGCAAGCGGAGCGTGAAGGAGCAACTAATCCCCCGCTCGATTAAAAGTCGGATAGATAACGAACAGGCGCCGCGTCTTGCTAAAGATGCGGCGCCTGTTTGATGTCTAAACAAATAAAGGGATGCTTGCGCTTTTCACTAGCGCCTCCCGGTTCCCTCCCTCTGCCATCAACCACTCCGCCTTTCCTTTTTCCTTTAGGCATTCGGCATTCGGCTTTCGGCTTTCGGCTTTCGGCTTTCGGCACTCGGCACTCAGGTTTCGGGTTTCGGGTTTCGGGTTTTGGGTTTTGGGTTTTTGTTTTCTGTTTTCTGATTTGTGCTTTTTGCTTTTTGCTTTTTGATTTCTCGTTTGGCCATGCAAATTAGACACTATAATTTTTGCTTTATGCTGTTATCCCCTTAGCTCAGAAACCAGGTTTTCATTTGCAATTCCCCTTTTCTGAGCTAAGGGGATAACTCCCCAAAGCGAACAAAAGACAATATTTATTTCCCCTTCACGCTCAGCCATTCCTCACGCTTTCATTGCCCGGAATAGGCAATAATCATTCCTACCGCAAGCTACACCTCGCGCTGCTAAACAGCGTTCATTTGTAATCGCTTACATGATCAAAAGAGAACCTTTCCGCCTCTTTTCAGCTGAAAACGAGATTTTACAAAAAGCATGCCTGGGGACTATGATCATTGCACCTGCCTCAAACCGAGTCGCCTGCGGAGAGATCAAGTAGCTTTTTTTTCCATGGTGAAAAAACTTATAACAGGAGATAGTAGCAATAACGTGCTCTGCAAAAATGCTTTTCACTCTTACAACTAACTGCTGGCGGTGACCTGAAATGATGACTTTTTTAAAACGGCTTGTAATCGGACGGCCGCTCAAATCCAATGAACTTGGCGACCAGAAGCTGATCAAGCTGAAAGCGCTGGCCATTCTTTCGTCGGATGCTCTATCCTCCGTTGCCTATGGACCGGAACAAATTTTGATTGTATTAATAACGGTAAGTGCTGCTGCATTCTGGTATTCCGTACCGATTGCCGCGTTCGTGCTCATTTTGCTGCTGGCGCTTATTCTGTCTTATCGGCAAATTATTTTCGCCTATCCGCACGGCGGGGGCGCATATGTCGTATCCAAAGAAAATCTCGGCATTTTCCCCGGATTAATTTCAGGCGGCTCCTTGCTAGTGGACTACATATTGACGGTAGCGGTCAGCGTCTCCGCGGGAACCGACGCCATTACGTCGGCTTTTCCCAGCCTCCATGAGCATAATGTGTTGATTGCTGTTATTTTCGTCATTTTAATTACGATATTGAATTTGCGTGGCGTGACCGAGTCGGCATCCATTCTCGCCTACCCGGTGTATTTGTTCGTTCTTGCGCTGTTTATTTTAATCGGAGCAGGTATTTACAATATTGCAACCGGCCATGTGCCGCCTGAGCTGCATACGCCGATTGGGACGCCAGTTGCAGGCATCAGCTTGTTCCTGCTGCTGCGCGCCTTTGCTTCTGGCAGCTCCGCGCTCACAGGGGTAGAAGCCATTTCCAATGCGATACCAAACTTTCGCGACCCGGCTCCCCGAAATGCTGCGAAGACGCTCTCATCAATGGGCATTTTGCTGGCTATTCTCTTCTCTGGCATTGTGTTCCTGGCCTATTATTACGGCATTAAACCGGCGGTAGAAGTAACCGTCGTTTCCCAAATTGCTGAGCATACGTTTGGACGGCATTTTATGTATTTCTTCATTCAGGGCACTACGGCGCTGATTTTGATATTGGCAGCAAATACAGGCTATTCGGCTTTTCCGCTGCTCGCGGTGAATTTGGCTAAAGACAAGTTTATTCCGCGGATGTTTACGGTCAGGGGCGACCGCCTTGGCTATTCCAATGGCATTATCAGCCTTGGCGTGCTATCCATCCTTTTGATTATTGCTTTTGGCGGTCAGACCGAGCATTTGATTCCGCTTTATGCGGTCGGGGTATTCATTCCATTTACCTTGTCCCAGACGGGGATGATTGTGAAATGGGTCCGCCAGAAGCCGAAGGGCTGGGTCGTGAAGCTGCTTATAAACTCGGCAGGGGCGCTCATCAGCTTGATCGTCACAATGATGTTCTTTTTGACGAAGTTCGCGCAAGTATGGCCTGTGCTCGTGTTTCTGCCGATTATTATTTATGTGTTTCACCGGATTAAAAAGCATTACAACGCCGTCGGCGAACAGCTGCGGCTCACCACGTGCGAGCCTGCGATGCCCATCGAAGGCAATGTGCTGATTTTGCCTGTGGCCGGAATGACACATGTTGTTGATAATTCCATTGCCTATGCCAAGTCATTGTCCGTGAATCAAATTATTGCGGTGTATGTGCCATTTGAGCGAGAGGAAGGCGAGGCGTTCGAGGAAAAATGGAAGGATTGGCAGCCGGACGTGCGATTAGTCGTATTGCATTCGCCTTATCGTTCGGTCATGCAGCCGCTGCTGAAATTTATTGATACGGTGGAGCGCAAGGCCAGCCAGTCCAGCTACCGCGTGACGGTGATTATTCCGCAATTTATCCCGAAACGCGGCTGGCATAATATTTTGCACAACCAGACGAGCTTTATGATTCGCGCCCTGCTGCTCCACCGCAAAAACGTCGTAGTTACGACCGTTCCCTATCATCTCAAAAAATAAATAACGCCCGCACGCTCCGTTCGCGATATCCGGCCCGAATGCTCCAGCTCATACAAATGGGCGAGCGTCTCGGCCATTGCAAAACGGTGCTGATGCGGGCTTTGTTGTGCCCGTGCACCGAAAGATCGTCCACACACCTCAAAGCCTGTGAGCGGCTCCTGCAGCATCATCAGCATTTGCTCCAGCCGCTGCACATGATGCTGCTTAATTTCTGCGATTCGGCTGGCAAATGTCGTGAACGAATCATAATGCCCTGGAAAAGCGCGCTTAACCTCATATTCGCTTAAGCGATCCAGGCTTGCCAGAAAATCGCCAAGCGGATTCATCTCCTCGCCAGGAACGACGCTAATATTGGGAGTTATGCGCGGCAGCACCTGATCGCCGCATATCATCCATTGTTTATTGGCTTCATAGAAGCAGAGCTGGCCATAGGCATGTCCTGGCGCATCAAGCAGCTCCCACTGTGAACCGCCAAGCTCAAACGTCTCGCCAGCCTCTATATACATGATTTGATCTTGCTGGGGCTGCGGCGAAACTTTTTCCTGGAAACTGCTTAAGTTGCTGCTAATTTCATCAATGTAGTGCTGCGGCATGCCATGCAGAGCAAATAATTCAGCAAGCTCTTCTGTCATCGTGCTGCCCTCTCCCCATAAGTGCCTAACATAGCGATGGGCTCGCCGGGACATCAAGACCGGTGCGCCGCTTAGCTCGGCAAAATAGCCCGCGAGACCGTAATGATCGGGATGCTGATGCGTAAGGACGATGCGCGAAATTTGCTCTGGCGCAATCGAATGGTCCGCAAATACCGCTTCCCAGACCGCAAGCGTCTCCTCCGTTCGGAGACCAGGATCGATAAGCGTATATCCTCCCGCAGGCTCAGTAAATACGTAGCTGTTTACCGTTTTTAAGGCAAAGGGCAGCGGAAGCTTTACTTGCAGCAGCCCGTGCTCCCATTGCACCGCTTGAGCCGCCATTACGCATTAGCCCTTCCAAGCATAATAAGGCGCGGCGAGTTCAGCTCATCATAGGCTGAGCCATCGACGTTGCCAAATGTTTTCTCCAGCACAAGGCCTGCCTCGGCGAACGCCTGCTCAAACCATGTGAGCGAATACAGGCGAACCTGCTCATCATAATGGCGATTGTCTGCCTCATCGCCGCTTACGGCAATTTCTATATGCTTTTTGACCCAGCCATCTTCAATTTTACGCTGCTCGCGAATGACCCAGCCGGACTCTGCATCCATGCGCTCCGATGCCGGAACGAGATTACGCTCTACATAAGCCGGATTCAGAAAATCAATTAGAAATGGCGCACCTGGCTTCAGCATGCGGCGAATTTCCCGCAGCACCTGCACGTTCTCTTTTTCATCTGCAAAATAGCCAAACGACGTAAATAAATTAACCGTTCCCTCGAACGCCCCCGATTCGAAAGGGAGCTGGCGCATGTCGCCCTGCACCCAGGTTACGCGCTGCAACGCATCATGCTTCCTCGCTTCGTTAAGCAGCGGTTCCGACAAATCCATCCCCGTCACTTCATAGCCGCAGTCTGCCAGTGCCAGCGCATGGCGTCCCATACCGCAGCCGATGTCCAGCACCTTTGCCGTAGCCGGAAGCTGGAGCCACTGCGCCATCAGCTGTACCTCCTTGTAGGCGTTATCCCAATCCCGATGCTTATAAACAACCATATAATCGCTTCCAAAACTCTGCTCAAACCAGTTGGACATATGTATTCTCCTCTACCCTTGCAATTCACTTCTCATCCCTTCATTGTACTGCACTTTATGCTACTTAGGCAAAAGGATGCCCTGTAATGATTCACTCCAATGGGTATAATTACAGGTCGCCTGGCGCACCTTAAGCCCGTGAGCGACAAGCTGGAAGCTCACTTTGCCCATTTTGCTGCTAAGGAGGAAGCTCTATGATCGACCACATCCGCCTGCTGTTTGCCCAATCAGTTGATTTAAAGGTGCAACAGCTCAAAAATGACGATTTAATTATCGAAATTGCCTATATCTCCTCTTTATGCGACGAGCAAATGATCAGCAATTATGTGCTAGTACCTTTTATGAAGGAAGAGGTGCCTTACGATAAACAGCTGCGTACGATTAGCGACTATCTAGTCGTTGATGATCCAGCTACGTGGACCGATTTGCTGCTGAAAGGCAATATTTTAATAGAAGCTCAAGGCATCGTTTACTCGCTTTACACAGCGAAAATTATTAGTAATGAAAGTACCCAAACCCAAGTAGAAAGTGCAATTCAAGGACCGCAGCTTGCGTTGAACGAAGATTTGAAAAAATCGCTTAACCTCATCCGCAGCATGTACCACTCTCCTGAGCTGTGTGTAGAGGAACACACCGTTGGGTCGCTGTCGAAGACGGAAATTATTGTTCTGTTCGATCAGCGCCGCGTCGATCCGACTGTATTGAATCAGTTAAGGCAAAGACTGACGAAAGCGCAAACCGAGATGCTGCAGGCCGCAGGCGAGCTGGAAACGATTTTAACCGGAAAGCAGTGGCATCTGTTCCCTACTGTCCTGATTACCGAGCGCCCGGATCGCATTACGACTTCTATCTCCAATGGTAAAATCGCCATTCTCATAAAAGGAAATATGTTCGCTCTAGTGCTGCCTGTCACCTTTTTTGACTTTATGCATGCGGTCGAGGATAACTACGAAGCCTTTTGGATGACCCGCACGCTTATCTTACTGCGCTATGTTGCGGTTGTATTGACCATTACGCTGCCTGCCCTCTATGTATCCATTATCTCTTACAATCCAGAGCTCTTTCGGGTACAGCTGGCACTCTCCATCGCCGGAAGCCGCTCGGCTGTACCCTACCCGTCCTTTATTGAGGTAATGGTTATGCTATTTATGATCGAAGCGCTAATTGAGGCTAGTATTCGGCTGCCCCGCTACATTGGCTCAACGGCTACAACCGTCGGCGGTCTTATTTTGGGACAAGCAGCCCAGCAGGCCGGTCTCGTCAGCAGCATTATGATTATTGTGACCTCCGTCGTCGCCATTTCCAATTTTGTCGTTCCGGTCAATTCCTTGTCATTTGCTATCCGCTTTTTGAAATATCCACTCATTGTGATGGCTATCTTTTTCGGCATTACCGGAGTTACCGTCGGCTCATTCATGTACGTGGTCTATTTATGCAATTTGCGAAGCTTCGGCAAGCCTTATTTCCGCATGTTTGCAGGCACAAAATCACAGTCAGGGGACATTGGGCAGGTAAAGGTGGAATGACACGCTACTTCTTTTACAACTTTTTTCTGACCAGCTTCGTCAACTTGATGCTGTATGTGCCGCATATTCTAATCGAACACCGTTACAGTGGCGCCGTCTCCTCGATGCTGATTTCCGGGGCCACCGGAACTTTGCTCACCTATGCCTATACTGCTGCGCTAGCGCATTTTCCCGGCATGGGGCTGCCTGAAATTTTACGGGCCTATTGGCCGCGGTGGCTCGTCTCGCCCATTATGGTTTATGTAGCGATTATTTGCTTCGTATCGTCTACTATTGTCGTGGCCGCCTTTGCGATCATGATCAACCGCTTTTTCAATCCGGAGCTGAATCCGCTGGTCATTTTATGCCTGCTTGTTATTGCCTGCGGCTATGCGGCCTCACGCTCGACGTTATCCGTACAGCATATTATCGAGGTTGGGCTGCTGCTCAATGCGCCGATTATTTTTTTCGTGCTGTTCAAAATGGTGAGAAGCCCGCAGTTAAATTGGGATGCCATTCATACTGTCGCCAATTTTGTGATGGTGCGCCCAGAGCTTGGCTCTATTGCCGCCGGGGTATTTGTATTCACCGGATTTTTCAATCTGTCGATATTTAATCGTCTACTGCCGCCGAATTTCAGCTATACGTATCGCTGGCTCGTACCGATATTTGGCATGATTATTTTGAGCATTTCCTTCTTCGTGCCTATCGGATTCCATGGTACTGAAGCGGTAGATGAATACCTTTATGTATGGAGCATGACTGCTGACTCGATTACACTGCAATACGGTTTTATCGAACGGGTATTGTTTCTGTTCCTGATTGTGTATCTAAATCTATCGCTCATTTATACGATGAGCTGCTGGCATCAAGCGATGGAATTTATTAAAAGCTGCTTCCCCAAGCTGAAAATGGCAACCGACTTCGAGGAAACGCCCGTTATCAACTATATGATTTGCGGTGTGTTTGCTGTAGCTGCCGTAATTTATTTGTTTTTCAGCGATGAACGCTTAGAGTTTATGTTTACGCGCTATTGGCTGACGGCGATGCTGTTTTCTTATATAGCCATCGTGATTTCCGTGTTCATGCTTAGCCGAAAGGAGCGTAAATCCGCATGAAGATGCGCTCGTTAAAGCTCACGCTGCTAGCTTTGTGCATGCTGTTGGCCTGTACAGCATTAAGCGGCTGCGGCTTTAAAGATATTGACAAACGTTATTTTATCGTGGCGATGGGTATCGATTACAGTGGCAAAAAACAAAATCCTTTTCTCATTACGCTGCGCCTGGCCATTGCCTCACCGAAAATCGAGCCCGGCGCTGGCAAAGCGCAAGTAGAAACAATTGAAGCCGCAAGCATCGCCGAAGGTGTGCGCATGCTGAAAGCCCATGTGGACAAGGAATTGGACTTTGGCCATTGCAAAATTTTTCTCATCGGTGAGCGCGTTGCTTATAAGGATTATTCCCCTGTGCTGGATTGGATGAAAAGACGGCGGGATATACAAAGTATTGCGAATTTGGCGATTGGCAAGCCGGATGCCCGGACGATTTTGAAAATTAATCCCCAGGCGGAGCGCTATCCGGGAAATGCGCTGTTTCTAAGCTTCAGTGCAGATGGAACGGACAATCCCTATACGTATGTAGAAAATCTTTCGGATCTGACGAGGCGCGTCATGGAAAAAGGTTTGGACCCCATCATGCCGATTATTCGCAACGAAGGCAACAGCGGCTATGTTATTAACCACACGGCGCTGCTGGATAAAACGAAAATCAAGCTCGTCCTAAAGCCGGAAGAATCACAGCTATTTAACCAGTTGGCTCAAAACTACGAGAAGTCTTCGATTCAAGGAAGTTTCTCAAACAATCGGATTGTGGGAGCCATCAGCAAAATTAAAAGCCATTATCACTTTAGCGAGCATAATGGCAAGCTTCAATTAAACATGGACGTTCGCATAAAAGCGCTTATGGAGGAAGCACCTCCACATTTGTTTGACCAGGGCTGGGGACAGGTGGAGCAAAAGCTAAGCCAAGATTACTCCAAATTGACGGATAAGCTGCTGATAAAAATACAGCAGGCTGGCGTCGATCCTTTCGGCTTTGGCCTGCATTACCGGGCGACTCATGCTGGCGAAGCAGCCTGGCAGCAATGGCAAAATATTTACCCGACGCTGCAATTCGCCGTCAATGCCCGAATCAAAATCGAAGGGACCGGCCTGATTAAATAGGCTGCGGTCCCTTCGTTTGTTATGTAGGCTATGTCATGATTAGTCGGCTTTCGAAGCAAGCCGATCCGTCTGGCGAAGCTGCTCAATTGTGCGGACGCCAATGCCGAACATCGCCGCCTTTAATTCAAACTCAATTCGCTCAAACTGCTGGGTAAGCTGGCGAATTGACAGGTCGGTTGTCCCATGCACCGCTTGCGGCAATAAGACACGCCCAAAGCCAGCGAGATTCGCTCCAAGCGCAATCGCTTTAGCCGCATCAACACCATGCCTTAATCCGCCGCTCGCTATAACGCTCATATGCGGCAATGTGCTGCGAATCGCGCTAACGCTTTCCGCTGTCGGAATGCCCCAATCGGCGAATGCCTCCGCAGCTTGCCGGCGCAATCCATCACCCGCCCGGTATTTCTCGACCTGGCTCCAGGATGTGCCCCCCGCTCCAGCGGCATCAATAAAGGAAATGCCTGCATTCGCAAGCATTGCGGCGGTACCCGCATCAATGCCCCAGCCTACTTCCTTCACACCGACTGGCACAGGGAGGGCGCGGCATACTTGCTCAATTCGCGTCAGCAAGCCGCGAAAGTCCGTGTTGCCTTCCGGCTGAAAAACCTCCTGCATGCTGTTGACGTGAAGCACGAGGGCATTCGCCTCTGCTATGTCAACTGCACGCAAGCAATCATCGGTACCGAAGCCGTAATTCAGCTGTACCGCTCCGAGATTGGCGATGATCGGTACCGAAGGCGCCTCCATTCTGATATGAAAGGAGGCGGCCAAGTCCTCACGCTCAATAGCGGCCCGCATGGAGCCCAGACCAATCGCCCAGCCTCGTGCCTCGGCAGCCTCTGCCAGGCGGCGGTTAATAGCCCCAGCCTCCGAGGTGCCTCCGGTCATAGAGCTGACGAGCAGCGGCGCTTTCATCGGCGAATTGAACCACTCCGTCTTAAGTTCAATTTCCTCAAATGACAGCTCAGGCAGCGCATTATGACGGAACCGCAGTCGATCAAGCCCTGTATCGATATGCTGGCCGTTCACTTCCTCCTGCAAGCAAATGCGGATATGCTCATTTTTGCGTTTCGCGGTTTTCGCCGCTTCCTCCGCCTCCGTACGCTGCGTTGTCGTCATTGCCTTTACCTCCTGCAAATATTCTATCCGTCCATCATAACATACGCTGTGAGTACATGTTAAATTGATTGTAAAAATCATTAATATGAACTTTACAATCAAAATTATTGTTAAAAAGATATTTTTAGTTTAAAATAAAATCATAACCTGAAGGAGGCGCTTCATGATGCAAATCATTCACTTTAACGACTGGGAACTGCTTGACGCTTATGCGGCTCAAACCATTATTAATAAAATCCAAGAGAAGCCAAATGCGGTGCTAGGGCTCGCTACAGGCTCGACACCTCTAGGCATCTATGCCAAAATAATAGAAGCATATCGCAGCAAGGAAGTCTCGTTCGCCCAGACGACTACCGTCAATTTGGACGAATATGTAGGCCTGCCTGCCGAGCATGAACAAAGCTATGCTTATTATATGAAGCAGCAGTTATTTTCCCATATTGATATTGCAGACGATCATTATCATTTGCCTAATGGGCTGGCTGAAAATTTGAAAGCCGAATGCGACCGTTACGACCAGCTGCTGGAGCAAAATCCAATCGATATTCAGCTGCTTGGGCTTGGACATAACGGACATATCGGCTTTAATGAGCCTGATGCGAAGCTATCCGCGGGTACCCATGCCGTCCAGCTGAAGGCGGCAACGATGGAAGCAAATGCCCGGTTTTTCTCATCGGCCGCAGAAGTTCCGAAGATGGCGCTGACGATGGGTGTCGGCTCCATCCTGAAAGCACACACCATCATACTCGTGGTTCGCGGTGCAGATAAAGCGGAGATCGTAGAGCAAGCGTTGACTGGCCCTATTACAACCGATGTGCCAGCTTCGCTGCTCCAGACTCATCCCCGGGTTATCGTGCTTCTCGACCGCGAAGCCGGAAGGAAGCTGAAGTAATATGAAAAACTCGCCCTCCTCCTGGGTGATTCATCATGTCCATATCGTCTTGGAAGACCAGATCATTGCCGGCAGTGCTGTTATTAAAAATGGCCTCATTCATCGACTGCTGGAAAATGCTGCTGTTCTTAGCGCTGAAGAACAGGCGCTGCCCGCTATAGATGGAGCCGGCGGCTATTTATTGCCTGGCTTTATCGACGTCCATGTGCATGGCGGCTTTGGCGCCGACTTTATGGATGCCAGCCGCAGCAGCTACGACACGATTACCCGTTTCCACGCCTCCCAGGGCACAACGGGTATGCTGGCGACGACGATGACCGCTTCTAAAGAAGCGATCGAGTCGGTTCTGCATGCAGCAGCGGATTACAGAAGCGGCGACATGCCCTATGCCGCACTGCTTGGTGTCCATCTGGAAGGACCGTTTCTGAATGAAAAATGGATCGGTGCGCAAAATCCCGCTTACCTCTCGCCTCCTCGGCAGGACTGGCTGGAGGCATGGACTGCAGAGTTTCCCGATTTGATTCAAATTTTGACACTTGCGCCTGAACGGGAAGGCTCACTTCCGCTCATTGCCTGGCTTGCTGAAAATAATATCGTCGCCGCTTGCGGCCATACCGATGCCTCCTTCGCGGATATCGAAGCCGCAGCAGACGCTGGACTGTCCCACGCCGTCCATACGTATAATGCGATGCGTCCGCTGCATCACCGCGAGCCGGGAACCGTCGGCGCTGTTCTCAGCGATCCGCGGATATATGCCGAGCTCATAGCCGATGGCCATCATGTCCATCCGGGAGCGATCCGGCTGCTTGCAGCTGCCAAACCGGCAGACAAGCTTATTCTCATTACCGATGCCATGTCGGCAGCGGGCATGCCCGACGGGAATTACTCGCTTGGCGGCTTGGCCGTCGAGATGAAAGATCAGGTTGCCCGCCTGCAAGGCAGCGGCAGTCTCGCAGGCAGCAGTCTGACGATGCTGCGTGCCTTCCGGTACATGCTGGCCAACACTGCGCTGTCTGTCGCCGAAGTCAGCCGCTGCGCCAGCGGTAATGCGGCTAAGCAGCTCGGTATCTACGAGCAGACGGGCTCTATCGCATGCGGCAAGCAAGCAGATGTCATTTTGACGGATGCTGATTTCTCCGCAGTGAGCCATACTTGGGTAGGCGGCAAGCTTGTGTTCGATGCTTCCCGGAATTAAACTATCTTCTCTATTAATAAAGCCGTCCTTGCCTAACAGCAGGGGCGGCTTTATTCGTATGGAATATCCAGCATAAGCTTCGCTTTAATTAAGCTTATTTCCGGCAGATGAATCCAATTGCAGCTCACAGCTAGCCTCTTTAACCTATTTCGGATAAAATTGGATAAGTCATTCCGCTTAAAGAAAGGAGAAGCTATGCGCTTATTCCACTCATTCCAATCGATACGTTCTTTTTCTGCTCAAACGCTCACTTTTATAGGAGGCTTATTTTTCGTTGTCGTTTTCGCTGCTTCCTTTATGAATACAGCGCAGCTGCTCCAAAGTCCCTTGCTTGCCGCTAGCGGTGTTTTCCTTACGCTCATCCTTATATTTGCCGCCTCCTGGTTGCTTGGACGCCAAATATCGGATAAAAGCTATTTGCTCGCACTTATAGCGATCAGCCTGCTGTCCCGGCTCGGCTGGATTATTTGGATCGATACACCTCCCGATTCCGATTTCCTGTTTATGTATAATGCTGCCAAGCTAGCAGCAGCAGGCGATTTTTCATTTAATCAGGATGAATATTTTCTCAGCTGGGTGTACCAGTTTGGCTTTACGATGTATGAAGCAGGTATGATCAAGCTATTTGGCGGAGCAGCGCTGTTCATGCTTAAGCTAGTTAATGTGCTGTTCAGCGCAGCGACCGTGCTGCTCGTTTATTACGCTGCCCTAGAGCTGTTTAACGAGCATACGGCGCGAATTGCGGGGCTGCTGTATGCGCTCTATATTCCCAATATCATCATGTGCTCGGTACTGACGAATCAGCATTGGTCGACATTCTTTTTCACACTCGGCTGCCTGCTCATCATTAGTAAAAGCTTCGAAAACAAATATGGCTGGCTTCTAATCGGCCTCGCCTTCGGACTTGCGAACTTGATGAGACCGCTAAGCCTCGTGTATTTAGCTGGCTTTGCTGCCTTTCTACTGCTATTTCGCTTGTTCAAAGCTAAATCGGGCGATTACAGGCCTGCCGGGCTATCGATTGGAAAATCCACTACATTATTGCTTGCCCGTGCCGCCGGCGTGTTTATTATTTTTTATATGGTGCAAGCTTTAGCCAGCTATGCACTCGTGCAAAGCGAAGCCTCGCAATACCCGTTATCTAACCGGGAGCCTTATTGGAAATTCGTCGTAGGATTAAATGCGGAAACAGATGGCAGATGGTCGCTTGAGGATGGCAAGTACGTGCTGCAATTTAAGCTTGGCGAGGAGCGTGACGCAGCAGAGCTGGCATTGATCAAGGAGCGTCTCGCCGATCCGGCCGCAGTCGCCTCACTGTTTGCGCGCAAGCTCGCTATTTTTT
Organism: Paenibacillus sp. JT22N15; assembly: GCF_059383755.1. Taxonomy (NCBI): domain Bacteria; kingdom Bacillati; phylum Bacillota; class Bacilli; order Caryophanales; family Paenibacillaceae; genus Paenibacillus; species Paenibacillus sp. JT22N15. The sequence goes on along the minus strand of NZ_JBXENV010000017.1, from coordinate 95,357 downwards.
GGGGCGAAGAGGATTCGGCGGTTATGTGGAGCTTGAAGGATATGAATCAGGAACAGCTTGCTGCCGTCCTAAAAATAGCGGAGCGCTTCCTCTTCACTGCCATGAGCGCAGCAGGAGTCTATTCGCTGTACAGCTTATGGCGCAGCCGGTTTGCCGAGCAGCATAAGGCCGGCCACATGCTTTTTCTGATTTTACTGCTGGGCTATGCGTTCGTGCAGCTTTGGATTGAAATACAAGCAAGATATCGGCTCGATCTGCTTCCATGCTTTATTTTATTGCAGAGCTACGGTATCTATATGATGCAAATGAAACGAATAGCGCTGCGAAAAATAAAGGCCGACTCCCTGAATTAAAGGCAGCCGACCTTTAAATATTGAGCTGAAGCAGTGGAAGTTGCCATTGTCCGTGTACTTATCGGCACGATTCCGCTGCTTTATATTTAATTAATGAATGATCATTCATTAAACTTAAAAAAATTTATCGTTTTATCGCTTTATCGCGTCCCAACTCATTTTAATCGCGCTATCCAGCTTTTCAGGCGTAAACTCAAAATCACCTTTAAACTGCTCTTTAACCAGCTCGGCTACCGGCAAAATGGAATACGTAATGAGCATATGATTATCTACATCCTTGAACAGCTGCTGCTGCTTGCCGCTCTCAAAAAACTCAAATATAGGCATATACAGCGCTGCGCTTTCTTCCAAGCACCAATTTTGCAGCAGTGGCGAGTTCGAGATTTGTTCCATAAACAAAAAATAAGATTTGTGCTCCTGCACAAATTGGATAAAATTGCGAATGTACAGATTAAAGCGCTGCTCGATCGGTGCCGAATGGTCTACCCCATTAAACAGCTTATCGCTCATTATTTTTTTCGCTTTTAAATACGTCTTGCCGAGCATATCCTCCTTATTCTCAAAATAAATGTAAATCGTAGCCGCAGACACATTCGCCCGCTTGGCGATTTTAGAAATGGACGTTTCCGAAATGCCAATTTCGTTAATCAACTGAATCGTAGCTTCAAAAATTAATTCTATTTTATTTTCATCTCTTAGTCTCATGCGTCAACAATAAACGATCGTTTATTTATTGTCAATACTAAACGACAGCTGGCAGATTGCCCCCCATTTTATGCGACAAAGGCTAGGAATGTAAAAAACAGGCAGCAGGAGCCACTTTCCATGCTCCTGCTGCCTTACCATTGCTAACTATTCGTTTCTGCTACGTAAACGTCAATATTGAGCTGCTGTGCCGCCAGCTTAAGCTCGCCTTCAATCGGCTGATCGGTAATGAAAGCTTGCAGCGCTGCAAGCGGCGAAATCGAGAACAGTGACATTTTGCCAACCTTCGTCTGATCGAACACCGCATACGTCTCAACGGATCGCCTAATCAGCGCTTTGGCAATTTGCGCTTCCTGTTCCGAATACGTCGTAATGCCCCCGCCTGCCGATACACCATCAACGCCAATGAACATTTTACCAATATTCAAATGATCGACCATGCCTTCTCCCAGCGGCCCGCAAAGCTCAAAGCTGTTGTGGCGCATAATGCCGCCCGTGACAACGACTTGAATCGGGCTCCCCGCCAGCTCCATCGCAATATTCACTGCATTCGTCACGACGGTAATGCCGCTTCTGAGTTTAAGCTGCTTGGCAATCAAATAATTGGTCGTGCCGCCGGACAGGCCGATGACATCGCCCTCCTGAATAAGCGATACCGCCTTCGCGGCAATTCTTTCTTTTTCCAGGTACGAAATATCCTGCTTTTCCGAAAAGCCCATATCACGAACGACGCTGAGCCCATCATACATCGCCCCGCCAATCGTGCGAATAATCGGATAGCTGGCTTCCATTTGCTCTAAGTCTCTTCTTGCGGTCGCTTCCGAACAATCGAATTGCTCCACAATCTCGGAAATCGTAACGCGCCCCTGCTGCTTAAGCAGCTGCAAAATCGCCTCGCGGCGGCGCTGTCCTTTAGACGACGGAACATTCGCTTCAGCCATAATTAACGCTCCACCCATGCTTTATCGCTCATTCGCTGCTCGACAACGCTCCATTCTGGAAGCGCCTCCCAATCTCCACGCATTTGAACGACGAGTGAGCCATTGATGCTCGCAAGCTTTACAGCTTCGACAGGCGTCATTCCCTTCATAATCCCTGCCAAAAAGCCAGCGCAAAAACCATCGCCCGCTCCGACCGTATCAATAACCTTGTCCGCCTTATAGAAAGGAACAGCCGTTTCCTCGCTGCCATCCAGCACGATCGTCGCATCATCTTTGCCTTTAATGATCTTCACCGCATCCAGTTCAAGCAGCTTTTGCTTTACAACATCATAGCTATCTGTGTTGTAAAGCAGCATCAGCTCATCCCAGCCCGGCAAAAAGTAATCCGCATCAGCCGCAAAGGGCAGCAGCACCTCCCGCGCTTCTTCGATCGACCAAAGCTTCAGCCGCAAATTGGGATCAAAGCTTACTTTGACGCCAGCATCCTTTGCAATGTCGATGGCTCTCCGCACCGTCCGGCGGCAATTCTCGCTAAGCGCCGCTGTAATTCCCGTTACATGCAGCAGCTTCGATCCTTGAATGTACGCCTCATCAAGATGCTCTGGCTCCATCCGGCTTGCAGCAGAATGCTTGCGGTAATAATGCACGGCCATGCGGCCTGCTACCGTCTCGCGGAACATCATGCCCGTTGGCGCTTCTTCGCTCAGCCTGACGCGGGATACATCTACCCCTTCCCCGCGAAGCGTTTTCAATATAATCCGCCCGAAAGGATCATTACCAAGAGCGCCGAACCAGCCTACCGAGCTTCCTAAGCGTGAAAGGCCAATGGCGACATTGCTTTCCGCCCCGCCGAAGCCCTGCTCCAGTGTAGTCGCCCGTTCAATCGCCTTATGCTCCTGCGGCATAAATAGCGCCATCGATTCTCCGAATGTAATGATGTCTGGTGATGCTTGTCCCACATTCTCCGCCCCCTGCAACGTTGATTTGAGTTCGCTTTCCTTCCATAATCAAACAAACACGGTGTTCACTTGCCGACTTGCTATACTGTAGCAAAAATCGGGAAACGCATAAAATAAATAACAACCAGGTACAGCACCAGCACGATTAGGCTCATGACGCGAGCTTTGCCGATATGTGCGGAAGCGCTTTGACCTTCACGAATAGAAGAAACGATGCGCTTCAGCGGCTTCGTAATAATACCGCCCAATGCGGCAATCCCCAAAAACAAAACCGTTACAATAATCATCCAGATTACGGCATAATCGCCTTTCGACATCATGTAGCCGCCTGTCAGCAGTTGGACAATGAGAAAATATTGTGCGACCCGGTTTGCCGACAGCAGGCCATCAGCCAGCCCTTCCTGTCCTACTCCTGCAAGCTTCGATGCCCGGCCAATCATAATCGGCAGCACAATATAAAAACCCATCCCTACAGCGCCCAATAAATGCAGCAAAACCATTACGTTATACATTCAGCTTTCCTCCTAAAAAAATTTGCGGGGCAGCAAGCGCAAGGCAAGCATCGGCTTAATTCTCACATGGCAAAGCTTGCGCTTAAATGCGCAAGCTTTATTGTAGCGATGCGATGAGTGCCCGCCAGCGCTGCATTAGCACCGTTTTTCTACTAAACACAGTATACTAAATGAACCTAGCAAATACAAAGAACTTCCATAAACCCATTAACTTACTCCGTTAAAAAACTAGCCTTCGCTCAATCCTCTGCCTTCAGGCCGTATTTAAAAATAACGGCATGGATCGCAAAATAATCGACATCGTCCGGCAGCGCATCTTTAATCGGACGCAGCTTCTCGGGACCCAGCTCCATAATGGCTGCTACAATTTCCTCTTCGCGATGGGCGGGAATAATTCGGCTAAAGTCCAGCTCATAGCCCTCCTCCGCACAGCGGATAATATGCCCTTCCACTGTTACCCGGCTGAGGCCGCGCTCTGCGGAAATGGCCTGCGGCGATTTGCCTTCATTAAACAGCTCTAAAGACAGCACATGGCTAGGCGTTTCATCATTCCCTCCCCTGCTGGAAGACTCTGCGGAAGCCGTCCTTGACTGCCCAACAGCAGATGCCTGCCCTGAAAAGGAAGCTGCCCCTCCTGCTGCACCGCCAGCTGCTTCGTTAGGCTTGCCTGCATGCTCGCCAATAATAGCCAGCACCTCGGCACCATATTTCCGCGCCTTGGCTGCGCCAATCCCTTTCGTTTGCAGCAGCTCATCTTCCGTTAGTGGTCTGGCATCAGCAAGTTCTTTGAGCGTTGCATCAAAAAACAGCATAAACGGCGGCACATTTTCGCGGGCTGCCGTCTCTTTGCGCCACTGCTTGAGCGCATCGAACAGCGGAGAAGCCATTCCGCCCTGCCCCGAATCTCTGCGTTTTACCGTTGTCCGCAGACGCTGCATGACCGTCTCCTTGCCTTCCAGAACAGGCAAAGCATTCGTCGTGAGCGAGACGGTCGGATATTGCCCATCACTCATCCGCAAGTAGCCCTCGGCGACAAGCCAATATAGCCAATCGGTAATTTCCTTCTCTGGCCAGCTGCTGAGCAGCCCATATGTAGTGAGCTCATCCAGCCTGAACTCCAGCAGCCGTTTGTCGCGTGAGCCTTTAAGAACTTTAGCTGCCATCGTCACGCCAAACCGACCGCGCATTCTGCCAACGCAGGAAAGGGCCTTCTGCGCTTCCGACGTTCGATCAACCAGCTCGCTTTTGTCGAGGCAATTGCCGCATTTTCCGCACGGCTCTACATTTTTCTCGCCAAAATAATCGACGATAAACTGCTGCAGGCAGCGATGCGTCCGGCTGTAGTTCATCATCGTATTCAGCTTGGACAGCTGAATCGACTTCCGTTCTGTATCGCCGACGCCCTGCTCGATAAGAAACCGCTGCACCTGCACATCCTGAGGCTCGAACAGCAAAATGCATTCGCTTTCCTCGCCGTCGCGTCCCGCCCGGCCCGCTTCCTGATAATACGACTCAACGTCGCCGGGCATTTGCCAGTGCAGCACATAACGCACGTTAGGCTTGTCAATGCCCATGCCAAACGCATTCGTGGCGACCATTACGCGCAGTTCATCGAAACGGAAGCGCTCCTGAGTCGTCGCTCGCTCCTCGTCGGACAAGCCGCCATGATATTTGCCTGCGGCAATCCCTTTGCGTACAAGCTGATCATGCACGGACTCGGCTTCTTTGCGCGTAGCCGTATAAATAATGCCCGACTGCTCTTCGCGCTCGGTTATAAACTTCTGCAAAAATTTCTTTTTGTCCGCCCCGCTAATGACCGACAACGATAAATTCGGCCTAGCAAAGCCGCTCACAAAAATATTCGGATCATGCATGCCCAGCATAGCCGATACATCCCGCGCCACCTCGTCCGTTGCCGTTGCGGTAAAGCCTGCAACTAGCGGACGGTTAGCGAGCTGTCCAATCCAGCCTGCCAGCTGGCGATAGCTTGGGCGGAAATCATGCCCCCACTGCGAGACACAGTGGGCCTCATCAATGGCGATCATCGGAATTTCCATCTGCTCGCTAAGTGAGCTGAACATTGGCGCATCAAGCCGCTCTGGCGCCACATACAGCAGCTTGTAATCGCCTCTGAACGCGCTTCGCAGTACTTCCCGGTATTCTACAGCTCCAAGCGAGCTGTTCAAAAATGCCGCTGGAATGCCGAGCCTGTTCAGCGCATCGACCTGATCCTTCATAAGCGATATGAGCGGAGAAACAACAAGCGTCGTTCCATTCAGCAGCAAGGACGGTATTTGGTAACAGACGGACTTGCCTCCGCCAGTCGGGAGAATGGCAAGCGTATCCCGGCCTTCCAGTATTCCTTGAATAATGGCTTCCTGTCCAGGTCGAAACGAGTCATAGCCGTACACCCGTTTCAGCTCGGCTCTAGCTTGCTCCAGCATGCTTCTTTCCCTCCCTTTGCACATTAAGCATCCTAAAAAATAGACCCATTACAAATATAAGCCCATTATAAGGGGGAACCTTACAACTTCTTATATTTCAAACGGAAAAACCCTGCCAGCAAAGTGTCAGGGTCCTCCCGTACTAAATCTTTTATATAAGCCAGCTTGCTTTAGCTAAGTCCATTAAGCAGTTACGATTTGGATAACATTTCGAACCGATTGCGCTGATTGATCAAGCGCAGCCTTTTCTTCTGCCGTCAAATCAAGCTCCAGCACTTTCTCAATGCCATCGCCGCCAATAACCGCGGGTACGCCCATGAACAGATCGTCATAGCCATATTCGCCTTCAAGGTAAGCGATAACTGGAATAATGCGTTTTTTGTCCTTCAAAATCGCTTCTGTCATTTGCACAAGCGCTGCAGCTGGCGCATAATATGCGCTGCCGTTGCCGAGCAAATTAACGATTTCGCCGCCGCCAACACGAGCGCGCTGTACAATCGCTTCAATGCGCTCAGCTGAGATCAGCTTCTCGATAGGAATACCGCCAGCGTTGGAATACCGAACAAGTGGAACCATATCATCGCCATGACCGCCAAGCACGAAGCCGCGAACATCTTCCACGGAAACGTTAAGCTCTTGCGCAATAAATGTGCAGTAACGAGCAGTGTCAAGAACGCCGGATTGGCCGATAACGCGATTTTTAGGGAAACCAAGCGCTTGGTAAGCAACGTAAGTCATAGCGTCAACCGGGTTGCTAAGAATAATGACATAAGCGTTAGGGCTTGTTGCCTTTACGTTCTCACAAACGGATTTCACGATACCCGCGTTGGTGTTAACAAGATCGTCACGGCTCATGCCGGGTTTACGGGCAATGCCCGCAGTAATTATAACGACATCGGAATCCTTCGTATCTGCATAGTCAGACGTCCCGATAATGTTAACATCAAGGCCTTGTACTGGTGTCGATTCAAGCATGTCAAGCGCTTTGCCCTTTGTCGGGTTTTCCAATTGTGGAATATCGACGAGCACAACGTCGCCTAGCTCTTTTTGTGCTGCCATCAGGGCAGTTGTAGCGCCTGTGAAGCCTGCTCCAACAACAGTAATTTTTCTGCGTTTGATTGCCATTGTCTCATTACCTCCAGCCATTGTTGGTTCTAGAAGTTGTTAATAACCTCGTCAGCGAACTCGGAGCATTTCACTTCTTTAGCGCCATCCATCAAGCGGGCAAAGTCATAAGTTACTGTTTTGTTGTTGATCGATGCTTCCAGACCTTTGTAGATCAGGTCAGCCGCTTCCTGCCAGCCAAGGTGCTCAAGCAGCATTACGCCGGAGAGAATAACCGAGCCTGGGTTAACAACGTCTTTATCTGCATATTTAGGAGCTGTACCATGCGTAGCTTCAAAAATAGCATGTCCAGTCAAGTAGTTGATGTTTGCTCCTGGAGCGATACCGATACCGCCAACTTGCGCTGCAAGTGCATCGGACAGGTAGTCGCCGTTCAGGTTCAGCGTTGCGATTACGTCAAAGTCAGTCGGACGAGTCAGAACTTGCTGCAAAGCGATGTCCGCAATAGCGTCCTTCACGATCAGCTTGCCTGCTGCTTCCGCAGCTGCTTGTGCTGCATTTGCAGCTTCTGTGCCTTCTGCTTCTTTAATTCGGTCATATTGACCCCAAGTGAAGGTTTGCTCTGCAAATTCTGTTTCAGCTACTTCGTAGCCCCAGTTTTTGAAAGCTCCTTCTGTAAATTTCATGATGTTGCCTTTGTGTACCAGTGTAAGCGACTTGCGGCCATGCTTAAGCGCATATTCAATTGCTGCGCGGGCAAGGCGCTGCGAACCTTCTTTGGAAACCGGCTTGATGCCGATACCGGAAGTTTCAGGGAAACGGATTTTGTTAACGCCCATTTCAGTTTGCAGGAAGTTGATCACTTTTTTCACTTCTGCGGAACCTTCTTGGTACTCGATACCTGCATAAATGTCCTCTGTGTTTTCACGGAAAATAACCATGTCAACCAGCTCAGGGCGTTTTACAGGGGAAGGAACGCCGTCGAAGTAACGAACAGGACGCAGACATACGTACAGGTCAAGCTCTTGGCGAAGCGCTACGTTCAGGGAACGGATGCCGCCGCCGATTGGCGTAGTCAAAGGACCTTTGATTGCTACGATATATTCACGAATCGCTGTCAGCGTATCAGCTGGCAACCACTCGCCGTATTCATTGAATGCTTTCTCGCCGGCAAAAACTTCGTACCAAGCGATCTTTTTGTCGCCGCCGTAAGCTTTCGCTACAGCTGCGTCAAGCACGCGTTTCGAAGCGCGCCAGATGTCGCGGCCTGTGCCGTCGCCTTCGATGAAAGGAATGATTGGATTGCTAGGAACGTTCAGCACACCGTTGTCGATAGTGATTTTGTCGCCTTCAGTAGGTAATGCGAATTTTTCGAATTGAGCCATTGTTTATAATTCCTCCTTTAATTTGTGTAACGGTACTAAAAGCAGCGCTTAGCGCTCGTCGATTGGAATATATTTCGCGTTGACTGGACCGATATAGTCGGCGCGAGGACGAATCAAGCGATTGTTCTCGTATTGCTCAAGAATATGAGCACTCCAGCCGGAAACGCGGCTAATCGCAAAAATTGGCGTAAATAGATCACGAGCAATGCCTAGTGTCGTATAGACGGAAGCAGAGTAGAAATCTACATTTGGCTTAAGGCCTTTTTGACCGGTAACGAGCTCTTCGATCTTGATCGACATTTCATAAAGCTCCAAATTTCCAGTCAGCTTGCCGAGCTCTTGCGACATCTTTTGCAGATGCTTGGCGCGTGGATCGCCGTTTTTGTAAACGCGGTGACCGAAGCCCATAATCTTCTGCTTGTTCGCAAGCGCATTGTTGATATATGGCTCAACATTGGCAAAGGAGCCGATTTCCTCCAGCATAACCATTACCGCTTCATTAGCGCCGCCATGCAGCGGGCCTTTGAGCGCGCCGATTGCCGAGGTAACACCGGAATAAATGTCAGATAAAGTCGCTACCGTTACACGTGCCGCAAATGTAGATGCGTTAAGCTCATGGTCAGCATGCAGCACAAGTGCCTGATCAAGCGCTTTCACTGCAACCTCTTCAGGATCTTTGCCCGTAAGCATGTACAGGAAATTATGGGCGATGGATACGCCTTTCTTCGGAGCAATTGGATCTTTGCCTTCACGAATGCGAGCGAACGCTGCTACAACGGCTGGCAATTGCGCCTGCAACTTAATCGCTTTCAGCTGATTAGCTTCAGCAGTCATTTCATTAGCCGACTCATCATATAGAGCAAGGCTTGAAATGGCTGTACGAAGTGCCGCCATCGAATTCGTGTCCTTCGGGTACAGCTTAATTTGCTGGATAACGCCTTCAGGAATTGCTGTGTATGCATCTAACTGCTCTTGCAGTTTTGCTAGCTCGGAACGATTAGGCAGTTTGCCATACCATAACAAATAGGCAACCTCTTCAAATGTCGCATTTTCTGCCAAATCATCAATATCTATACCGCGGTATGTCAACACTCCGTCAATAATCGAGCTGATTGACGAAGAAGCGGCGACAATTCCTTCCAGACCTTTAGTTGCTGTCATCGTTCTCTCTCCTTTAGCTTGGAAATTTCACATCGCAAAATATCATTCGAATCCATGTCGTCCGTATAATCATAAATGATTTTGACAACAAAGTGAACAAAAGCACATATAAAAATGCTTTATCAGTAAGAAAGAAAATTGTGATGGGGTTGCTGGCATGTGAAATAACCTCACCTTTCGACACCCTGACAGATCTGGTACCTGCTTATGTAGTTAGATGTAAACGCCTGTCTTCTATCTTAACAGAAAAACAGGCAGAGTACTAACCGATCACGATACAAGCTTTAATAATCGTTTGTAAATAGACGAAACGACCGCTCCCCGGCAAAATACCGGGAAACAGCCGCTGCTTCATTTTTGCTGTTATTGATTGATGCCGAAATGACAAGGGCCTGCTGCGCAGCAAGTTTTCTTCCCTATAATAGGCTAAAGAAACAAATGGCTTGAAGGTTAATGATTTAACTCTCCAAACGATGAGCCTTGGTACTGTGGCTGCTGATAAGCAAAGGATTGGTTCGCATTTGAACTGGAAATTTGATTGCAAATGCTAGAAATTTGCTGCATTTGCTGCATCGCCTTTTGGTGACCTTGCAATGAGGTTTGGATAATATGGGCCGCTTGATGCTCACGCTGAGCAATTTGCTCCAACTGGGCGGCATTCGCTTGTTCTTGCTTCAACAATTGCTGATACATGCCTGATGCTTGCTGTGTTTGCTGCATCAGCTGCTGTAGAAGATGCTCGCATTGTGAAAGCTGTTGGCTAATATTCGTTTGTGAAAACTGATTCATTCGTAAAACCTCCAGATTGTTTAATAAACTGCCTCCTTTAATATGTCTTACACATCCATTTTTATTCTTGATTCGACAAATCTCGAATATCGTGATTCGCAACCCTAGAAGCTTGCTTTGAATGTCGCCTTACGCATCTTAGGACATTCTTCATCTGCTATGTTAAAATAAATTATTGCAAAAAATCGGAGGTTCGCTATGAATGAACATCGCATTGGTATTATAGATATAGGCTCCAACTCGGTGAGGCTCGTTGTTTATGAGCGAACAGCACACGGAGCACACCGCGTCATTGATGGGAGCAAACGCCCGGCGCGTCTAAGTGAACGAATTGACGATCAGGGCAATCTATCAGCTGAGGCAATGAGCGAGCTGCTCGGCACACTCAGCCATTTCCGCTTAATTTGCGCCCATAACCGAACTGGAGAAATCCGCGCAGTGGCAACAGCGGCAATTCGCAACGCTTCGAACCGCGCGGTTATTTTGGAAGCGATAAAAGCCGAAACCGGCCTTGATATAGAACTGCTTAGCGGCGAGCAAGAGGCAGCCTTTGGCTTCCTTGGGATGATTAATGCGATGGACCTGGAGGATGGTCTATTAGTTGATATTGGCGGCGGCAGCACGGAGGTATCGCTGTTTCGCGGACGCAAGCTGCAGCACTCCGTCTCCTTTCCTTTTGGCTGCGTGAGCCTGAATCGGCGTTTCGCATCCAAAGGCATGCTCAGCGACGAGGCTTTGCGCGCGCTGGACAATGCAGCGCTTGAAGCCTTCAAGTCCGTTCCATGGCTCGCCAAAGCGCAGGGACTGCCCATGATTGGCGTCGGGGGCACCGCCAGAGCGCTGGGCAAAATCCATCAAGCGGCGACGAACTACCCTTTTCATCAAACACATAATTATGCGATACCCGGAGGGGACGCCGAAATGGTGTTTGATCAGCTGCGGGCCCTGCCGCTGGACAAGCGCAGCAAGTTTCCCGGCCTGTCCAAAGATCGGGTAGACGTTATTGTGCCCGGCTTAGCCGTGCTGCGCCAGCTTTACAAGCTGACTAAAGCTTCGGGCTATATCATTTGTGGTGCCGGATTGCGCGACGGCATTTTTCATGATACACGATTTTCGCAAGAGTCTACTCATCAGGATGTGCTGGGCTTCAGCCTGCATAACATCAGCATGCTTCATCCCGCTGCACCGATGCAGCATGTATCGCAGGTAAACCGGCTTGCTTTGCAGCTGTACGATGAGCTGAGGGAACTGCACCAAATGCCATCGCGAGCGCGGATTTTGCTTGATGCCGCTTCCAGCCTGTTTCGAATTGGCGCTTCCATTGACTACTACGACTACGCCAAGCATACGTTTTATTTAATCGTCAACTCGCATCTGAATGGATTGTCCCATAAGGAAATTTTGATTACGGCTTCGATCGCATCTTATAAAAGCAAAAGTCGGGCACGGCAGCAGCTCCGTCCCTACAAAGAGATGCTTGTCGAATCCGACTATGAGTTAATCTGCAGGCTGGGCACACTACTGCAGCTCGCCTCAGCGCTTGACCGCAGCGAGACACAGGCGCTAAGCAGGCTGGCCGTCTCTCTTACGCCTGAGCAGCTTAAGCTGCATGCCGTACGTCCTAGCAGCTCGCTGACCGTTGAGCGTCTGGAGGTAGGCGAGCTCGCTCCCGAGTTTTCCAAGCTGTGGAAGCTGACTCCTGTGCTCGAACTGCCTGATTATATTCAGGCATAGAAATCGTTGCTTTCCTTAAATATTTTCATAAAAAATAACGCGGTGAAAAAGGAATGGAGCATTCCTTTCTCACCGCGTTTTTCTTTTTTATACTTGTACTTTCCAGCCTGGGATATGTCTAGCCTCGAATTGACTGCGGAACGGTTTATTTTCATTTTCAACATGAACATAAGTGCCGTTTGACTGCAGTTTCCTAGCTTTGACATTGTCATTCAAATTCAAGTTCAGCATGTTGATGAGCGTCTGACGCAAATGCGCGTCGTACACTGGACACATCAGCTCCACCCGCTTCATCAGGTTGCGCGTCATCCAGTCGGCACTGGATAAATAAACTTCCTCTTCCCCGCCATTGTGGAAATACATGACTCTTGCATGCTCCAAATAACGGTCCACAATGCTGATTACCTGAATGTTCTCGCTTCGGCCAGCAACACCAGGACGCAAGCAGCATACGCCGCGGACAATCAAATCGATTTTCACGCCTGCCTGCGAAGCCTCGTACAGCTTATCGACCATCTCTTGATTGGAGAGCGAGTTCATCTTCGCAATGACACGGCCCTTCTTCCCAGCCGCCACATGGGCGATTTCCCGGTCAATAAGGCGGAACAGCTTCTGCTTGAGATCCGTTGGAGCTACGCCAAAAGCTTTCCAGTCATATGGATCGGAATAGCCCGTCACCTCATTGAACAGCGCCGATGCATCGCCGCCGATTGTCGGATGAGATGTAAACAGACCGATATCAGTATACAGCGTCGCTGTGCTGTCATTGTAATTGCCTGTGCCCACATGCACATAACGGCGCAGCGTGTCCTGCTCCCGGCGCACGACGAGCAATATTTTCGCATGGGTTTTCAATCCAATCAGACCGTAGACGACATGGCAGCCCGCTTTCTCCAGCTGGCGCGCCCAAGCAATATTGCGCTCCTCATCGAATCGCGCCTTCAGCTCGACAACAACGGTCACCTGCTTGCCAGATTCGGCTGCTTCAGCCAGCGCTTGAACGAGCGCTGACTTGCCGCTGACCCGATACATCGTCATTTTAATCGCAAGCACATCCGGATCGGTGGCCGCCTGAAGCACAAAATCATTAACCGCATCAAACGATTCATACGGATGGTACATGAGAACGTCCCGCTGGCGAATCACTTCAAACATGTCGTCAGTGTCGTCAAATTCCATCGGATAGACCGGCTCCATTTTGTCATAACGCAAATGGTCATAGCCTGGTATAGCCTGAGCGAACTTCATCATAAAGCTTAAATCGAGCGGTCCATCAATTTCGATCAGGTTATCCTCGATTTCCAGCTCATCCTTGAGAATATCCAGCGCATCCGGATGCATGCCGCGAGCAACCTCAAGCCGTACGGAGATACCCCAACGGCGTTTGCGCAGCTCCTTCTCAATTTCCTCCAGCAAATCCTCGGCATCTTCATTGAGCGTAAAATCAGCATTGCGCGTCAAACGAAACGCATGCACCGCATAAGCTCCATAGCCATTGAAAAGGGTATCGATAAATTGCTCAATCAGATCCTCCAGCAGCACATATTCGCGCTTCTTGCTATTCGGGCGTTCAGGCAGCGGGACAAATCTTGCTAAAATCGATGGTACCTGCACCATCGCGAATAGAGGGTCTTCATCAGGTGCGGCTTCCGGGTGGCGCAATAAAACAGCTAAATATAATTCCTTCGTATGTACAAGTGGAAAAGGCCTGCTCTGATCGACCGCCATCGGTGTCAGGACAGGAAATACAATTTCATGAAAATACTCCGATACGGCCTTGGACTGCGTCATATTCAGCTCGCTCATTGAACGGATGGCAATGCCTTCCCGTCCCAAGCCGCGCAGCACGTCCCGATAAGATTTATATTGATCATGCACCATTTGATTCGTGCGTTTAATTAATCGTTTCCATAAGCCCGCGGGCGTATAGCCTGTAAAATCAATTTTAGAATAGCCTGCTTTAATTTGCTCTTGAATGCCCGCTACACGCACACTCATAAATTCATCTAAATTACTGGATACAATGGCTAGAAACTTGGCCCGCTCAAGCAGCGGATTGTTTACATCCTGCGCCTCTTGAAGCACTCGGCAGTTAAATTCGGCCCAACTTAAATCTCTGTTAACATAGTGGGACAAATGTTTTGTCATTTTGTGCGCCTCCCTCATATATGCCCCTATTATGCGCTACAACTATTCGTGTCGTATTATTAATTTGTAAAGCTAATGTAAACATCTTAGAACTTGCGTATGGAAAAAGATCCTCCGCGTATCCGTTTCTCCAGCCAGTGCAGCATGATCTGCTGATAAAAAGAACGGGTAAACGGCAGCAGAAAGGTCAGACCGATGATATCGCTGAAAAAGCCGGGAATAAGCAGCAGCAAACCGCCAGCCAGCACACATAGACCCTCCAGCAGCTTGCGTCCGGGTATTTGGCCCTGCTGCAGCTGAAGCTGCGCTTCTGCCCACACTCTGCGTCCCTCCGCCAGCGTCAAATAAGCCCCGACCATACTGAACAAAACGATGAGCCCAAACGTCTTCCACCCGCCAAGCCAGCTGCCCACTTGCACGATGCCCCAAAACTCAATCAAAGGCAATATAATCAATGCTGCGATGAGCCATTTTTTCATTATAAATTCCTCCCGTCCAGTTTATGCTGGCAGCAGCCGTCACCAATCAGCTTGTTATCTGCCTCATTAAATCATACAGCGCGGGGAGCCCTTTGTCCAAACGCATAGGTCGCCACTCCTTATTTACCCACACATGCTTGGTTCCTCCCGTAACGAGCCGCTCCCCCGGAAGGCTTTCCTGCTGCTCGTAAAAAGCGGGCTTAAACGACGCCTCATCTACTTTGCGAATTTCCGATTCAAAGGATAAACGCACGGAAGTGAAATCCGAAATGCGCGTGCAAATAAGCAGTGTGTCGTCATAACGCGCCGGCAATGCATAATGGCAATGCAAATCGATGACAGGCAGCAGCATGCCGCTTTGTTCAATAGATTTGTAGTCAAAGCCTGCTGATCGTATCAGCTCGGTGCGCCCAATTTCAAACCAGTTCAAATAGTTCGTGTGAAACACGACCCCCATTTGATCCGTTTCCTGATAACGGACGCGCAGCGGATGCGCGAACCATCCAGACAACGGGCTGCTCATCATGTAAACCTCCCTTTAAGTTCAACAAAAGCGACGGTGAAATCACCATCGCTTGTTGTTGCTCTGTCTATACGAGCAGAGAATATGCAGTTAAGGTGAAACGGCCGAAAGCCGTCCTCTGGCGGCGCGCGGCGTTTCAGTCCGAGAAATATAGAGAAAGTATGACGAAATCATATACTTTCCTATATTTTTGAAAATTATACAGACTTGGATTGGCCGGAGTAAATAACGCCTGTTTCGCCGTAAAGCGTAACTTCCATGCCATCTTCCAAAATAGTTGTAGCATTAGAAATGCCCAGAATAACTGGAATTCCGAGGTTAATGCCGCAAACAGCCGCATGGCTAGTAATGCCGCCTTGCTCCGTTACGACAGCTGCCGCTTTCTCGAATGCAGGCATATATTCTTTATCGGTCGATACGGTTACCAGAATCGAACCTTGTTTTGTTTTTGCAATAGCTTCTTCAGGCGTGCGGGCAACGACTACTGTACCAGTAGCTGTTTGGCTGCCGATGCCTTGTCCATTTGCCAGAAGCTCGCCAATGTGGTGAATTTTGATTAGGTTTGTTGTTCCAGAGCGGCCTACTGGCACACCAGCCGTAATAACGATTGTATCGCCAAGAGCAAGCAAACCAGTGCTGAGTGCGCCGGTTACTGCATTTTCGAACAAACCGTCTGTGGAATCAACGAGTGCGCCTTTAACGGGAATAACGCCCCATACAAGTGCCAGGCGACGCATAACCGTCTCTTCTGTTGTTACCGCAATGATTGGCGCTTTCGGACGGTATTTGGATACCATACGGGAAGTGAAGCCGCTTTGCGTCGAAGTAACGATCGCTTTCGCTTTCAGGTCAAATGCGGAATTAGCTACCGCTTGGGAGATTGCTTCCGTTACGCTTGTTTGCTGTGCATTCGCTTGTTTCGTGAAAATTTCACGGTATTCAAGAGCCGATTCTGCACGCTCAGCGATACGAGCCATCGTTTGTACCGATTCAACTGGATATTTACCAGCAGCTGTTTCGCCGGAAAGCATGATCGCATCTGTACCGTCGAAAATCGCGTTCGCAACGTCGCTCGCCTCAGCACGAGTCGGACGCGGGTTGCGCTGCATCGAATCCAGCATTTGTGTTGCTGTAATAACGGGCTTGCCAGCGCGATTACATTTTTGAATCATCGATTTTTGTACGAGCGGTACTTCTTCTGCTGGAATTTCAACGCCAAGGTCGCCGCGGGCAACCATCAGGCCGTCGGAAACTTCCAAAATTTCATCAAGGTTGTCTACACCTTGCTGGTTCTCAATTTTAGAAATAATTTGGATATGACCCGCATTGTGACGCTCCAGAAGCTCGCGAATTTCCAAAACATCGCTTGCTTTACGCACGAAGGAAGCCGCGATGAAATCTACGCCTTGCTCAATGCCGAAGACGATGTCGTTCGCGTCTTTCTCAGTAATACCAGGAAGCGAGATGTTTACGCCTGGTACGTTAACGCCCTTCTTGCTTTTAATTTGACCGCTGTTGACGATGCGGCAAATGATTTCTGTTCCTTGCACCTCTTCAACCGTCAAGCCAATTAGGCCGTCATCGATCAAAATGGTCGAACCAACCGAAACGTCGTTAGGCAGATCCGTATAAGTAATCGGAATACGCGTTACGTCGCCAAGAATTTCTTCTGTTGTCAAAGCGATTTTCTCGCCTTGCACCAGTTCAATTGGCTCTTCTTTCAATTTGCCCAGACGAATTTCCGGGCCTTTCGTATCAAGGAGAATGGCAGTTGTTTTGCCGAGTTCGATATTTGCTTGACGAATATTCTTGATGCGGTTACCGTGCTCTTCAAAATCGCCGTGGGAGAAGTTCAGACGAGCGACGTTCATGCCCGCTTGAATAAGCTTCTTCGTGTTTTCAAGTGATTCGCTGGATGGTCCGATTGTACATACAATCTTTGTTTTACGCATGTTTAGTTTTCCTCCGTTATATTGCCTGCTTGAATGGTAGGCCTTGCTAGTTAATATTCTTTTAAAAATATAAGAATTTATAAGTTGTTCACATATAAATAGGCTTATATTTCTCGGACTGAAACGCGCTGTGCCGCCATAGGACGGCGAAAGCCGTTTCACCTTGACCACAACTTAAATTACACGATTACGAGCAGCTTGTACAGTATAAAATATTTGTAAACTATACCTGCGCCGATTCCGGCTGCGCTGCTTTCTCAGTGCTTGGTTCTCCGCCTACTGCTGCTGCCTCGGAAGGCTCGTCTGCCAGCTCAGCGGTTTGCTGCTCTTCTGCCAGCGCCTGCTGGGCAATCTGGAACTTGCCGATTTTGCGGAATTTGCAGTAGCGGTCCTCTTTCAGCTCTTCCGGCGTCATGGCGCGCAGCTCCTGCAAATGGCTCCACAGCTTGGTCTTCAAGTGCTCTGCTGTAAAAGCAAGATCACGATGCGCACCGCCCTGCGGCTCCTCTACAATGTCCTCGATGACTTCAAACGCGAGTAAATCTTTGGCTGTAATCTTCATCGCTTCCGCCGCCTGATCAGCTTTCGATGCATCCTTCCAGAGAATCGAAGCTGCTCCATTCGGCGAAATCGCAGAATAGATCGCATTTTCCAGCATCAGCACCCGGTTGCCTACGCCAAGCGCAAGTGCACCGCCGCTGCCGCCTTCGCCAATAACGACGCATATGATCGGCACGCCGAAACCAGCCATCTCCCGCAAATTACGGGCAATTGCTTCCGATTGGCCCCGTTCCTCAGCAGTATTGCCAGGATAAGCGCCTTTCGTATCAATAAAAGTAATAATGGGACGATTAAATTTATTAGCTTGCTGCATGAAGCGCAGCGCCTTGCGGAAACCTTCCGGGTGGGGACTTCCGAAGAAGCGGGCGATGTTGTCGCGCGTATCCTTGCCGCGTTGGTGTCCGACAACCGTTACCGGTACGCCGTTCAGCTTGGCAAGTCCGCCTACGATAGCCAAATCATCGGCAAACAGGCGGTCGCCATGCAGCTCGATGAAATCGGTAAACACCGCCTGAATGAAATCCAGTGTCGTCGGACGCTGATGGTGGCGCGCTACATGCATTTTTTGCGCAGGGGTCAGCTCCTGGTACATTTCCTGTTCCAGCTGCTTGCAGCGCTCCTCAAGACGGGCAATTTCCTCGGAAAAATCCATGCCATTGCCCGCCGCGAGCGTTTCCAGCGTCTTTATCTTTTCCCTTAAATCACTGAGCGGTTTCTCGAACGGAAGCTCACCCGCCATTAGACAATCCCTCCCCTGCGGTATGCATATCAAGCAGTTTGGTCAGCATTTGCTTCATGTCGTTACGGTGTACAACCATATCAAGCTGGCCATGCTGCAAATTGAATTCCGCCGTCTGGAAGTTGTCCGGCAGCTTCTGACGAATCGTCTGCTCGATTACAATGCGGCCTGCAAAGCCTACTAATGCGCCAGGCTCGGCCAAATTGTAGTCGCCAAGACTTGCGAAGCTCGCCGAGACGCCACCCATCGTTGGATCGGTGAATACCGAGATAAACAAGCCGCCCGCTTCATGAAGCTTGGAGAGCGCTGCGCTTGTTTTCGCCATTTGCATAAGGCTCAGAATGCTTTCCTGCATGCGTGCGCCACCCGATGTGGAAAAAATAATAAGCGGCAGGCGCTTGTCAAGCGCCGCTTCTACAGCCCGCGTTATCTTTTCACCTACGACCGAGCCCATGCTGCCGCTGAAAAAGTCAAAGCTCATGACAGCGACAACGACAGGAAGACCGCCGATAGTTCCTTCGCCGGTAACAACTGCTTCACGCAAATTCGGATTTTTAGCCAGTTGCTGCTCCAGCTTGCTTGCATAACCAGGGAAACCAAGCGGATCTTCCGATACAAGGTCCGTATCGTATTCCGTCAGCTGTCCTTCATCAAGCGTCATGGCAATGCGCTCCCAAGCCGAAAGGCGGAAGTGATAGCCACAGGAGGAGCAGACCTTCAGATTCTTCTCCAGCTCTTTGCTGTATTGAATCGTTCCGCACCGCGTACACTTATTCATCAGTCCTTCTGGAATGTCGCGTTTAGGGCGCTCCGAAGGTACTGTCGCGTATTTCTTCTTCGTAAACAAGTCCTTAATTTGCACGTATGACACCTCTCAAGGCGCAATCGAATAAGGGAATCCGTTACGGCTGAAACAAGGAGTTAAACACTTCTTGAACTTCCTCCAGCTCACCCGACGGCACCAATATTTCAAATTGCTGTTTAGACAGATTGACTGGACGGATCTTCACGAGAAATCCTTCTTCCGTAAGCCGTTTCTTGATATTCTCTGCGATTTTTGCTGTTGGCGCGATATAAATGACCGTCCACATTATGGTACCTCCTGAAAACTTTGCTACGGGCAAAGTTTACATCTTAAACATAGCTAAGTCCCGTTAACAGGTCATATGATCTTATAATAGTATCATAATCATGGGGAATCGGGCAAATGGTATTGCTGCGCTTTCGGGTCCTGATGTGCAATTCTTGCCGATGCGGCCGCCGCAAGTCCCGCAACGAGATCATCAAGGAACACATGAATATGCCGCCCTTTTATATTAAGCTGATTAATAATGCCAGGCTTCACTTTATCCAAATAACCAAAACTCGTCAAGCCGATCATCCCGTACACGTTCGTAATGCCAAGCGCCAGCGTCTCATCCACCCCATACAGCGACTCATCATTTTCCATAATCGCCTGCAGCGGTTCAGGCAATAGCTTGCGCTCCGCCAGCTCGTCTAAAGCGATGCCCGTATAAAGCACATACTGCACCTCGCGCTTGCCCAGTACAGCCCGAACGCTGTCCTCGCATTCCTTCATGCATAAGCTCGCATTGTAAGGACGCTGCAGCGTATACACAATCTCAGCAATATCATCGACCTTCACTCCGCGCTTGCCCAGCCACGCTTCAATCTTGGATGTCGAAGCCATGTCCATCCCTCCCATGCTTGTACGCTGTTATGCAGCGTAAGCAGCGGCAATGCGGCTTTCGGGGCCCTAATAACGATGCTGCCTTTCGCGGAAGCTGTATCCCCATAGCCCGCAAGCAACAGCTGACCTCCCGCATTTCTCCGCTTGTATCCCTAAATGTATGCGGATAAAGAAAGATATGTGCATCATTTTGAATTCGCTTGCGCAAGAGGTCGCAGGGTGAAAACTTAGAAAGCGGAGAGGACGAAATAAGAGAAGAAAGCCCGAAATGCGAGGAAAAGAGGTTAACGAAGTAAAAGAAATAAGAGAAGTAAGAGAAATGGGCAGCAATGGCTTGAAAATAGGGCTGGCCTTCGCTGTAGACAGCTAAGGCCAGCCCTATGAGAGATCGCTTTGCCATGTTTAAGCTTCGCGATTATTAAATAAAATCAAACGTTCTAACCTTTGCAGGAGTCCTGTCTACCTAGCTATGAACTCCAGTAATTTATGCTTGCGCCGTATGCTGCTTGCTCCTATTTGACGACGACAGCCCCTTCGCCGAACAGCTGCTCAATCTCGCCGAACAACTCCGGCGACGGCTTGACGCGGTAGCTGTCGCTAAGGGCGATCAGCTTCTGTTCACGCTCGTAGAACAGAACGGTGTCCAGCTGGCCGGGGTGCTCGGCCAGCAGCTGCTTGAGCCGCTCCAGCGCGGCAAGCTGCTCGCGCGCGGCTGCGAGCTTGATGTAAACCCGCTGGCGCTTACGCCCAGCGGGTTCCTGCCGCGGTGCCCGCGGAGGCAGCTGCTGCGCTTCGCCCGCAGCAGCAGCGCCGGGCCCGCGGCCCGCCGGGGCGGCTGGCGCTGCCGCCCCGCCCTTGCCCTGCCCGGACGGCTTCGCCCGCCCGGGACCGGGCCACGCGCCTCTCGCGGCGCGGGCTTGCGCTTGCCGTTGCAAGCGCTGCGCCTGCTCTGCGAGCGGCGCCCCTGCCGCAGCAGCTCCGCCTGCGAGCGGCACAACATCCTCCAGGATGAGCTTAAACTCCTCATCATGATGCTGCACGGTCGCCTGCACAATGGCGAGGCCGCCCTTTTCCAGCTTATCCGCGCAGCGTTTCCACACTGCCGGGAACACAACGGCTTCAACGCGGAGGATGCGATCCTCCAGCTCCAGAAACCCCATCGCATTGCCCTTCTTGTTCGTGAACGGCTTCAGCGACACAATATGCACCGCCGCTACCGCCGGCGCGCCTTCCGCGCTATCCGCCAGCTCAAACAGACGGTCGAGCCCGAGCGGCGCAAGCTGCTCCTCCACTGCATCGAGCGGATGCCCTGACAAATACATGCCGAGCAGCTCGCGTTCAAACTCCAGCTGCTCAGCTGTTGAGAACGGCCTGATGTCCGGCAGCTCCACATCCCAGTTCTGCACCTCATCGAAACCAAACAGCTCGATCTGCAGCTCGGCGCGCTCCTTGCGCCATTTCACCGCCGCTTCGACCGTCTCCTCCAGGGCACCGAGCAATTGCGCCCGGTGTCCAGGCAGCGAGTCGAAGGCGCCAGCCTGGATGAGCGACTCCAGCACGCGCTTGTTCACAACGCGCAAATCGACGCGGCGGCACAGGTCGAGCAAGCTTTCAAACGGCTTGTCCGCCCGTTCCTTGCGCAGCGCTTCAATCGCCTGCGTACCGACATTTTTCACCGTCGCCAGCCCAAAGCGCACGGCCCCTTCAACCGGCGTGAACGTCACGCCGCTCTCGTTGACATCGGGCGGCAGCACCTGAATGCCCATTCGGCGGCATTCATCGACGTATTCCGCCGTTTTCCGCTGGTTGCCGTTCACGGATGCCAGCATCGAAGCCATAAAGGGAACCGGATAATGCGCCTTCAGCCATGCCGTCTGAAAAGCCAGTACGCCATAAGCAGCCGCATGCGCCCGCGGGAATCCATAGTCTGCAAAACGCACGATCATATCGTAAACGAGATTCGCCTCGTCCTCGCTGTAGCCCTGCGTCACACTGCCCTTCACAAAATGCTCCCGCTGCTCATCCAGCACCTCGCGCTTTTTCTTCGAAACGGCACGGCGCAGCAAATCCGCTTCGCCCAGCGAGAAGCCGGCCATGCTGGAGGCAATCTGCATAATTTGCTCTTGGTACACGATAATCCCATACGTATCGGATAGAATCGGCTCAAGGGACGGATGAGGGTATTCCACCTGCACCTCGCCATGCTTGCCTTGAATATATTTCGGAATAAATTCCATCGGACCAGGGCGATACAAAGCAAGAACCGATACGATATCCTCGAACTCCGACGCCCTCAAATCCCGCAATACGCGGCGCACACCGGAAGACTCCAATTGAAAAATGCCCGTCGTCTCGCCGCGGCCGAGCATCGCATACGTTTCTGGGTCATTGTCGGGAATCGTGCGAAAATCAATCGTCTCGCCATACTGCTCCTTCACCCAATTCAGCGTTCGCTCCAAAATCGAAAGGGTACGCAGTCCCAGAAAGTCCATCTTGAGCAGCCCAATCGCTTCCAGATGCTCCATCGAATATTGGGTTAAAACAGCCCCTTCGCCGCCCGCTTGCAGCGGCACATACTCCGTCAGCGGCTCGCTGGCAATAACAACACCAGCTGCATGCGTAGAGGCATGGCGCGGCATACCCTCTACCTTAAGCGCCATATCCAGCATCGCCGCCGTCTTCGGCAGGCGCTCCGCCGCCTCGCGCAGCCCTTCAGTCGTCCGCAGCGCCTCGGCAAGCGTAATGCCGAGCTGGCGCGGAATGAGCTTCGCCGCGCGATCCACCTCGGCAAGCGGCACATTCATCGCGCGTCCGACGTCGCGGACCGCTGCTTTCGCCGCCATGGTGCCGAACGTAATAATTTGAGCAACATGCCCTTCGCCGTATTTTTGGGCGACATAGGCAATGACTTCATCCCGGCGCTCATCATTAAAGTCGATATCAATATCGGGCATTGATATGCGCTCCGGATTC
Source organism: Paenibacillus sp. JT22N15 (assembly GCF_059383755.1). Lineage (NCBI taxonomy): Bacteria > Bacillati > Bacillota > Bacilli > Caryophanales > Paenibacillaceae > Paenibacillus > Paenibacillus sp. JT22N15. The sequence continues at coordinate 72,244 of NZ_JBXENV010000017.1, read as the reverse complement.
AGAAACCGCTCAAAGAGCAGCTTGTATTTCAGCGGATCTACATCGGTGATCCGCAGTGTATAAGCAACTAGAGAGCCGGCTGAAGAGCCCCGTCCCGGGCCTGTACGAATGCCCTGCTCATGGGCAAAACGGATAAAATCCCAGACGATTAGAAAATAATCGCTAAAGCCCATTTTTTCAATAACAGACAGCTCATAGGCTAGCCGCTGCTCTGCCTGCTGGCGGAAGTCCGGCTCCTGCATCCACTCCGGCAGCTGGCTGTATCTTGCAAGCAGTCCTTCGCTGCATAGCTGCTGCAAATACCCTGCTGAGCTTGCTCCCTCTGGCACGGGATGAAATACCGGAAGCGGCGCCCGTCCAAAAGCCAGCTCAAGCGTGCATTTATCCGCGATGGCTGCCGTATTTGCAATAGCCTGCGGCACATGGCGGAATAGGGCCTCCATCTCCTCCCCGCTCTTTAAATACATTTGGTCCGTCTGCATTTTCATACGGTCCTCATCATCGACGGATTTGCCTGTCCCAATGCAAATGAGTACATCCTGCATTTCTGCGTCAGCCGCAGTAATATAATGGACATCGTTCGTAACCGCCAGCTGAATGCCGGTTTCCTGCGCCAGCTCAATCATCGCTAAATTCACTTTTTTCTGCTCCAGCAAATGATGATCCTGAAGCTCCAAATAAAAATCATCGCCGAAAATGTCTCGGTACCGCTGTGCCGCCTTGCGCGCTTCATCGGGCCTGTCATGCAGCAAATGCTGCGAAACTTCGCCTCCAAGGCAGGCACTCAGGCAGACGATGCCTTCCGCATGCTTAGCCAGCATTTCCGGATCGACGCGCGGACGATAATGAAAGCCTTCCAAATGGGCAATCGAGCTCAGCTTCATGAGATTGCGATAGCCTGCTTCATTTTTGGCAAGCAAAATTAAATGATAGATCGGGTTTTCTTTGCGCGAGCCCTTCTCAAACCGCGAGCTTGCGGTCATATACATCTCACAGCCTACAATCGGCTTAATACCATGCTGCTGGCAGGCACGGATGAACGGAATGGCTCCATACATGACGCCATGGTCCGTAAGCGCCAGCGCCTGCATTCCCAGCTCGGCAGCGCGGGCTGTCAAATCGCGAATCCGTGCCGCGCCATCAAGCAAGCTATATTCACTATGAACGTGCAAATGCACGAATGGCGACTCTTTAGCGGTCATTGCGCCTCGCCCCCTCAGGTGTTCCATCTCTATTTGTCTATTTTATCATAATCGCCAAGGCACCGCCCATACAATGATAATAGGAGCCGGACGGGCTCCACTTGGCGAAGAGAGCTGGTGAGCGAAGTGAATTATTTTTTGATGAAGGCAGGGCTCGATTTCTTTATTGCCTTTGGCGTCGTATTAGGCGGCTCAATGCTCGCTGGCATTGGATCGGTTTTTCTGCTGATGCCCCCCACCTCCATGATGGTCAATACAGCGGCAAATTTAAAAATATGGGCTATAGTAGCCGCAGTAGGCGGCTCCATTGATCCGATGCGCGTCATAGAAAGCAATATTATGGAGGGGCATCTGTCCCCAGCGGCACAGCAGGTTGGCTATATTATCGCTGCTTTTCTCGGGGCTCATATGGGCACGGAGCTTGTGAGGCTCATTTGCAAAGGGACGGGCTAAGCGATGCGGCTGCCACCGTTTGACAAATATATTAAAGGGCTGCAAATGTTCGGCATGCTCCTGCTCGGCATGGTTGTCGGCGCGGTCGTTTACAACTCCCTCTACCAAGCACAATTTGAGGCGCTTGTCAGTCTCAAAAGCGAGCTCGAAATTCAATTGGAGCAATATGAGCAGGACATTGGCAATCTTAAAGAGTTCAAGCATCAGCACACGGTTATCAAGAGCATTTTGCCGAGAATTGAGCTGGAAGCCGGGCAAAACGCAGGTCGTCCGCAGCTCGACAAAATGACAGAGGCTGAGCTGATTCGTCGAATCAAAGCCGATCTGTCCGTTTTTATCGGGCAAAGCATTTACGAGATTGATTCCAATGCGCAGTTTGCAAGGAAGCTGCTGAGCAAGAGAGTTTACAACGGGGTACTGGAGAAGGATTACGAGGTCGAGGTCAAAACGATGCTTGTCGTCGATAATGTGCTGCAGCTGTGGGTTAAAGTCCGCCTGCATGATCGCGGACCGAGCTAAAAGCGTGGTGAAAAAGAGGCTGCGCTTCTAGTAATTTATTAAAAAAAGCAGTGCAGCGTAAAGACACCCGCTGCGCTGCTTCTGTTTATGTCCCTATTCATGCTACAATAGCAGCAGAAATGCGGAATAGAGCACAATCATTCCGCTTGCAAAGGAGCTGCTTTAGAACGAATGGACTCACTGCTGCAATATTTATTCGCACCCGTCATCTTCCTCACCCTGCTGCTGACCGTTATTTTCAGCTACAGATCCCGCAGAGCAGCTGATGGTGCAAAGCGTATGCTGTACGGGGCCAGAATGAATATAAGCATGGGCGTCATGCTCATATTTATTGCCGGCGTTCAGCTGTTTTTGTCCAATGAATCCACTGTGCGCATCGTCATCGGGGCGCTATTCATGGTCATTGGCCTATTCAATCTTTTCGCAGGACTGCGCAATCTTAGTATGCTGCGCACGACGCGCCGCTAAAAAAAGGCAACGGCGAACGCAGCGCTTTTACAGCTTAGCTCCGTTCACTCCGCTTGCCTTTTTTTCAGAGCGACCGCCCTGGTTGCTTTATGTTTAAGGATCAATCATTTGGGCTGACATCATCGCTTTCGCTGCCAGCCCGCCCCGATCCCTCACTTCAATTTCCAGCTTCGTTGATTTGCGGCTCATCTCCATCGCCCGCGGTATAATCGTTATTTCACTGTCCATTTCTACTGGCTTCACAAAATAAGTCGTCATGCTTTCGAGCAAATAATCGCGTTTCCCCGTCTCGCGAATCATTCTCCTGCCAGCCTGCGTCATAAGCGTAACGAGCACGCCTTCCGATATCATGCCAAGCGAGCCTGACATTTGCGGCGTTACGACCCCTTTATAAACAAACTCGCCAGCCGCATCTTCACTAGCCATAAATCTTGACCACATTAAATCATCGAACGTTTCGCCCGATTCGGGCTGTTTGCCCGCAAACCGCAGCGCATCAATCACCTGCTGGCGGCTAATGACACCAAGCAGCTTGCGATGCCGATCAACGATAGGCAGCAAATCAATCCCTTCCGCCGCCATCGTATGAGCAGCGGATGTAACGGTAATATTCGGTGCTGCCGTAATCGGATGGCGGGTCATCAGCTTATCGACAGTCTGCTCATCCAGTGCGCCGGAGGCATCCTTTGCCGTCATCATGCCAATGACTTTGCCGCGGTCATCCACCACGGGAAAACGCGAATAACCTGTTCTGCGCCGCAGTTCCTTGAAGCTGCCTGCCGTATCTCCGGGATGCAGCACATCGGCTGGTCTGCTGAACGTAACCAAATCTTCAATCAACATCACTTTTCGCTTAATGAGACGGTCGTACATAGCGCGGTTGATCATGGACGCAACGGTAAACGTATCATATCGCGAAGAGAGAATAGGCAGCCCCTTCTCATCCGCAAGCGCTTTAACCTCTTCGCTCGTCTCGAAGCCGCCTGTAATGAGCACACCTGCTCCTTGCTCCAGCGCCCGCTTATGCGCACCGATCCGGTTACCGACAATAAGCAGGCTGTCTTCATCGATATAACGCAGCATAGCATCGAGCTCCATCGCGCCGATAACGAACTTATGCAGCGTTTTTTCAAGGCCAGATGCGCCACCAAACAGCTGGCCTTCTACAATTTCCGCTACTTCGCCAAACGTAAGCTGGTCGAGCGCCTCTTTTCTTTTACGGTCGATGCGCACCGTCCCAATTCGTTCCTTTGTGCTGACGAGTCCGGTTGCTTCCGCTTCTTTAATGGCTTTATAGGCTGTTCCTTCACTGACTCCCAACGTTTTTGCAATCACTCTGACCGAGATTTTCGTTCCGATCTTCAGCTCTTGAATATGTGCAAGAATCAGCTCATGCTTGGTGCTGGTCTCTGAACCGGAACCGACTTTAGACACACCTGTACCTCCCTCTGGCTTTCAACACTGCTGGCTAACTATTAATGTTCTCATTATACCAATCCACCATAACGGCGGCGACCTTAAGTTTCGCGTCTATTTCCTTGCCCTGCTTGTCCACAAAACGATATTTATCGAACACAGGCTGCAATACGCCTTTGCTTAAAGCTGTACTCATGCCTTCAATAATAAAAGCTTGCCAATCGTAAACAATCGGTACCGAATAACGTAATTGATAAGCAGGCACATCCGTCATCTTAACCGATTGCTGCGGAATTTCCTCGTAAATGGTGGAAAATAAAATCGTGGCCTTCTCGCTATAAGGACGCGATGCGACTTCCGATTCCAAGCTGATACGATATTCAACCAGTTGTGAATGAGGCTCAACCCGGCAGCGCAAAATACCATGCGCGAGCAGAAGTTTCTCTTTTTTATGAAAAATCGTATAGCTTAAACGCACGTGGAATCGCACTTGACGATAATGCAGCTGAACTTTGCGGAAAAACTCAAATTCTTCTACCATCTCCCAATCTCCTTGTAAAAAGAACCTTTTAAGTAAAAAGAAGTTTAATAAGGACCATTTTACATAATTATAATAAAGTCAGGTATTTCCGTCAATGACTTTAGTCATTATATTTAATAGGTTCTATAGAACGTTGTTGGTTGGCATCTAAAGCTCTATCTTTAGGCTGAGGTGAACAATTTGAGTAAATTTGCCCGATACATAGGAGATAACATCCGCACACTGCGCAAAATGAGAGGCCTTAGCCAGGAGCAGCTGGCGCTCAGAGCGGACATTAATGCTTCGTATATGGGGCAAGTCGAGCGAGGAGAGAAAAGTCCTACCGTCGATGTTCTCGGCAAAATTGCCGCAGCGCTCGACTCTCCGCTGGAACAGCTTGTTCATTTGGATGCTTCGCAGCAGACAAGCCCAGAAGACAATAGTTACGCCGACAAAATCGCCCATCAATTACATGGACTAACCGTCAAAGAACAAGAAGCGGTTTACAAATTCGTAAAGCAGCTCGTCCAGTTCAAAGAATTGGATTAATGTTTGAAAAACAAATAAGGCTCAGCGATCATCGCTGGGCCTTATTTGTTTTTGTTTCGCTTTTGCTAGCTAGCCCCGCGCGCGCCGCCCGGCAACAACCTGCTGCAGCTTGCGCTCCAGCGCCCGGCTTTTGGCACGTTTAATGCGCTGCATCTGCTGCCGCCTCGCTTCGCCTTGCATCAGCGCATCGATTTGCGCCGCCACAATGACAAGCGAGAACACCAGCCAGACGATGCCAAATAAGCTTGTCCCGCTCCAAGGAGCGCCCAAATCCAGTCTGGGCACCCCGTAGACTAGCATCGCTACCGCAGCTAGCAAATATAATACATGACGGCTCCTGCCTTTTCTCATATCCCTCAGCTCCTCTGGTAGCACTTCCTCACATTATATGAAGCAAGGACGAGGGTTATGACCGCCGGCGTTAATCAACGATGGATTTTAGCACATCGGACATAATGCGGTTTATGTCCTCAAAAACGATGGAGAAGCGGCGCTCAGCCTCCATCAAGCCGCTGACGAGCGGATTTAGCGAAATGACCTCATACAGCTTGTTCAGCGTATCCATATCGACCGCGGAAGGCTCCTCGCCCGCCATCATTTTCTGCTGAAGCTCGTTTTGGCGCTCGCGAAAATCATCAAGCATCCGTTTTGCATCTGGATCAGCATCTGCAGCCTGCTTTGCTTCTTTGAGCAAACGCGCTTCCTCGCTGTCCTTTAACGCTTTGGCCAGTTCATACGTTTTGTCGTAAACATTCATGGCTTTTCCCCTCCATTATTTGCGTGAACAGCTGTTAGTATCTAATCACCAAGGGATAGATGTCCTCATATGATGAATTAATTCGTGCAAAACACCCAGCGGCTGTTACCCGCTTGCCGGAATCCTCCTGCTTGGAAGGAGATTTACGATGCTCAAATCGAAAGTAGCCGTCCAGGTTATCAGCTCAGGCATGCTCGCCGAGGATACGCTCATGCTGGGCGAAGCCTATATGAAACAGTGGAAGATCCCTCAGGGCCAGCCTGTAGCGATGACCTTCGGCTCACTTAAGCAACATGTCAAAGTATTGCCCGTCACACGTTATGACGGTATTCGAATTAGCCAAAGTCTAGCACGCAAGATGGGCATTTCGAATGGCGCTGCCTTAAGAATCAACTATAAATCCGGATCAGCGACGCTTTCACTTGGCCCGCTTATCGGTATTCTGATCAGCAGGGATTATCCAGGGACGCCAGATAAGCCGTTTGGCTCGATCACCATGTTCTGCAAGGAGTTGGTTGACGGCTGCGCTGCACAGGGCGGGCATGTATGTTTTTTCACCCCCGGCCAACTATCTGGCGGGCAGCAAACCGTGGAAGGATGGATCTATGCGGGCGGCTGGCAAAGAGCGTCGCTTCCCATTCCAAATGTCATTAACAATCGACTAACTTCCCGAAAACTAGAGAACAAACCCAGCGTACAACATTTTTTCAAAGAAGTAAAATCCAGGTTTCAGACAACTGTTTTCAATGAAAAGTTCCTCGATAAAACGGAAGTTTTCGAAGCGCTCAAGAAGGACGAATCCGCCCTTCGCTATTTGCCAGAGTCTTATTCACTGCGCAGCTTTGCCACCTTTAAAGCCATGTGCAGCAAACACGCCAACATCTTTTTGAAGCCTGTCACAGGAAGTCTTGGCAAAGGGATCATTCGAGTATCAAAGACTGAAACGGGCGGCTATCAGGCCCAATTTACGACAACGACAGGTTCGCGCAAGCAGCTTTATCCAAACCAGCTCAAAGTCTATTCCGCCATCTCTGCAAAAATGAAAACCGTCCGCTACCAGGTGCAGCAAGGCCTCCAGTTGATTGAAATCCAGAAGCGGCCCGTCGACTTCCGGGCGCTCGTACAGAAAAATGTCAGCGGAAAATGGAAAATCACTTCGATTGTAGCCCGAACAGCTGGCGGACAGCATTTTGTTTCCAACCTCGCGCGGGGCGGCACATTAAGCACGGTTAGCGAGGCCATTTCTAAATCCAACTTGACGAGCGGCCGAGCGGATACTTCGAGCAGACTGCAGCATGCAGCGCTCCTCATTGCCAAAGGAATTGAGACGCATATTCCCGCCCACTTCGGTGAGCTCGGCATCGATCTGGCTATTGATACGAGCGGCAGGGTATGGCTGCTGGAGGTCAACTCCAAGCCTTCCAAAAATGACAATACGCCGCTGAATGACAACAAAATTCGTCCCTCAGTTCGCATGGTTATTCAATATTCCCGTTTTTTATCGGGCTTCTAGCGGAGGCGCCTATGACAGCAGAAGGCATGACGATCGGATTATATGTTGCTTCCATTGAGATGCATGCCACGCAGGAGGAGCCGCGGCTTCCAGAGCCCGCCTTTTACAAGCAGCTTGCGGAAACCGCTAGAAGGAAAAAAATTGATTTTTACGTCTTTTCTCCCTGCGAATTTAATGAAGTTAACGGTCAGCTCCAGGGCTATCGCTATCTGAATCAAAGATGGGAGAAGGGCCTCTGCAAGCTGCCCGATATTATTTACGATCGGCGCTTCTGCAAAAACACGGAAGAGCAGCTTGCTTGTCGCAGCGCCCTGCAAGCTATTGCAGCGTGCAAGCCGCATATCATTTTGAACGGCAGCCTCCCGTCCAAATGGGAGGTTTACGAAGCGCTGGCGAGCGATGAGCGTATCGAGCCGCTTCTGCCTACTACCCAGCGTTATAGCCATGGCGCTATGCTGCGCAGCCGTCTTTCAGCTCCAGGCGCAGGGCTGTTTCTCAAGCCCGCTTCAGGCATGCAGGGCAAAGGCGCCTTGCTGCTCAGGCGGCATACCGAAGGGTATTGGACCGTTTCAGGACGCAGCAAAAGCAATTTACCTTTTCAGAAGCAGCTCCTTAGCTTGAAAGAGCTGGAGCAATGGCTAGCCCAGTTTATCGGAAATGCCAGCTACATTATTCAGCCGTATTTGCAGCTACAGCTAAAAACAGGCGAACCTTTCGATATAAGGGCTTTGGTACAGAAAGATGCGCATGGACGCTGGCAAGTAACGGGCCTTGCAGCCCGCTGCGGACAGAGCGGCTCGATCACCTCCAACCTCCACGGAGGAGGCGGGGTCAGATCTGCGAAGGAACTGCTTATAGCGGAATACGGTGAAGCCATAAATGATCTTTTATTGAAGCAAATTCACGAAATAAGCCTGTATGCAGCCGAGCAGCTTGAACAGCGCTTCGGCAGACTAGCTGAGCTTGGACTTGATTTTGGCATTGAGCAGGGCAGACGATTATGGCTTCTGGAAGCGAACTCCAGACCAGGAAGATCGGCGTTTAGGCGACTTGGCCTTGAGAGATGTGCTGCACAATCTCTTGAGCGGCCAATAGGCTATGCCCAAATGCTGGCCCGCCGTCTCCATACGCCGTTAATTACTCCATCACCCGTATTAGACCGTTCTCGGTATGACAACGTTCAGGAGGTTCTTCCATGAGTTTGACAACTTGCAACGTACACTTTTCCCAACAAACCGATCGAGTCGTCTATCTGTCCAGTCCGCTTCTTAAAGAACTGAAGCTGTCAGGCAAAAAAACGATGCTCCTCAAGCTAGGCAGAGAAGTCATTACAGCTGCCATCCGCCCAGTCAAGCGCCAAGGCAACCATCTGTATTTATCGGCGGGTGTCCGCCAGTCTATCAAAGTACCGAAGACTGGCAATATTTATTTGCTTCAATCCGAAAATAATGAAATCCAGCTGGGGCCCTTGGTCGGTATCTTAAGCGATATTGGATCCCCTTCCTCCGATAGTGCGCCATTTGGCGCAAGAACCGGCTTCATTAAGCAAGTCATCCGGTCGGGAGAGCGCAAAGCATATTTGTTTGGCTTTACGCCAAACGACATCAACTGGCAGCAGGAAACCGTCAATGGCTACTTTTTGACCGCCCAAGGCAACTGGTATCGCAAAACGGTTCCGCTTCCTGACGTTGTCTACAATCGGCTTCCCAGCCGCAAAGCGGAAACCTCGACCATGATCAACTCGCTGCGCGAGCGGTTTGTAAGGAAGAAAATCCCGTTTTTCAATTGGAGCTTCTTCAATAAATCGGATGTCTACAAGCTGCTCGATAAAGACCCAGAGGCCCTGCAGCATTTGCCTGAATCGGTGTCAGGCCCTACGCCGGAGAAAATCAAGGAGATGCTGGAAGAGCATCATTTCTTATATTTCAAGCCTACAGCCGGAAGCCTTGGCATTGGCATTTATCGCTTGACCTATCACCCTAAGCGGGGCTATTTCGCAAGGTACCGCAAAGGGAATCAAAATGTGCTGCTGCGCTTTACGAACTTCCAGAGCATGATCCGCATGCTGCATGCGCGCCACGGCAGCTCGTTAAATAACTATGTCGTCCAACAGGGAATACGGCTCGCCGAAATTGACGGCTGTCCGCTTGATTTCCGTTTTCATATGCATAAAAACGGCCAGAACGAATGGGTGCCCGCAGGAATTGGCGCAAAAAAAGCCGGGCGGGGCAGCGTCACTACCCACGTCAAAAACGGCGGCTCCCTCATGACGCCGCAGCAGGCGCTAAGCCGGACCTTCGGCAGCGAGGCTGCCGATGTGCTCGACAAAGCGAAGCAGGTAGCCATCAACCTTTCGGAAGCCATTGAACGCAACTATCCGCACCGTCTTGGCGAGCTGGGGCTTGATATCGGTATCGATAAAAATAGCGAGATATGGATGTTTGAAGCTAATGCCAAACCTGGCCGCTCTATTTTCAAGCATCCTTCCTTAAAATCGGAAGGTCGCGCCTCACTGGATTATATCATTGAACATTGCCTGTACCTCAGCAAGTTCCAAGGGGGTGACAGCTGATGGAGCAGCTGGTTAAAGAACAGGAATCAACAGCGGAGATCCGGGCCGGAAGGCCCGTACTCGCTATTTTGACTATAGAGGATGATATTCAACTTTTTCGCGGCAACCGCAGCAATTTTGCTGATTTAATCCGTGTCGGCCGGCAGCAGGGCTTTATCGTTTACGTGCTCACTGCCAAAAATCTATTTTTAAGCCGGACCAGTCTGAAGGGCTTCATTTTTGACGAACAGCAGGAAATATGGCAGCAGCGCCTGCTCCCTTTTCCGGACATTATTTATAATCGTATCCCTCAACGGGAGGATGAGCTGCTGCCAGCCGTCAAAAACAAAATCAATGCCTGCATTAAAGATCCCAGAGTGACATTATTCAACCCCTTTTTTTTCAACAAGTGGCATTTATTCGAATGGCTTCGCCAATCCAAAACGACTAAGCCTTACATCCCTTTGACTCGCAAGTTAATGTCTCTCAACGGGCTGGGCAAAATGATGCAAAAACATTCCTTTTTATATTTGAAGCCAGAGAGCGGCAAAGCAGGCAAAGGCATTATGACGATTACCCTTAAAGCCGAGAAGCAGCTGCCCTATCGTTTAAAAATCCAGGAAGAGCGCAAAAGTGCTACCTATAATTGCGCCACGATAACGAAGCTGTGGAGCCGCATCCAAAAGCAAAGCTCAGGCGAGGCCTATATCGCTCAGCAGGGTATCCAGCTTGCTTCCTTCAATGACCGCCGCTTCGACCTCCGTGCCCTTGTCCAGAAGAACGGGGACGGCAGATGGGAAATGACAGGAATCGGCGCAAGGGTCGCCGGCTCCTCGAGCATTACGACTCATGTACCTCGCGGCGGAATGATTGAAGATCCGGAGAAACTGCTCATTAGTTCTTTTAATGCAGAGCAGGCGCGTAGAATACTTCTGAAAGCTAAACGTACCGCCTTGCTGATAGCGAGGCAGATCGAGCGCGGCTCTGGGCAAACGCTTGGCGAGATGTCGATGGACCTTGGAATAGACAGCTTGGGCAGCGTTTGGTTTTTCGAGGCCAATTCCAAGCCAATGAAATTCGACGAACCTCATATCCGTCAAAAATCGCTTGAGCGCATTTTTCAATACGGCTTATATTTAACAAATAAAAAAGCTGGCAAGGCAGGAGGCGTGTAATGATGGAAGTGCAGCTGCTCACTCCGAAACAATGGAACTGCTATCGCAATCGACTGGCTGATTTTGCTGTTCAGTATAGCGATAAGAGATTGACAGCTGCCTCCATTCAAGCCTTTCGCGCCTTGAATTCTGCCCAACTCGTCCCATCAGTTGATGCTGCATATTCCGAGGCGGCCGTTTCAATCGCCAGGCAAGGCTCACGTTTACTTGGCGTGGGCTTCGCAACAAATGGCAGCAAGCAGGAATGCTTTTTCGTCGTCCATCCAGAAGCCCGCGAGCTTGGCGTCGGAACGACTGTCGCTCGGAGTCTAATTAGCAGATTGGGCCAATTAACCTGTCATGTTGCGGTCGACAACATTCCGAGCATGGCACTATGCTTCCGCATTGGAATGAGCGCGGTATCTATGTTCACCGGACCGACCGGCAAGCCGACGCTCCGTTTTGAAAGGAGAACTTTTAATGACGCAGCCTGTACTCGGAATATTGACGTTATACCTCAATGAGAACGGTATGCTTGAAGAACGGGATATTTACCGTAAAATGACAACTGCTGGCCGCAAGCTGGGTCTCGACATTATTATTTTCACCCCTCAAGATGTCAACTACAAACAAAATCGCATTCATGCGTTAATTTATAATGAAACATCCAAAAAATGGTCGCGAAAATGGACCTCGTTTCCGCACATGATTTTTGACCGCTGCCGCATTCAACGTACTTATCGGTTCGATCAACTGCTGCAATTCCGATCCCGCTATAGCCATCTCAACTTCCTCAACCGTCCGCTTCGCAACAAATGGACGATACATCGAACATTGATAAAGGACGCCCGATTTAAAAGCTATCTTCCTGCAGCACGCATTGCAGAAAATGCCCAAGTCGTATCCGAGATGCTGCGCAAACATCCGCTTATTTACCTTAAACCGATTAACGGCACAGGTGGCAGAGGCATTTTGCGCATTGAGCGAAAACAAAGCGGAAACCTTCTCATTCAAGGCCGCGATCAAGCAAGACGAATTATTAGCCCGCAAAAAATAAACGCCGCCTCCTTAAGCGGCTATTTATCCGCATGGGATTTAAAAGGTACCCGTTATATAGCCCAGCAGGGCATCCACCTCAAGCTTCCGAGCGGACGCGTGCATGATTACCGCATGCTCGTCCAAAAAAACGGGGAAGGCGCTTGGAGCGTAACAGGCTGCGCGGGCAGAGTAGGACCTCTCGGCAGCGTAACCTCCAACCTTCACGGAGGAGGCCATGCTGTTCCCATGAATGAACTGCTGCAGCAATGGGTAAGCGATGCCTCACTCGTTAAAGAGATCGAAGCGGACGCCGAACAGTTCAGTATTAATGTCGCCAAACATCTCGAGCAGGTTTATGGACAGCTTTGTGAGCTTGCTCTCGATCTGGCTATTGACCGCAAGGGCCAAATCTGGCTGCTTGAAGTCAATCCCAAACCAGCAAGGGAAGTATTCGCCCAAGCGGGCGAGAAAGAGGCTTACAAACAGGCGATTATTAAACCTTTAGAATATGCCCTATGGCTTTATCGGCAGAAAAAAACTGGAAAAGCCAAAAATACCATTACAAATACCAACAACAGCAGCAGCAGCTTGACCCATATGGATGGCTTAAGCAAATCCTCGACCGATTCCGCCTAATGATTCACATAAAAAAGAACCTGGCTGTGTGACGTCATCTACGAGACGCCATCATAACCAGGTTCTTATTATTACAATTCGTTTAAGCCTCAGCCAACAGCTCTACGATATCCGGCAACTTGGCAATCAGCACATCTGCTCCAGCAAGTTCGGTATCTCGTCCATAGCTTGCATAAGCGCAGCCAATTACTTTAAGCCCGTTTGCTTTTCCCGCCTCCACATCAGAAGAACGGTCCCCAACCATCCATGCCGATGCAATTTGATGATCTTTCAATAATTGAGCAACCAAATCTACTTTCGTCGCCGTTTGGTACTCCCCTGCACTATACAATCCGTCAAACAAATCGTAAATGCCCTTGTAGCGAGCCACACCACGCACATATTCTTCCAGCCCGTTGCTGGCTACGAACAGCTTGATGCCTTGCTCCTTAAGCTTTCTCAGCACTTCTTCCGCTTGAGGATACAATCTGCCTTCCCCTGCTTCCAGCTGTTCCAGCTCATAACGCAGCATCAGCTCGTCAGCGCGTCTATGAGCCGCATCTGAAACGTCAGGCATAACTTTACGCCAAATATCTTCCAGCAACATGCCAAGGCAGCTGAGCAGCCGCTCAATAGGCGGTGTTGGCTGATTATACAGACCTTCTTCACGCAGCGTTTGAAACAACCGCTCGTGAACAGATACTAACAGTGTATCCGTCTCAAACAACGTTCCATCCATATCAAAAATAACCGCTTCCGGCTTCGTCCATTTCTCCCCCGCCATATGTAAGTGCCTCCTCGAATTATGTGTCCTTATCATACTAATTATGCTGAGCCCCCGCAAGTACCAACGCGTTAGGCCCTTACTCTGCTGCCTAAACACACCATACCTCTGACTCTTTCTAAACCCTTTTAAAAAACTATAACGCCGCATCAAGTAATGGTTATATTTCAAACTTAGAGTCATTCAAGAAAGCGGCTCTGTCCTAGAGAGACTCTGCTGTTTTTGTTGCTTACAGGCATTATCCCCTTAGCTCAGAAAATTTTTTCCATCTACCATCCTAACTAATTGACTTCCTATCATCATTTCGATAAAATAAGAACATAAGTTCCCATCGGAATGAGGTGTTAGCAATGCCTGCCATTTCTGAGTCTATTGCAAAGTTCGATAGTTGCTTTTCCACTAACGAAGCATGCTATTCTTTTTTCTATAGTATTAAATGGCCGGAAGGTTTTCGCTGCCCTCGTTGCAATCACCATGCAGCCTATAGGATCACTTCGCGATTCTCTGATTTATATCAATGCTATTCCTGCCGTCATCAGACGACACTAACAGCTGGAACTCTCATGGCAAAAAGCCGAACACCATTGCGCAAATGGTTGCTTGTGTTATTTCTAATCTCCCTGCACCAATTTCAGATTAACGCTGTTCAAATATCAATAACTCTACATGTAACTTATAAAACAGCCTGGGGCATGCTCCACAAAATTCGCCAATTTATAAGCCAAGCCGATGAACATGAAAAGTTATCTGGTGTTATTAAAGCTGCAGTGGAGTTATATGCTAGAAAGCAACATTCATCCAATCATGACTCACCTAAAGAGCGTTCAATTATTATAGCCTGCTCTTCCAGCTTTTGCTCTGCTTCATACTTTAAGTTCAAAGTTATCCCATCTGCTCATTTGAATGAAAGATGCTTATTACGTTCAGGTGTAGCTGCTTTTGCTCGCAACTGCGTTAGCGATTCATACGTTAATAATATAATTATTCAGCCATTGTACCGTATGGCAGATTCGAGATTACTTAGATCACAATATAAACGTTCCATCATTAAATTAAATGCTTGCTTTAAGGGAATTGGCGCTACTCATTTGCAGTCTTATCTGAACTACCTTTGCTTTTTCCTGAATCATCCGAGCCTAGACCCGCATTCTCTCTTGCACGAACTTACATCATTATGCTTGGGCAGACCCTTATCAAAAAACGCCCTATTGCCACTGGCACAGTAAACTCTCCAATTTTTTCATATTATACTATAACCATAAATCAGTTCCTCTTTAAAAATTGCAATCACAGTCTAACCAATTACACCTTTTTGTTAGGGCCCACTCTTTCTCAATGTTTTTGAATTCTTGAAACTTCAATATCACCAATAAAAGATTGAATTTGTCTTTTCTCGCAATCAAATATTACACAGATGTTTTGAGTTTAGTTATTCAGTCTCTCTCTGACCCAATAAAATATTAGATTTTGGCACAAGTTTTCTATTAAATTTTTGTCTTCACTAGTACTATTCTTTAGCATTCCCCTTTATTAATTCAAGGTTTGCATTGACAATAAGTTCAATTCATCCTACTTCCTCTGAAAAAACAAAACAGTTCCTCTCCTCAGTAGCACTTCCATTCCAAAAGTTCGGAACTCCCAAAGCACGAGCTTTCGAGCTTTTTCTATTTTTCTACGATATTTTATAATCTATTGATTTATCAATCGATGCTTGGATGGGCTAATGTTCTACGTTCTATGGTCCATGCTCGATGTTCTACGTCCACGATCTTGATCTACACCCTTTGTTCATGCTCTAGTTTAACGCTCTATGTTCACACTCTTGGTTCTACGCTACACGTTCATGCTCTATGTTCTACGCTCTATGTTCACACTCTAGATTCTACGCTACATGTTCACACTCTTGGTTCTACGCTCTATGTTCATGCTCTAGGTTCTACGCTCTATGTTCTGCGTTCTATGTTCTGCGCTCTATGTTCTGCGCTCTATGTTCTGCGCTCTAGGTTCTGCGTTCTATGTTCTGCGTTCTATGTTCTGCGCTCTATGTTCTGCGCTCTATGTTCTGCGTTCTATGTTCTGCGTTCTATGTTCTGCGCTCTATGTTCTGCGTTCTAGGTTCTGCGCTCTATGTTCTGCGTTCTAGGTTCTGCGCTCTATGTTCTGCGTTCTAGGTTCTGCGCTCTATGTTCTGCGCTCTATGTTCACACTCTAGGTTCTACGCTACATGTTTACACTCTAGGTTCTACGCTACATGCTCATGCTCTATGTTCTGCGCTCTATGTTCTGCGCTTATGTTCTGCGCTCTATAAGGCTATAGGTTTAGTGGTCGTTTTTCTGAGCTAAGGGGATAATGGGCTAAAGCAAAATTTATAGTGAAGGCATCATCCAAAAATCAGAGCTTTTGCAAACATTAATATTTCCTATATTTATGTGCAAGCACGCAAAAATGACTGGCACACGCAAAAGGGTGTCAGTCATTTTTGTTCGTTTTTTATTCATAGCAGCTTTAATCGAAGCGGGCCGTGCGTTGGTGGAAATCTACTTCTTTGTAGTACATGTCTTTTACCAGTAAGTTGGGGCCACAGCAAGAGGCAGCAGGGCAATAGCAGTTTACGTCTTGTGCTAACGGATGATCCAGCCATTTTGTGAACAAGTCATCTAGCTTAGAGCTCGCTATGTTTCCAAATGATGGAACATCTGAAAAGTCGGTGACGAATACTTCTCCCGTAAATAAATTGACGTTTAGACGGTTCCGTCCATCTGGGTCATTGCGTACTGTGACATTTGGCTCAGCGGCCAGACGGCTAAGCAGCGCACGTTCCTCTGCATGATTGCTGCACTGATAAAAAGGCAGCGTTCCAAACAACATCCAAACTGACGGGTCGCGGTTATCCAATAACCGCTCAATGGCTTGTCGCATTTGCAAACGAGTGATGACCGGCAAATCTTTAGCAAATGAACTTGGATACATAGGATGCACTTCATGACGCTCGCAGCCCATTTCTACAATGAGTCGGTGAATTTCATCGATTTTATCATGTGTGCGGAAATTAATCATGGACTCTGCAGATACTAATACGCCTGCTTTGCTTAAAAGACGTGCATTCTCAATCATTCGTTCATACAGCTTAACCGAAGCTTCGTAGGAAACATGATGACCAGCTTTAGCAAAGCCTACTTGGTGAAAATCATCCGCATTCGTATAGTTAAATGAAATGTGCATGACATCCAAATAAGGAATAATCGCCTCGTAGCGACTGAATGGTAAAGTTACATTAGAGTTGATTTGGGAACGAACACCACGATCTCTGGCATATTGAAGCAGCGGCAGCATATATTCCTTGACCGTTTTAGCCGAATAGGAGGGCTCTCCGCCAGTAATGCTTATCGTCTGCAAATGTTCAACTTCATCCAATCGTTTGAGCATATCCTTTAAAGGCAATTTGGCTGGCTCCGACATAACTAGCGTATCGCCAACCGCGCAATGCTCGCAGCGCATATTGCATAAGTTTGAAATCGTCATTTCCACGCTCGTCAATTGGTGCTTGCCGAACTTCTGGATTGAACGAATAGGATCCCATGGGTCGTTAACTGGGGTTAGCTGCGGCAAAGCCTTGAGGCTGCCACTCATAGCTAATGGATTTGTTACTATAGCATTCAATGTATTCATTTTATCAACACCTGATTTCTGCATCTTTCGATTGTATAATTTCTAGTACCATTGTAATGTTCGAATCCGAAAGAAGCAATAAAATAGACATGAAAAAGAATAAAGAGCCCCAAGTAGCAGGCTCCTCATGCTATTACCCATTTTTAGCTGATAGTACAGGCAAATCATTTTGTTCATCATTTACGCTTATAATCATAATGCTTAGCTGCTTCGACATGTCGATTTCATAGGGCACAGCGAGATCTTCCCCAACCTCGTTGCTTAATATACGAATAATCGGTCGATGTGGATAGGCATGATTAAAATCCACTACTACACCTGATTCGCCTGTATTGATTTTCACTGTAATACCAATAGGATAAATGGCTACCTTATCTCGAAATAATTGTACCATATGCTGTTCGTATAAGGTTCCAGTTCCTGCATACAGAAGCTCAATAGCATGATGCGGTAGCATCGGGGCGCGGTAAATCCGATTAGTCGTCATAGCGTCATATGAATCAACTAACCCGATCCACTTTGCATACTCATGGATTTCATTGCCTTTGATTCCTCTTGGATATCCGCTGCCATCCAGCCGTTCATGATGCTGATAGGCACAATGAGCCACAATTAGCGGCAGATTGGGCTCATCCTTTAATAGCTCAAAGCCAAAACGAGCGTGATTTTTCATCATGATGAATTCATCTGGAGTTAAAGCTCCTGGCTTTTGAAGGACATCAATTGGAATTTGTGTTTTTCCAATATCATGAAGCAGCGCCCCCATCCCGAGAGTCATTAGTTCTTCATGTGAATAATTGTAGGCTATGCCAAGAATGGTCGTGTAGACGCACACATTTAAAGAATGCTGATATAAATAATGATCTACCGTTCCCATATTCATCAGCATAATCATCGCATCCTTATGGGCGGACAAATCATCAATAATCAAATTCATCATTTGTTTGAAGGTTTGGCCAATATACGGATACGTAACGCCTTTTTTACGCTTTGGTCGATCCATCATATCACGAAAATTTGTACGGATTTCCTTTAAGGCAACTAGCAGCGTTTCCTCGCGAATGATCTCTGGCATCATAATATCATCGGTTTTCGGATCAAGAATATATATATACTGTATTCCACATTGTTTGAGCCGGGTAATAAGCCGACTGGTCAGCTCAACATTTTCCCCTAACAGCACTAAACCATCATGTGAGAAAATCTTTTTGGCCAATCGCATGCCGGGCTGAGTCTTTGTTATAGGCATCAAACGCATTTTCTCGATCCTTCCTTGACTGAGTGGTTTCTTCTTAATTAATACATCGGATAAAATTAATAAAAATGTTATATCGTTGATGCTATATTATTCCACCTAAGCAGCTTGCAATCCACAATATTTGCCTGTTCTTTCAATGCTTCAGCCAATACGTCTCGAATAAATTCCGGCAAAAAATAATCTATATTGACTCCTTGTCCTAATGACAAATAGCCGATATGGAACGTGAACATGTCAATGGAAGCTACATTATACCATTTATCTTCCATTAGAGTTTGTCCATTGACCAATATCTTAACAATTCGGTCCAGCGGAGGCCGCTCGGAATCAAAAATAATTTGGAGACCGTCTACTGCAAGTGTTCCTAATACTTCGCCGCGAAACCCATAACCTTTAATTCGCTTATCCATATACTCCGGCAGAAGGGATTGCTCAAGAGCCTCCTTGATATGCCTGCCAGTAAGCTGCATTTTGCAAGGGTTTATTGGAGACGGGCATAACGCATGCAACTGTCCAGCTGTCACTTCTCCCTGCTGCAAGCCGCCTAGCAATTGTCCGGTATTTACAATCGCGATTTCTGCTGCAGTATGTCTCTTTAGACCTGCTGCAAGCAAATTGGCGAGCGGCGATTCTCGCGCAATAGCCGTCGAAAGAGGCTCATCAATACATGCGACTGTACGATTGAGTCGTGCGAGCCCTTCTTCTTTATATTTTGCAATAATAGCTTCAGCTTCCGGTTGTTCCTCAAAAGCAGCAGTCGGTACACAAGCCGCCTTTACTTGCGGTTTGGCAGCAGCAGTCCCCAGTGTAATTTCGATACGCCCAATATGCTCGCCAAATTTCCCAGCTGCACAAATCGAAGTATGTTTTACTTGCAGTGCTTCCTCAAGCAAATGATGGGTATGAGCACCTAATACCAGGTCAACACCTGTCAATTCTTGCGCTATCCGCTCATCATTCGCCAGCCCTAGATGGGACAACACGATGATCAAATCCACTTCTTCACGCAATTGCTCTACTTGTTTTTGAATTGCCTCGAAAGGGTCCGTCGCATTCCAACCGAGCAAAACATAAAAATCCGTAAAATTTGCCGTAACACCAATTAAACCAATTTTTATATGGCCTTTATTTACAATAATATGAGGCAGTAGCCACGGCGGTTGCTTGTTCGTTGCCGCATCCAACATATTCGCCCCTAAAACGGCAAATTTGGCATGTTGGCCATATAATTCGGCCAGTCTTTCCTTGGAATACGTTAGCCCTTCATTATTTCCAATAGTTACCGCATCATAACCTGCTTCATTAAGCAGTGCAACATTCACCATGCCGTCACTGCCTTCTGTTTCACTTCTCATTCTGTCCATATGGTCGCCGATATCGAGGACTAACAAGTTGTCCTTACCGTGAACGCGACGTTGATCAGCTATATAGGAAGCAATTCGTGCAGCATTTTCCAAGCGACTATGAATATCATTGGTGTGTAAAATAACAATATTTTGCTCTAATCGTGGTTTGGAATCCATGCCTGCCTCCTCTAAATTTAAAAGTTATAAACGTCCGCCTAACTGTCTTAGGCTGTCTCTTTAGCATAACATTTTTCTATAGATTATGGTATGCTGTTATAGTACATCTATATCATTACGTGAGGTTAAATAACATGATTACGCAATGGAAAATTGATTTATTTGCAGGTTTGTCAGAGCGCTTTGGTGTGCGTTCTCTTATTATAGAGACTGCTGAGCAAAATATGACGGTGGCAGAGCTGAAGAAGCACTTGATTGCTTCGTATCCCGAGCAAGTTGATATTTTAAGCATCTCTTTTCTTGCCTGCAACCACGCTTACGCTCAAGCAGACAGCATCGTAAACGCCACTGATGAGCTTGCGCTTCTCCCCCCCGTTTCGGGAGGACAAGCTGAACACTCTAATGAAGATGAACAAAAATCTCCTCTAGAACAATTGTACATGCTAACTAATGAGAAAATTACGACAGAGGAGGTTTTAGCCAAAGTTATTGTTCCGGGGCATGGTGCTTCCATTGCTTTTGTCGGAACGACGCGAGAGTGGACGCAAGGGCAGCGTACCATTCGCTTGGAATATGAAGCTTATGAACCGATGGCTGTTAAAATGATGAAGCAAATCGGTGATGAACTTGAACAGCAATGGCCAGGAACATTGTGTGCCATTACACATCGGCTTGGCATTGTCGACATCGCAGAGACTAGTGTAGTCATTGCTATTTCTTCGCCGCATCGCGCTAGCTGTTATGACGCCAGCCGGTACGCGATCGAACGATTGAAGCAAATTGTTCCGATCTGGAAAAAAGAAATTTGGGAGGATGGTTCAGAATGGAAAGGCCATCAGCTTGGCCCTTGGAATCCTGATACACCGTTAGCAAACTCTCCAGATGAAGCCTAAAATAAAACGCTTATCAAATATTTCCATTCAAAAGCGTGAAAAATAGGTCTTAAGACTACTTAAAACATTATCAAGATAAAAAAAGAGCGTTTTTTGTCGAAATTGGTGGGTATTTAGACTCAAATTAAAGTTCCTCATATTGCCATACCCTCAAATCATTGCTACTATACTACTTAAGTGATCAACTATTCAATAGAGGTGCAGCGATGAAGGTTCACGTAACTGATTTAAAAACGGGAGACCGTTTATTAAAAGATACCTTTAATGGATACGGTCTGCATGTGCTTTCTAAAGGCACCTTGCTGGAAAATAAAGAAATATCAAAGCTGCTTCAACATCAAATCGATTATGTTGAAGTCGAATCTGTCCCTATTGTTAATTTACCGGATCGCACATTGGAGCAAACCGTTAGTCCCAAGTGGCTTCCTTCTGTACAACCGGATTATGATAATGCGATTCAAGGCTTTCATAATCTTTTTGCCAAAGCAAGCGAGGACCAGACCATTGATGAGCAAGAAGTCGAGGATGCCTTCCAGCCACTGATTAAGCATCTTAACATGGAGCGAGACGTCGTATCTATGCTGCTGCTGCTTAACACGAAAGACGACTACACGTACCAACACTCCGTACAAGTGGGCATGCTGGCCTATTATCTGGCTACCTGGCTCGGCTACTCCGTAAAAAAATCGGTGCAAATTGGTAAAGCCGGATTCCTTCATGATATCGGAAAAAGTCAAATTCCTGAATCCATTCTTAACAAGCCCGGCAAGCTTACAAAGGAAGAGTTCGATGAAATCAAAAACCATACGACATATGGCTATGACATTATAAAAAAATCCTTTGATGAACGCTACATAGCCTTAAGTGCGTTGGAGCATCATGAGCGTAATGACGGCAGCGGTTATCCGAAAGGTCTTAATGGCGACCAAATTGAGCCTGTTTCTAAGCTTATTTCAGTTGTCGATATTTACAGCGCTATGATTTCCGAACGGGTTTATCAGAAAAAACGCGATTTATTTTATGTATTGAAGGAACTTTATAAGCTGAGCTTCAGAGAGCTGGATCCACATATTGCACATACATTCATAAAGCATATGATCCCCAACTTCATTGGAAAAAAAGCTTATTTGGAAACTGGTGAGACAGGTATTATTGTCATGACTCATCCAACCGAATTTTTCAGGCCGTTGCTGCAAATTAATCATGAATTTATAGATTTGACTGTTGAACGCCATCTCAAAATCAAAGAAATTTTCGTATAACAAAATGCCTGTTCCCTTAGCTGATTGAAAGCAACCAGTGAGGGAACAGGCATTTTTGCCGTTTATCCGTCTAAATCGTCAAGCTTGTATGCTTAACCGATAGAACCTTCCATCTCAAACTTGATAAGACGGTTCATTTCTACCGCATATTCCATCGGCAGCTCTTTCGTGAATGGCTCGATAAAGCCCATAACGATCATTTGTGTTGCTTCCGCTTCCGACAAGCCACGGCTCATCAGATAGAACAATTGATCCTCGGAAACTTTGGATACTGTAGCTTCATGCTCCAAAGTGATGTTATCGTTCATGATCTCATTGTATGGAATTGTATCCGAAGTGGATTCATTATCCAAAATCAATGTATCACATTTAATGTTAGATTTCGCACCATCCGAATTACGACCGAATGAAGCAAGACCGCGGTACGTTACTTTACCGCCATGCTTACTGATCGACTTGGAAACAATCGTCGACGTCGTATCTGGAGCAAGGTGAATCATTTTCGCGCCTGCATCCTGGTGTTGGTTTTTACCGGCTACTGCGATTGATAATACCATACCTTTCGCACCGCGGCCACGAAGCACAACAGCCGGATATTTCATCGTCAATTTGGAGCCGATGTTGCCATCTACCCATTCCATTGTCGCGTTTTCATCAGCAACTGCACGTTTTGTAACGAGGTTGAAAATGTTTGGAGCCCAGTTTTGAATCGTCGTATAACGAACGCGGGCATTTTTCTTAACCAAGATTTCAACGACCGCACTGTGCAGCGAGTTTGTGCTGTAAACTGGAGCTGTACAGCCTTCAACGTAGTGAACGAAGCTATCTTCGTCAGCAACGATAAGCGTACGCTCAAATTGTCCCATGTTTTCGGAGTTAATCCGGAAATAGGCTTGCAGCGGAATTTCGCATTTTACGCCTTTTGGTACGTAAATAAAGCTGCCACCAGACCAAACCGCACTATTCAAAGCAGCGAATTTATTATCATTCGGTGGGATGATTGTGCTGAAATACTCACGCACGATTTCAGGATGTTCACGAAGCGCCGTATCCATATCAGTGAACAATACGCCTTGCTTTTCCAGATCCTCTTGCATGCTGTGATAAACAACCTCGGATTCATATTGTGCAGATACACCAGCAAGAAACTTTTGTTCCGCTTCAGGAATACCGAGCTTGTCGAACGTTTCTTTAATTTCAGCAGGAACCTCTTCCCACGTCTTGCCTTGCTTCTCAGAAGGTTTTACATAATACTGAATATCATTGAAATCCAGATCATCCATATTGCCGCCCCAATTAGGCATTGGCATTTTGTTGAACTGCTCCAGTGATTTCAGACGAAAATCGAGCATCCATTCCGGCTCGCCCTTCATTTCCGAAATAGTGCGAACGATTTCAGGCGTCAAGCCTTTTCCTGATTGGAAAATCGACTTATGCTCATCGCGGAAACCATACTTATACTCTTCCATTTCCGGCATTGTTTTAGCCATCGTATTCACTCTCCTCTTTCATAATGATGTTACTCGTGCTGTTGTTCGATACCTTTACGCAAAGCGTTCCACGAAAGGGTGGCACATTTGATGCGGGCTGGAAACTTGTTGACACCAGACAGCGCCTCAATGTCCTCATAATCTTCAAATTCGACTGGTTCGCCTTTCATTAGCGCAGAAAATTTATCCGCTAGCTCCAGCGCCTGATCGAATGTTTTGCCTTTAACGACTTCCGTCATCATGGAGGCGGAGCTCAAGCTGATGGAGCAGCCTTCTCCACTAAACTTCGCGTCCGTGACTAGACCGTTCTCCACTTGAAGCTGGAGCGCAATGCTGTCGCCGCAGGTCGGATTGTTCAGTTTAATCGTGACGGCATCGGCTTCCAATGTTCCATGGTTGCGTGGATTTTTATAGTGATCCATGATGACTCTACGGTATAAATCATCCAATTGCATGACCGAAGAACTCCTTTGTTTTGAGCAGTCCAGCAATAAGCTGATCAACGTCCTGCTCGGTATTATATAAATAAAAGCTTGCTCTTGCTGTCGAAGAAACGTTCAAAAAACGCATAAGCGGCTGGCAGCAATGATGTCCGGCCCGGACAGCAATGCCCTCCGAATCAAGAACTGTCGCCACATCATGTGGATGCACATCGCCCAGATTGAACGTAACGAGACCCGCACGATCTGCCTTAGGGCCATAAATTGTGACCCCTTCAAGCTCTGACAAGCGGTCATAAGCATATGCTGCCAGTTGACGCTGGTGCTTGTCAATCTCATCCATGCCAACCTCTTGCAGAAAATCGATTGCTGCGCCCAGCCCTACGGCGTTCGCAATAATCGGCGTCCCGCCTTCGAAGCGGTACGGAATGTCCTTCCATGTTGACTCATATAAGTCAACATAGTCGATCATTTCTCCGCCGAACTCAATCGGCTCCATCTTCGAGAGCAGCGCCTTCTTGCCATACAAGGCGCCAATTCCCGTCGGGCCGCACATTTTATGGCCCGAGAAAGCATAAAAGTCACAATCCAAATCACGAACGTCAACACGCATATGCGGCGTGCTTTGCGCGCCATCGACGACCATTACGGCGCCATTGCGATGTGCAATAGCCGCAACTTCCTTAATGGGGTTGACGATGCCCAGCACATTCGATACATAAGTCATCGCAACGACCTTCGTATTCGCTGTAATCGTCAGCTCAGCATCGGCTAGCGTGAATGAACCATCTGGCTGAAGCGGAATATATTTCAGCGTCGCGCCAGTTGCTTTCGCAACCTGCTGCCACGGGATGAGATTGCTGTGATGCTCCATTTGCGTAATAACGATTTCATCGCCAGGTTTACATGTATTTCTTGCATAGCTTGAAGCAACCAAATTCAGCGCGGTTGTCGTACCCCGCGTAAAAATAATTTCTTCCGGCAGTGCCGCATTCAGAAAAGAAGCCACTTTCTCCCTTGCGCCCTCATAAGCGTCAGTCGCCCGCGAACCAAGCGTATGAACACCTCTATGCACATTGGAGTGGTCCTTCTCGTAATAGCGATTAATCGCATCAATGACGGAGCGCGGCTTCTGGGAAGATGCCGCGCTGTCCAGATAAACGAGCGGATGCCCGTTTATCTCTTGATGCAGAATCGGGAACTGCTCCCGAATTGCTGCTATATTCATCCTTCGAGCTTCCGCACGAGCAATTTCTCAAGCTGTTCGCGTACCGCATCAATCGGAATTTCAGAAACAACAGGAGCAAGGAAGCCGTAGATTACAAGGCGTTCCGCATTCTGCTTGCTAATACCGCGGGACATTAGATAGTAAACCTGCTCAGGGTTAACTTGCCCAACACTCGCTGCATGGCCTGCAGTAACATCATCTTCATCAATTAGCAAAATCGGATTCGCGTCACCGCGTGCTTTCGGGCTCAGCATCAACACTTTTTCGGTTTGAACACCATTAGCTTTCGTAGCGCCCTTCTCGATTTTAGTGATACCGTTAATAATCGCCGAAGCAGAATCCTTCATAACTGCACGCGTAACCATGTTGCTGTCTGAGCGAAGGCCGAAATGTACAGCCTGCGTCGTCAAGCTCATTTGCTGAGCGTTTTTGCCAATGCTGATTACTTTAGCATCCGATTGCGAACCGTTGCCTTTCAGCACGGACTTCGTGTCCGACAGCGTAGAGCCATCGCTCAAATCGCCAAGTACCCACTCCATTACACCATCGTTATCAATGATAGCACGGCGAACTGTGAGGTCCACTCCGCTGCCACCAAGATGATGGATGGAGCCGAAACGAACGTGAGCGCCTGCTTTTACATAAACTTCGACTACCGAGTGGTAAACGAAAGGCTCCGTAACAGCGCCTGGTTCAGTAACGACATAATCGACATACGTAACGCGGCTGTTGCTTTCCGCTACGATCACGATATGCGGTGCAAAGGAGGCCTCTGCTTTTGTATTAAATAGAATAGCCTGCAGTGGAATTTCCACCTCTACATTGCGAGGAACGTATACGAATACGCCACCATTCCATAATGCAGCATGCAAAGCTGTTAATTTGTCTTCATCCTTGGCAACAGCTTGGAACAGGTACGGCTTAACAAGATCGCCATGCTCCTTGCAAGCTGTCTCCAAATCGGTAAAAATAACGCCCTTTGCTGCCAGTTCAGCAGATAGCTGCGTCCATACCGGGCTCGAATTTTGCTGAATAACGAGGTTTTCAGTACCTTCAGCAACCAATTCACGTACAACTTCTGGCAAATCGGTTAATGCATTTGCTGGAGCTACCTGATCGTAGCTGCCTACAGCTGTCAGGTTCCAGCGTTCAATTTTGACTTTCTCCGGCTTTGGCCATTCTAATGTACCAGCAAGCTCAGCCGCTTCGCCGCGCAAATCTACCAGCCAATTAGGCTCGTTTTTGCTACGGGACAAAGCTTCTGCAGATTGGCGGTCCGTCGGAGTCGATAGTTGTGTACTCATCCGTTATACCCCTTTCTCCGCTTAGGCCTGGCCAACCGTTTCGTCCACGATGCCCAGTTCTTCTTTAACCCAGTCATAACCTTCATTTTCCAAACGCTCAGCAAGTTCCGGACCACCGGATTTCACAATGCGACCTTGCATCATAACGTGTACAAAATCAGGTGTAATATAGTTCAGCAAACGCTGATAGTGAGTAATGATAAGGAAACCGCGATCTTCGGAGCGCATTTCGTTAACGCCTTTGGATACGATTTTCAGGGCATCGATGTCAAGACCCGAGTCAATCTCGTCAAGTACGACGATTTTCGGATCAAGCAGCGTCATTTGCAAAATCTCGTTACGCTTCTTCTCGCCGCCGGAGAAGCCTTCGTTCAGATAACGATGTGCGAACTCAGGGTTCATTTCCAAAGCTTTCATTTTGCCTTCCATTTGGCGAATAAATTTAATGAGGGAAATCTCGCTGCCTTCCTCACGACGAGCGTTAATCGCACTGCGCAAGAAATCGGAATTCGTTACGCCAGGAATTTCGCTCGGATATTGCATAGCAAGGAACAGGCCAGCGCGTGCTCTCTCATCTACATCCATTTCAAGCAGGTCTTCTCCATCCAAAAATGCGCTGCCTTCTGTCACTTCATATTTCGGGTGGCCCATTAGAGCGGAAGCAAGCGTACTTTTACCAGTACCGTTTGGTCCCATAATCGCGTGGATTTCTCCGCCTTTGATTTCAAGGTTAATGCCTTTCAAAATCTCTTTTCCTTCGATAGCCGCTTTCAGGCCATCAATGACAAAATGCGTTGCCATAATATGCTGATCCCTCCATGGTTGGTCTATTTACCTAATCACCTATAATCAAAAATGCTTCTATTATAATGTGATTCAATATTATTCTCAATGTCTTCTCAATAATCATTTTATTATAAGTTTTGTTATAAAGCAACGCCGAGACCACTCAATGTGCAAGAAACCGCCATAAATCGGGCTTAATCTCTATTCCTGATTCAGCGCAGCTTGAATTTGGGCAACTTGCGACGCGAATTCTTCATCAGAAAGAACAGGAACCATTGCTGCCTCTGATAGATCACTTTCAAGCTTTATCCAAGATTTGCAGCCGGTATAGGCTGGGAACATCTCAAGCTCAGCAGGCGCTGCAAGACGGTACACGCGGAGCAGAAGCAAATGCAGCGGCTTCGTCCGCTTCCATTTTAGCCTTTCTTCGGAAAATTTATCCGTCCAAATGTGAAATTCCCGCAGCCGGTCAAGCGTTTCCTGATCGTTGATCTCGATATCATGAACGGCCTCCGCATAGGCGCCAAGCGTAATGCTGTCCATATCAGGCGACCAGCCTTCCATTATCCTTTCGATTCGGCCTTGATACGGCGCCTTAAGCAGATGCTCCTTCTGATGCTCATATGCGGGCATTAAGTAGAAGCCTTTGCTTACCAATTGAAAATCACGTGTTTCCTCTTCGATTCCGCCTTTGCGCAAAACCATAATAAGCTCGCCATCACGCAATGCGTTAACGGTTACGGCCCACTCCTTCAGAGCGACCGGCTCCCGCATCATGCTGTTATTCATGCCAAATTCCTCCACTCCAGCAGATCCGCCTAGCCCCTCGTTGCCTTTCGAGCTTAGAGACTGCAACGAAATAAAGTACCGTAAATTTCCGCGCAGCTCCTAAGCGGACAAAAACCTTGCCTACTTTACGTAACATTATATCATTTGTTATCATTTGTAGGTATTCCAAGTCGAAATAATATTCGATATACTAAGCTTAAATGCTTATATTTTTAAAAATACAGTCGGAGGTGGACAAACTGTCTGCTTATCATCCTTTAATCGAGCAAGAAGCTATTGAATTTTCCCGCTCCATACCTGACTTTTTCCCTGCGGGAGCTGAGCTTTCGTCCCGTGAGATCGGCGATGGCAATTTGAATTTGGTCTTCCACATTACCGATCCAGCTAGCGGTAAAGGGCTCATTGTCAAACAAGCGCTCCCTTACGCTAAAGTTGTCGGAGAATCATGGCCGCTTACGCTTGACCGGGCACGCATTGAAAGCGAAGCGCTGATTTTGCAAAATGAGCTGGCTCCGGGACTTGTGCCAACCGTGTATCAATATGATGCGGAGCTTGCCCTCACGGTAATGGAAGATCTAAGCGATCATGTGATTATGCGCCAAGGCCTCGTGGACGGCAACAAATATCCGAAATTCGCTGAGGACATTTCCACCTTCATGGCGAATACACTCTTTTTCACTTCCGATCTGGGCATGAACCAGCAGGACAAGAAAGAACGCGTCAAAGAGTTTATTAACCCGGATTTGTGCAAAATAACCGAGGATTTGATTTTTGATGATCCGTATACAGATTCGCCAAACAATAACTTTGAAGCAGCGATTGCCGATGCTGCAGAAGCTCTTCGCAATGATGATGCCCTTCATCTTGAAGTCGCTATTTTGCGCAACAAGTTTTTAACGAATGCCCAGGCGCTTCTCCACGGCGATCTTCATACCGGCAGCGTATTTGTTACCGCACAATCGACGAAAGTGATCGATCCTGAATTTGCTTATTATGGCCCTATGGGCTTTGATGTAGGGGCAGTTATTGCCAATCTGCTGCTCAATTATGCTGGACAAGCCCACTGGATTAAAGACGAGGCAGAGCTGACCAATTTCCGCAGCTACCTGCTCGGCAGCGTACGCGAAATTTGGACCAAATTTGAGAACAAATTTGGCGCTTTGTGGGATGAACACAACGTGGATCGCCTGGCCTCAAGCGCTCCAGGCTACAAGCAATATTATTTGAACAAGCTGCTTCAAGACTCGATCGGCTTTGCTGGCTGCAAAATGGTACGGCGCATTGTAGGCCTTGCCCACGTTGCTGACATTGATCGTATTGAGGATGCTGCGGAGCGCGAGAAAGCACAGCGCTTGGCACTCGAAATCGGCACCTCGCTCATTCACCTGAACCGTCAGGCGATTTCAATAGAGCAAGCGATTGATATTGTTTTATCTGCAACGGCAAAACACGGTTAAAATAAATCCCAATGTTTCAAAAAGAAAGGAATTTGCATAATGACTAGCCAGAATGCCCCCTTGCAATCCGTGATTTGGGCGGAAGACCGCCTGGATTTGCTGGATCAACGGCTTTTACCTGAGGAAATCGTATATTTGCCGCTTGTTACTTCGGAGGATGTATGGGAAGCAATTCGCCATTTGAAAGTAAGAGGAGCTCCAGCAATCGGCATTTCCGCTGCATACGGCGTCGTGCTCGGCAGCCGAAATGAAACGACGCTTAAGCGCTGGCTTGAGGAAGTGCTGAATCAAGCTGAATATTTGGCAACCTCCAGGCCAACCGCTGTCAATTTGTTCTGGGCTCTGGATCGAATGAAAGCTCGTGCGGAGCAGCTTGCTGCAGCCGATTTATCGCTTGATGAAGTGAAGCAGGCTTTGCTTAATGAAGCGCTGGCGATTCACAGTGAAGATGAAGAAACTAACCGTTTAATCGGCGAGCATGCGCTAACGCTGTTTGAGGATGGCATGGGCGTGCTCACGCACTGCAACGCCGGCGGACTTGCAACTGCTAAATACGGTACCGCGCTGGCACCGTTTTATCTTGCGCTTGAGCGCGGCATGTCGCTCCGTGTATTCGCCGATGAGACGCGTCCTGTACTGCAAGGAGCCAGGCTAACCGCTTTTGAACTGCAGCAGGCTGGCGTCGATGTCACATTGATTTGCGATAATATGGCGGGCATGGTTATGTCCAAAGGCTGGATTCAGGCAGTCATTGTTGGGACTGACCGCGTAGCCGCTAATGGAGATGTCGCCAACAAAATCGGCACTTACAGCGTTGCTGTTCTAGCCAAGGCTCACGGCATTCCCGTATATGTAGCCTGCCCCTTGTCCACGATCGACCTCAATACGCCGACAGGCGCAGAAATTCCAATTGAGGAGCGCAGTGCCGAGGAAATTACCGAAGGGTTTGGCAAACGCACTGCGCCGCAAGGTGTGAAAGTGTACAACCCGGCCTTTGATATTACACCGAATGAATATGTAACAGCGATTATTACGGAAAAGGGCATCGTTCAAGCACCTTATGATGTCAATCTCAAAAAGCTTTTTAACGAATAAACCATAAATCAAGAGCCTCTATCCCATCCTTCCAGAAGATAAGGATAGAGGCTCTTCGTATTATGCCATTAAGGAAAGGGCATCTGTCCCCTTCATCCCGACATGAATTCCCATCGCTTCCGCAGTTGTTGTAACCGATTCCAGAGGTGCAACAAGCAGTTCCTCTAATGTGCGTACGCCAACGGCTCTCCCGGCGATAATCCCCCGATTTTGCAACCGTTCGTTCAGCAGGCCAACATCAAGCGCACCACACATGATATACCCTTTATCCGTCGACCAGGCAAGCAATGTCGTTTTAGGAAGCTTGACCTCAATTCCAAGCACGGTCAGCCCATTTTGCAGTGTGGCAGGAACCATCCGCATCATTTTACGCTCACCTCCTTTGCCATCAATTAGCTGCCAAAGCATTATATGCAAAAAAGTTTTTGTCGAATTGGACGATTAGCAAATTTTAGCACTATATATCTATTGTGATTAATGGTATAGTAATTATGCAAAAATTAACATTAGGTCGGAGGAACTATAGAACAGATGCAGAACACACAAAAACAGTCATACGTACTCCAAGTAGAATTGCTAGTAGAGAACATTAGCAACGCTGCTGCCTTGGAGCAGGTCATTCATGCCTTAAATGCTGGCGGATTTGTGGATTATCGGATTTTATCAGGTGTTCAGCTGGGACAAGTTATCGATCAACGCAAAGCTGATGCTGCTGTTCAAGTTCCTATGGAGATCGATTTTAAAGGGCCAACGCAAAATGAAAAACAAAGCAATAAATCTGCAGCAAATGGCAAGTCTGTACCGTCTGCTAAAGACAAAGACGTTCCATCTGCCAAAGCAGCTAAGCCTAAGGTTGTTGAACCTTCACTCTCCGATCCCTATGACGGATTTGCAGACATTCGCGGTTTTATGAAAAGCAATAAACTCATTCGTCTTATTGTAAATAAGGGGCTTGGCATTACGCTCAGCATTCCATGCCGTATTCTAAATGTGGATGATACAACGAATATGATTACGGTCTATCACGTAGATGAGAAGCAAGTCTACACATTCAAGCTTAATGAAATTGAAGACTATATCTCCTGATTATGAGGCAGCACAAATTGAAAAGGTCCGTTTGAATGAGCCGGAAGTGTTCCCAGCCATTCAAACAGACCTTTTTTCTACATGTAATAGCCGCCCAGCATTTGCTCAATATTGTCGCTTGGGACTGGCGCACTCCAGAAATACCCCTGCATTTCATCGCAGTTGTGCTTGCGCAAAAATTCAATTTGCTCCTGTGTCTCCACACCCTCTGCAATAACCTGGATGTTAAGATTATGTGCCATGGCAATAATAGCTGCTACAATTTCCGCATCGCTTGGGTCCTGTTGGATATCGCGAACGAAGGAACGGTCGATTTTGAGCCGATCGATCGGGAAGTTTTTCAAATAATGAAAGGAGCTGTAGCCTGTACCAAAATCGTCAATGCTTATGCCAACGCCAAGTGCCGTCAAATCCAGCAGGCAGCGCGATACATGGTTTACATCCATCGTCATGGACTCCGTAATTTCCAAATCCAAATATTGCGAATCTAGTCCGGTACGAGTCAGCACGTCTGCAACCTTGCTAGCCAAATCATGCTGGACGAACTGCCTAATAGAGAGGTTAACCGATACAGGCATAGGCGGCAAGCCTGACTCCTGCCAGCATTTATTTTGGCGGCAAGCCTCTTCCAGCACCCAATCGCCAATTTGCACAATCATGCCGCTCTCCTCAGCCAAAGGAATAAAATCGCCCGGAGGGATCATTCCCCGGATCGGATGCTTCCAGCGCACCAGCGCCTCGACGCCGATCATCCCGCCAGAAATCATATCATATTGCGGCTGATAATATAAAATGAACTCCTTGCGCTGAATAGCTCGATACATTTCATGCTGCATCGACAAATGCTCAAACGAATAATTGCTCCAGCTTTCGGAATAAAGCAGCGCATCGTTTCGACCATTCTGCTTCACCTTCATTAACGCCATATCCGCTTTATTAAGCAGCGCGTAATCATCGTCCTCGCCCAGACGGCTCGTGACCGCACCTATGCTCGCTGTAATTTGGATCGGAAAGCCTTTAAGCTCGTAAGGCTCCTCAATCGCTTGCAGCACCATGCGGGCGCGGCTCAGCAACTGCTCCTCCGACTCCAAATCCTTAAACAGCAGAGCGAACTCATCGCCTTCCATTCTGGCAGCAAAATCCTGCTCCGACATGACGCTTGTAAAACGCTCCGCCACCTGCATGAGCAGCATATCGCCAAATTCGCGGCCGAAGGAGGCGTTGACAAGCTTAAACCGATCCAAATCCATATAACACAGCCCTACAAGCTGGTTATGATCATGAGCATAAGCAAGGCTCTCATTCAATCTCATTTGAAAAAGCGTCCGATTCGGCAATCCCGTTCTATCATCGTAATAGGCCATATAACGAATCCGTTCGACATTTCGCTTGCGATCGCTCAAATCATGGCTGACCACCATCGTTCCGATGACCTTCTCATCCTGCACCATGGGGGCGCATACGAGATGCAGCTCAAGCGGATAGCCTGACCGGTGTATAATATGAATGTTACCCTGCTTTGGACAACCGGTAAGCGAATGCTCCAGCATCGTATGTAAGGCATCCCGGCTGCCTGCATCTACGAAAGAGGCCAGCCAATTTCCCATTAACTCCGCGCGTTCATAGCCAAAAGTGCGCTCTGCGCCTTCATTTAATTCCATAATGACGCCCTGTGGATCAATGATAGCGAGCGGGACCGCTTCCGAGCGAAGCAGCGCCTCGACCATTGGTTTATGATAGCTGAGCGTATTCGCCGCCTTGGACTGCCTGACCATTAGGACGAAGCTTCCTAGCAGGATTACCATAGTCAAACAAGAAGCCAGCCAAATGAAAAGCGAAGGTATTGCTGTAACTATCATCGCTGCCACCCATACTCCTATGATAATGAGCAGCAAACCGCCTTGCAGCCACGGAATCCACAACTTGGACAACCATTGTGTAAGCGCGTTACGTGGCGGTCTATCAGGCCGACCAAACGTTCGTTTCGTCACGCACTAACTTCCTTCCTACATTCGAATCCAATAAGGTTAGCCTTATTATAATCGAAACCACCGTTCCGGCATAGAAATATTATGCAAAATCAAACGGCTTTTTTTCGCGACTTGAGGGTCGCGACGATGACGCAAACCCAGCCCGCTAGAAAAGCTACGCCGCCGATTGGTGTAATGGCTCCCAGCACGCGAATATCGCTTAAAGCGAGGACGTAAAGGCTGCCGCTGAAAATAATCATGCCCGCAAGCAGCAGTCTTGCTCCGGACAGCAGCAATTTGCTCTCGCCCAAACGATCCGCAAGCAGAGCAACCAGCATAAGGCCAAGCGAATGATACATATGATAGCGTACGCCCGTTTCGAAAATAGCGAGCAAATCAGCTGGCAGCGTTTCCTTTAAACTATGAGCGCCAAAAGCTCCTAATGCGACTGCAAGAGCGGCACCAATAGCGCCGATTGTGAAATATTTTTGGAACATCCGTTTTCATTCCTTTCAAAATTGAGTATAATTTACTGTAATTGTGTTTTAAGATGAGTTACCTATACTGGAGGAGAATATTTTAATGGAAGAAAATAAAAACAATTCCACACCGATATCCTTTACGAAATCGGATACGGACCATACCCAGACACCGGATTATAATCCATACGGGTCTGCACCATCGACGGGATTTTCCGATCCCTCACCTTTTCAGCCCAGCCAGCCGCTTAAGCATTCCGGCCTTGGCATTGCTTCATTCATTATGGCCATTGCATCCATTATTATAGGCGTCATTAGCATCATAATGTTTTTTGCAGCCATTGGCAGTCTCATTTCTACCGGAAATGAATACTTAATTGAAGACCCTGCCTACCTTGAAGACATGATTACTGGAAGTGCTGGCTCCTTCATGGCAACAATTGTAGCGTTTGTTCTCAGCGTTGGCATTACGTTTGTCGGCCTGATTCTTGGTATTATTGGTGCCTGCTCCAAGCAGCGCCGCAAAGTTTTTGCCGTTATCGGCATTATACTGAACGGACTTGGCGTAATGGGCACTGCTCTCTTTTTTATTTTTGCCATTGCTGTAGCATCTGCTGGAGCAAGCGCATTATCCGGCTACTAGCATTCAGACAGATAGGCAGGAAGCAACGTACGCGTTGTTTCCTGCCTTTTTCTATTAACGGACCGTTACGGCCGTGCGGCTGTAGCCTTCCTTCGTCTTATGAACTTCAAGGCAGGCGGGAAAAGCCTGCTTGAGCTCCTGTACATGCGAAATGACGCCAATCATGCGGCCGGCGCGCTGCAAATCGACCAAAGCCTCAATCGCCTTGTTCAGCGCCTCCTCGTCCAATGAGCCAAATCCTTCGTCAATAAACATCATTTCTATCGAAATTCCGCCTTGATGTGCCTGAATAACATCAGTCATTCCCAAAGCAAGGCAGAGAGACGCATTAAACTTTTCCCCGCCGGACATCGTTTTCACATCGCGATTTTGCCCTGTATAAGCATCGTACACGTCCAGTCCAAGGCCGCTTTGCTTCCCTCTGACCTCCAAACGGTCGCTGCGCTGCAGCATAAACTGCCCGCCCGAGAGCCGCTGCAGACGTACATTTGCTGCCTGCAAAATTTGCTCCAAAAACTCAATCAATATATAACGTTCAAAGGAAATTTTAAGTGCATTGTCGCCTTTGAGCATCTGATAAATATCGAGCACCTGCTCCAGCTCCGCCTCAAGCTGCTTCACGCGCTCGCTCGTTGCAGTGAGCTGACGAATCAGACGAGCAGCCTCCTCGCCATGCCTTGCAGCGGTTTGCAGGGCTGCAACAATCGACTCCAGCTGCTGCTTAAGCTCCGCGCCCACCGCTTGCATCTGCTGAATATCCGCAGGCTGCTTTCCTGCCAGCTCCAGCTGCATATCTGTTACACGGCTCGACAGTGCCTGAACGGCAGACTTATACGCGTCCAGCTGTTCCTTAAGCGCTTGCCGCTCCTGCGGCGTTTTTGCGGCGGCGTGATAGGCCTCCAATGAATCAAATGCAGCTGTCCTTAGCTCGCTCAGCAGCCGTTCCTGCGCTTCTACCCTATTTCGCTGCGCTTCTTCCAATTGTTCGCGGGCCTGCACCGCATGAACGGAAGCTTCCGTCTCCTTAAGCTGCGCCTGCTGTAATTGCTTGACAGCAGCCTGCCAGGCATCTGCATGCT
Organism: Paenibacillus sp. JT22N15; assembly: GCF_059383755.1. Classification (NCBI taxonomy): domain Bacteria; kingdom Bacillati; phylum Bacillota; class Bacilli; order Caryophanales; family Paenibacillaceae; genus Paenibacillus; species Paenibacillus sp. JT22N15. The sequence continues at coordinate 36,253 of NZ_JBXENV010000017.1, read as the reverse complement.
GGCGAACTTTCACCTGCTGGTCGGCCAGCGCCCGCTGCAATTGTTCGGGCTCGCGAAGCGACTCTGGAATGCGCTCCAGCTCTCGGGCGAGCAGCGACTCCTTCGCTCCCAGCTCAATTTGCACCTGCTGATACGCCGCTTGCCGCTGTTCTTTATCCCGGATGAGCCGCTCCAGCTCCGCTTCCCGCTTCTCCGCCTGCTCTTTAAGCAGGCGCATTTCTTCATTTTGCTGCAGCAGCCGCTCGGTCTCGTCCTTCAACTGCTTCCACTTCGTGCGCAGGTCAGCCTGCTGCTCAGCGAGATGCTCGGCAGAGGCGCCGTATTCCGCAAGCTCGGCGGCGCTGCTTTCCCAGCCGGAACGGGCTGCCGCTACTTGCAGCCTTGACGCATGCAGCTCGCGCTCGCAGGCAGCAAGCTGCTCCTTTGCCTGCGCGAGCTGCTCGCGTGAAGGCACGTCGGCGGCCGTTTGTATTTTGCCGGGATGCTCGACGCTGCCGCATACCGGGCAAGGCTTGCCGTCATGCAAATGGGCGGCGAGCAGGCCTGCTTGGCCTTCAATCCATTGCTGCTCCAGCCCGTCATGCCGGGCACGGACGGTCGAAAGCGCCTGTTCCTGGCTCGCTTCCAGCCGATTGAACTCCGCGAGCTCCTGCTCCAGCTTGATTAGCTTGGAGACATATTTGCCCTGCTGCTCGACGCGCCTGAGCTGCTCCTGCTTCGCTTGCAGCTGCTCGCCATCGCTCTCCATGAGCTTCAGCCGCGAAGCGCTAAGCTGCTTCGCTTCCTTCTCCGCCGCAATAGCCGCTTCTTCGCGCTCGAGCTGCGCCTGGCCCTGCTTCGCCCGTGCCCGCAGCTCCGTCACCGCCTGTCGCTGCTCGCCGATCTGCTGCACCGCTGGCGCCAGCTCCTCCAGCCGGCTCAGCTCACGCTCCGCCTCCCGCCGCTCGGGCTCACGCTGCTCCTCGCTCGCATGCCGCTGCTCAGCCGCAGCCAGCGCTTGCTTCGCCGCCTCCGCTTCGCGCTGCTTCGCCTCGCTGGCCTGCTGCTTCGCCTCCGCGTCCTTGCCAGCGCGGCTCGCTTGCTCCTCATAAGGCGTGAGCAGCGCTGCCCGCTCAGCCAATTGCAGCTCGCGCCCCTTCGCTTCCTGCGCGGCGCGGCCCAGCTCCAACTGCTCGAGCTTGCTTCGCTCCGCCGCAAGCTCTTCGAACCTTGCGTTCAGCGCGAGCGCAGCGCGCAGCCTCTCTTCCTGCGCATGCAGCTGCTCGCCCATCTGCTGCCGCTGCACATCGCCTTGCTGCACCAGCTCGCCGTAATAAGCAGCCTCCTGCTCCAAACTAGCAAGCAATTGCGCCGCGTTATACACCTCTTGGCTCAGCGTCGCAGCCAGCAAGCTCCCCTCGCGCTGAGGAAGAGCATCGCCCGATTGCTTCATATACATGTCATTGCGCAGCCGCGCTTCCTTGAGCGTTTCATTCAGCTCGCGGTTTTGCTGCTGAAACTTAAGCTCCAGCTTTTCATACAGCTCCGTGCGAAAAATCCGCCGCAAAATCTCTTCTTTATTATCGGTATCTGAAGTAAGCAGCTTGCGAAACTCTCCCTGCGGCAGCATTACGATTTGATTAAATTGCTCTTTCGTAAGGCCAATGATCGATTCCAGCTTGGCATCAACGTCGCGAACTTGGAATCGGTCGACAAGCGGCACAGCTTGTCCATCAACAAGCTCATACAGCTCTGCCTTGCCGCCCGTCTCGCTTTTGTTTGAGCCTTTTCGATGCGGAAGCTGGCGAAATACTTGGTATTCCCGCTGTGCAACGGCAAAATGAAACTCAACCGACGTATGCGTTTCATCTCCGGCAAAATGGCTCCGCAGCATGCGTGCCTCCGAGCGGTCCTCCCCGCTCGCCGCGCCATAAAGCGCAAAGCAAATCGCATCAAAAATCGAGGTTTTCCCCGCTCCCGTACTGCCGGAAATAACGAACAGCCGATGCTCGTCCAGCTGGGCAAAATCAATCGTTTCCGCATCCCGGTACGGGCCGAATGCGTTCATAATTAGCTTGAGCGGTCTCATGCGCCTCCTCCTTCCTCATGCAGCAGCCGCCCGAACACATCGGCGAAGCGCTGACGTTTACTCTCACTGAGCGGGCTGCCCTTGACCTCCTGATAGAAGGAAGCAAATAAAGCTACCGGATCAGCCTCCCTGCGGCCAGCCGCCTCGATTGCACCTTCAGCGAAAGCCTCTGCTTCTGCCAGCAGCACCGCTTCAGGCCTGCGCTCGACATGCAGCGCATTCGGATAAATCGCCCGTACCTTCTCCATCGGAAACAGCACTGGATTTTCATTCAGCAGCGTAACAAATACATAATCCTCGCTCATTGCATGCTGCTCAATTTCCTCAATCGTTCCGGAAACGCGGCGCAAATCGCGCAGCGGCTGGAATAACCGTTTTTCCACAGCTACCGCGCCTTTGTCATCCATCTCCACTACATAATAGCCTTTGGCGTGATGCTCCTCGGAAACGGAATATTTAAGCGGCGAACCCGCATATCTGATTTTATCGTCGCTGACATTATGCGCCTGATGCAGGTGGCCGAGCGCCGTATAATGAAATGGCGCAAAATAACCGGCACGCACATGCTCCGCCCCGCCAATCGCCAGCGGACGCTCCGAATCGCTCGTATTCGGCTCCGCCTCGCCAGTTGCCGTAACAAAGGCATGACCGACAAAAACATGGCGCGCAGCAGGATCAAGCTGATCTCGCAGCCGGTCCGTCAAAGCTTTCATCGCATCATCATGCGTACGAATACTCTCATCGTCCAGCACGTAACGCACATATGCAGGATCGGCATAAGGCACGAGGTGAAAATGCACCTCGCCATGCTCATCGCGGAGAATGACAGGCTTCTGCTCCCGCTTCATTCTTCCCGCAATATGCAGCCCCCGGCTCGCCATCATCGCTGTGCCAAAATCAATCCGATCCGGACTGTCGTGATTGCCAGACACAGCAAGCACCGGCGTTTCAAGCTTAATAACAATATGCTGCAGCACCTCATCGAGCAGCTCTACTGCATCAATGGGCGGAATGGCCCGATCATACAAATCACCAGCAATAATAACGGCATCCGGGCGTTCGCGTTCAATATCAGCAATCAATTGCTCCAGCACATAACGCTGGTCTTCTGTCATATAAACACCTTGAACCAGCTTGCCTAAATGCCAGTCTGCGGTATGGAACCATTTCATAATGGCGAAACATCCTTTCTTGCCCTTGACCTTCACGCAGCGTCAACGATTATCCTCCTAAGTATACCAAGGAGGGGACAAGGATGAGAACACTAATTCAAAACGTTCATATTTTAACAATGAAAAAAGGAGAAAAGCTTTTTCAAGGCGAGCTGCTGATCGAAAATGACCGCATTGCGGCCATTGGCACAATTTTGCCTGAGGATAAGGCTCAAGCAAGCAAAATCATCGACGGCAAAGGCATGCTGGCAATGCCTGGCCTCATTAATGCTCACCAGCATACGCCAATGAGCTTGCTGAAAGGTTTTTCCGATGATTGCAAGCTGATGGAGTGGCTGGAGCATAAAATGCTTCCTGCCGAGGCGCGGATGACGCCTGAGGATATTTATTGGGGAGCCAAGCTGGCCATGGCGGAAATGATCAAATCCGGCACCACGGCATTTGCCGATATGTATGTGCATATGAACGAAATTGCCGCTGCTGCCTTGGAAACAGGGATGCGCGCCTCCTTAACACGGGGACTTGTATTTATGCAAAATGACGGCGGCAAACGGCTAACCGAAGCGCTCGATCTCATTGACCGCTGGCATGGCCAGGCCGACGGGCGAATTACGACGATGTTTGGCCCCCACGCCCCCTATACTTGCCCGCCAGAACCGCTGGCAGAAATCATTAAGCTCGCCGCCGAAAAGGATTTGCCTATCCATATTCATTTGGCGGAAACGGTAGAGGAAGTCGCCAAGATCAAAGCCAAATACAGCTGCTCGCCAACCGTTTATTTGCACAATCTCGGGTTATTCACCGAGGCCCATGCTTTGCTTGCCCATGGTGTCCATCTTACACATGAAGATATTCAGCTGCTTAGAGGCATGAAAGGCGGCGTTGCCCACAATCCGGTCAGCAATTTGAAGCTGGGCTGCGGCATTGCTCCGGTGGCAGCGCTTATCGAGGCTGGCGTTACGGTTGGGCTGGGCACGGACGGATCAGGCAGCGCTTCGACCGTTGACATGTTTGAGGGGATTAAGGCGGCGGCCTGGATGCAAAAAATGGCGGCAGGCGACCCGTCCGTTTTCCCGGCCCATCAGGTGCTGGAAATGGCGACGGCTGAAAGCGCCAAGCTGCTGCGCCTTGATCAGGAGATAGGAACGCTTGAGGCTGGCAAAAAAGCCGACCTTATTTTAGTCAATATGAATAAGCCCCATTTGCAGCCGGTCCATAATCGGGAATCTCTGCTCGCCTACGCCGTGAATGGCAGCGATGTCGATACGACCATCGTCAATGGCAAGCTCTTGATGCAAGGGCGCGAGCTGCTGACCATAGACGAGGAGGAACTGCTTAAGCAGGCGGCGATTCGGGCTCGGAGAATCGTGGACGGTATTTAGAGCAGCAAGCATGCGGCAGCGCGGCTGCTTTTTTCGCAATCTGCCGCGCATGCGCATGCCTGCTGCCGCAGAATGGCCGCTCTATTTTTCAACTATGGCTTGTATTTGTTATTCGTCACTGTGTTCAATATGGCTAATCTGCCACTCGGGTTGTGCGGTTCCTGCTCCTTATGTCCGTTATCCCCTTTGCTCAGAAAAGCCGCTTAAACGGCCGCATCCGGCATCAGGCCTGATCAAACCGTCCAAACAGCTCCCTTTAGCTTCCCTCGAACAAAAGGGTTACTTATTACTTTTCTTTACGCTGCTATTCTATAAAATGTTTTGGACAGACTCCGATCCCCCTGTTTCTGAGCTAAGGGGATAATACCCCAAGCGCTATAAAATAGGAGCAGCTTGTCCAAGCAGAGCGCGCATTGCTGCACCTGAAGCAGCTTGAGCGGCTGCACTTGGATCAGCCGGGCCCGTTGGCACACTATTGTCTGGCTGCTGCTCAGGAGCGGGCGTCGTTTCCGGCTCTGTCTGAGGGTCTGTTTCCGGCCCCGTTTGCGGAGCTGGCTCCTGCTCAGGGGCAGCCGCTGCTTCTTCCATAGCAGCCTGCTCTGCAAGCAAAGTATTGGCAGTGCTTACTTCTGTAAACGATGCCTGTGGCAGCGTCGTGTACATGCTTGGCGCAGGTGGCGTGCTCATGCCATCTCCGAGGAAATAGCTCGTATGCGGCGGCTGGTTGTAAGCTACATTTTGCCAGGCCACACCAAGGCGATATACTGCATCATGCATCAGCGTGTAGAGACGATATGCCGTGACATCTGTCGTCGTATACAAGCGCAGCTTGGTGCTGTCCTCTGTGCGCCACAATACTTCCTCACGCCAGTCGCCAATCAGATCGGCCTGCAAGCTTGGCGTACCTTTTGTCGAATTGTTTGAGTAAGTTCCTGTTGCCGTCAGCAGGCGGCTTACTGCACCGGTATTGTAATTCCATTTTTCAATTTTGCCGACGCCAACCCCAGCGCTTCCTGACCATACATGATCAAGCAGCTCGCGCAGCAGGTCGCCGTCCCACCAAATGCCGAAATTTTGCGAGGATGGAGGCGTGCTGGAAATGAGCTGCCCCGTAATCGTCCTCAGCCCTACACCACTGCCAGCCCAAACCTCAGCTCCCGGGTAACGGGGATCGATGTCGGCCGCCATGCCGCGTCCCGTATCAGCCCCCGTATACACACCCCATAAAATTTGACCAGTAGCAGCATCATGCACTTGGGCGCCATAAGGCTTGCTCGTATCCTCATTTACCTTGAACACCTCAAAGCCAGCGCGATTCGGATTCAAATCGCTGACATGCATCGCATCGCCATGCCCCATATTTGTGTTATAGAGCTTCTGGCCATTATCATCAACCGTCATCGCGCCGAAAACAATTTCATCCTTGCCGTCATTGTCTACATCCGCCACACTAAGGCTGTGATTGCCTTGCCCCGCGTAAGCAGAATTGCCGGAACTGTTCGTATCAAACGTCCATCGGCTCGTTAGCGAGCCGTTCCGGAAGTCAAACGCAGCAATGACCGTTCTCGTATAATAGCCGCGCGACATAACAATGCTTGGCCTAACGCCGTCCAAATAAGCAACGCCAGCTAGGAAGCGGTCGACACGGTTGCCATAGCTATCTCCCCAGCTTGATACAGTGCCCCTTGCCGGCACATAGTTGGTTGTCGCAAGCGCTGCTCCGGTCTGCCCTGAAAAAACAGTCAAATATTCCGGGCCAGACAGCACATAACCTGAAGAATTGCGGTAATCGGCAGTCGAGCTGCCTATCACTTGTCCTGTTCCGTCCACGGTGCCGTCCGCAGTTTTGATGACCACCTCGCCTTTGCCGTCGCCGTCAAAATCATAGACGAGAAATTGCGAATAATGGGCGCCTGCACGAATATTTTTTCCCATATTAATGCGCCACAGCTTCTGGCCGTTCATTTTGTAAGCATCAAAAATTACATTGCCGGTATACCCCGATAGGGAGTTATCCTTAGAGTTCGACGGGTCCCATTTGAGGACGATTTCGTATTCGCCATCTCCGTCAAGGTCGGCTACGCTCGCATCATTTGCGCTATAGGTGTAGCTTTCACCGCTCGGTGTTGTTCCGCCAGCAGGCTTGTCCAGCGGAATATCTTTATAATTGCTCGCCCATACGGTTGCCGTATTGGAGGCCGGGCGTTCAACGCCATTAACAACGGCGCGGACATAATAGGTAGAGGAGCTGCTTCCACTAGCATCAAGTAGATTCGTACTTGTCGTAATGACACTGCTGTTGACCTTCGTCCCGTTGCGATAAACGTTAAAGCCCGTATTAGCTGCCTCGCCGCCGAGTAGCCGCCAGCTGACAAATACGCCTCCGCTTACTTTTACCGCAACGACTCCTCTCGTTAAAGCCTCCATCTGCCTTGGGGCAGCAGCACTGACCTTCGGATCAACAACAATAGCCGGAATGACCAGCAAAGCAGCAACAGCGAGCATAATCGTTTTGCGAAATACGTTTTTAAAGTTCATCTCTTCTTATTCAGCTCCTTTTCGCAAATGATATTTTATCAACACCCACAAATGAAAGCGCTACCAAATTATTCGAAAAATAAGTCTGCTTCATGCCTTGAATTCCCAGAATCACGAACCATTAACCATTCGGGCAGGCATCCACCTCCTTGATAAATCATACGTTTTTATGAATCAAAACCATAATTTGGAACCGCTTTCATTGTCGATGATAGACTGTGTTCCGACATTTTACTACTTAAAAAACAGAGTTTTTTGTTTAAAAAACCGAGATTCATTCGATTAATTAGCTAGAATCAGATCGCTTTTGACTCACATATCCGCCCCAGACTTGAATATATTGAATAACAAGGTGAAACGGCTATCGCCGTCCTTTGGCGGCAAGGCGCGTTTCACTCCGAGAAATATAAGCCTAATGATAAGTATGAAACTTATAAATTCTTATATTTCAACGAAAAATTAGATCCCCTGGCCCTGATCCAGCTATTATTGATGAAAGATGGGAGTGTAACGCTCATGGCAGAACCGTTATTTATCGTGTCACAAGAGGATTGGTCCTTGCATCGCAAAGGTTACGAAGATCAAGCCCGGCACCAGGAAAAAGTAAGAGAAGCTGTTCGGCAAAATCTCCCCGATATTGTAACCGATGAAAGCATTGTATTATCCGATGGCAAGCAGACGGTGAAAATACCGATTAAAAGCATTGATGAATCCCATTTCGTCTACAACTACAACAAGAAGCAGCATGTTGGACAAGGCGATGGCGATTCACAGGTAGGGGATGTGCTCGGCGTTGATCCTGGGGCGGCCAAAGGTTCTGGCAAAGGACAGGGTGCAGGCGATCAGCCGGGCGAAGACTATGTGGAGGCGGAAATTAGCATTGACCAGCTGGAGGATATGCTCTTCGAGGAGCTGGAGCTTCCTAATCTGGAGCAAAAACAGAAGGATGTTATGGAAACAACCGAGGTCGTCTTTCACGACATCCGTAAAAAAGGCATCATGTCCAACATCGACAAAAAACGGACGCTCATTCAAAATTTAAAGCGCAATGCCAATGAAGGACGTTCAGGAATTGGCGGCATCTCGCCGGATGATTTGCGTTTTAAAACGTGGAATGAAGTTGTGAAGCCCCAATCCAATGCCGTCGTATTGGCGCTCATGGATACTTCAGGCTCTATGGGGTCTTTCGAAAAATATTGCGCCAGAAGCTTCTTCTTCTGGATGACTCGTTTTCTGCGCCGGAAATACCAGCATGTCGAGATGGTATTCGTAGCACATCATACGGAAGCGAAGGAAGTGACTGAGGAGGAATTTTTCACTCGGGGCGAAAGCGGCGGCACCATCTGCTCCTCTGCCTATCAGAAGGCGCTTGATATTATCGACAGCCGTTATCCATCTGCCAACTGGAACATTTATCCTTTCCATTTTTCCGATGGCGATAATTTGACCTCCGATAACGAGAAATGCGTGAAGCTAATCGACAAGCTTCTGGAACGGGCCAATCTGTTCGGCTACGGCGAGGTTAATCAATATAATCGCAGCAGCACCTTAATGTCGGCATATAAAAACATAAACAATAAAAAATTTATGTATTCGATTATAAAAGATAAAGGCGAAGTGTATAAGGCGCTGAAAACCTTTTTCTCCAAGCCCGCAAGCGGCGCTTAGCAGCAGACATTAGTAAAAAGCTTCCTCTTCGAGCGTTCCCGAAGAAGAAGCTTTTTTCACATCATTTTATATCATGTGTTGATGTTGCATTAGTATAAGCTGTCGCTTGCCATTTGCCGGTTACTAAACCTGTTTGGCAATAATACCGCGCTGCTGCAAGCAGCGGATAACGGCCTCAGCCGCTGTCTCCGCATCTCCTTCGCCTGAAAACAGCTCCAGCTCTGGAGCTAGCGGCTTCTCATATGGAGCAGATATGCCCGTGAACAGCGGAATTTCTCCTCGCCGCGCCTTGCTGTACAGCCCCTTCGGATCACGCTGCTCGCATATCGCAAGCGGACAATTCACATATACCTCCACATAGGGAAGCGGAGCTGCTATCGCTCGCGCCAGTGCGCGGTCCGCCTCAAGCGGCGAGACGAGCGCCGCAATGGCAATGCTTCCACTGCCGGCAAACAGCCCCGCCACCTCTGCGGTGCGCCGCACATTTTCGCGGCGATCCTCTGAGCTAAAGCCAAGATCGCGGTTTAGTCCATGCCGCAAATTATCGCCATCCAGCACCGTCGTTCGCACACCGCCAGCTTGAAGCTGCCTGTGAAGCGAGGCAGCAATAGACGACTTTCCCGAGGCAGGCAGCCCTGTTAGCCATACGATACAGCCGGAATAGTCCCATTGGCCAGACTGCTGCAATCCGCCAAGCTCATACGAATGCCACTTTACATTCGGGGATTTTTGATCCATCCGGCACCCCCTATTTTAGTGGCTCATTTAGAAAAAGTACCGTCAGCCGAAGCGCTTCCTCCAAATCCGCAGTCGTGCCGATAAATGGATGCTTCGCGCCAAAGGTATGGTCCGCTCCTGCCAGTGTAACGAACGTATGCTGCGGTGCAGCCTCGCGCATTTGTTCGTAGCCTGATACAAGACGCTCTGAATCTTGATCCCCCTGTATGAGCAGTACCGGAACCGCGAGGGAGCCCAGCACCTTCTTAATATTAAAAGCTTCTGCATTGTGCTCCAGATCTTCAAAAAATACTGGCGATATCGGCATTTGCTGCTTCGTACGCATATTTGGCACATAACCGACGCCATGGCTCAGTACCTCCTGCCGAAATGCCTCCGTAAAGAGATTCACGTCAGCTATGCCGTTCCATGTTACAACTGCCTTCAGCTGCGGGTATCTCGCAGCAGTCAAAATCATATTTCCGCCGCCACGGCTATGTCCAAGCAGGGCAATCCGGCTCGTATCCAGTTCCTCGGCAAAGGGAAGCTTCTCTTCCAGCAGATGGGCGATGATTGTATTAAGATCCAGCTGCTCACGGGAATACGTGTTCACCGCGAATTTATCCAGCTCGTCAAAGTCCGTCTCCGCTACGCCATTGCAGCTGAAATTAAAGGAAATGACAGCAAAGCCATGCCTTGCAAGCTGCTCGCAGGCATAGGGCATAAATCCCCAATCTTTAAACCCTTTGAAGCCATGGGCCACGATAACAACCGGCTTCTTCCCCGGTTCGCCTGACACTCGAACGTCCCCTCGCAGCGTCAGGTTTGATTCCAAATCAATGGTAAAAGGTTTGCTATTTACGGCTTCCACCTACAAACTCCCCCGTTTCTCCAAATAGATTCGTCCTGCTTTCTATTATAAGGGAAGAAACAGGGGAATGAATAGCCGGGCTGTTTCGGCGCAAGCTTGCTAGTTCAAGAAACCTTCCAATGCAATCGTCGGCTGGCCGTTTGCCTGCCAAGCTCCTTTATTGTAGCCGCCATTGTAGCCTGGAGGCGCCTCCGGCTCCCAATAGAAGACACCTAGCCCCTTGCCGCCAGAAATGTTGCGAACCTTCGTTTTAATCGCGGCAACAAAGCTCTTAGTAGCGGCTGGCTGGTTATATTCAAGGCCAATTTCGGAAATGATTACCGGCTTGCCGTAACGGGCAATCATATCATTGGCATTGCTAATCGTCTGGTCAACCTTGGCAGACCAATCCGTAGCCGATGGATACAGCGACATGCCGATAATATCAAAGGTAGCGCCATTGCTGATCAGCCCCCCGATATTCCAAACGAATAAAGCATTATCATTGCCGCCTGCCAAATGAACAATCGTCTTCGTACCGGAAGAGATTGATTTTACTGCATTGTTGCCGGTATTAACCAGCCATGCATAGTTCTGCATGCTGACAGTGGCTTTGCCGTCATTCCACAGCATGCCGTTGTTCGTCTCATTGCCGATCTGCACCCAATCCGGCGTCACACCCTTCGCCTGCATCGCCGTCATTACCGCCCGCGTATGGTTCCATACCGCGTCCATCAACTGCTGGAACGTGTAACTATTCCACGCAGCAGGCTTTGTCTGTTGGCCTGGATCAGCCCACGAATCGCTGTAATGCAGCGTCAGCATAATGCTCATGCCTGCATTTTTCGCCCGCTGCGCCAGAGCTGCGGCACGGTTCATATCCAGGTAACCGTTTGCATAATTGCTCGAAGGATTTACGAATACGCGAATCCGCACCGAATTAATCTGATAGTCATCCTTTAAAATTTGAATGATATCCTTGGTCGTGCCGTTTTTGTCCTTCCAGGTGTAGCCTTGCGCTTCAAGACCGGGAACCCAGCTTATGTCCGTCCCTTTCGCAAAGGCAGGAGCCGCCTCCGCCTGATTAAGCGGCAGCTGTACGGTAATAAGGGCGACAATCATCATAGCAAAAACGAGCAGCCTTAGTCTTTTTTTCATTTTCAACATTCCCTCTTCCTTTAATAGTTTGCCAGACTTAGCGCCGATTGGACGCACCACCAATGATGTATCCGCTTACATAAATGGGTTTCAACAAACGTCCCCTAGCAGCGACAGGCTTTCAAGCCTATGGTGAAGAAGCATCAGCAGCGTGTGCAAATGGGGGGACTGCCGATTCCTTCACCACATCTTTTCCATCGGTTACTACGGGATACGCTTATGATTATAAATTCCCTTCACACAGAAAAACAGGATACAATGTGAATATATTGGATGATTTTACAACATTTCCTCTTCTCTTCCCTTCTGATCACTGTGCGTTAGCCTGATGCGTTTCACTACCAAAATGTATTATAATAGAGCCATTCATGCCAAACTGGCGAGCAGGAGGAAACGAATTGACGAATAGCGAGCTTAAACATATGCAAACCCTGCTGCCCGAATGGGTAGAAACGTCCCGCCAGCAGGCTCTTCATGGCAAAGTGGCCTCCTACATACCTGAGCTTGCAAAATCCCCCAAGGACGCCTTGGGCATTCATATTGTGGGTGCAGAAGGTCAAGTAGCATCTGCTGGAGATTGCGGCATATCCTTTACTATGCAAAGCATTTCCAAAGTCTTCACGCTCATTCTGGCGTTAATGGATAATGGCGAGGAAGCGGTTTTCGCCAAGGTTGGCATGGAGCCGACCGGGGACAGCTTCAACTCCATGCTCAAGCTGGAGCTTGTGCAGCCCGGCATTCCCTTCAATCCGCTGATCAATGCTGGAGCGATTGCGATTTCTTCGCTGATTGCCGGAAGCAGCCGGGAGGAGAAATCGGCCCGCGTGCTCGATTTTTTCCGCAATCTCTCAGGCAATGTTACGCTGGATTATGATAACGAGGTATATTTGTCAGAAGCCAAAACGGCAAATTTGAATCGGTCGATGGCTTATTTTCTAAAGGATAAGCAGGTGCTGCAGGGGGAAGTCGAGGAAGTGCTCGACGTGTATTTCCGGCACTGCTCGATCAGCGTCACCTGTGCGGATTTGGCTCGCATGGCGCTTGTGATGGCGCATAACGGAACCGACCCCGTTACCGGAACCCGGCTGATCCCACGGCGTTATGTGCAGATCGCCAAAACCTTTATGATTACTTGCGGCATGTACAACGCCTCAGGCGAATTCGCAATTCAAGTTGGTTTGCCGGCCAAAAGCGGCGTATCTGGCGGCATTTTGGCAATCGTTCCCGGTCGTTACGGCATCGGCGTCGTCGGGCCATCCCTGCATCGCAAGGGCAACAGCATTGCAGGTGTCCATTTGCTGGAAACGTTGTCGCGAACGTTTGACCTAAGCTTATTTTAACGAAGAAGGTGCCCATTATGAATCCATCTGTTGAGCTTGGCATTTCCTTTCATTCCTCCGGGCAGGAGATTGAAATGCTCAAGGTAACGCCGATTGACGATCAGCGCTACCGCATTGAAGAAAATCCATTATTTACGGAAATGGTATCATTCGGTGATATTGTCAAGCTGGAGCAGCAAGGCAACATTTATTTTTATAAAGAGACCGTCCGCAAATCCCGCTTAAGAAGATATTCCTGGCTGCTCAGTCAGGACGTTGCTTCATCCGAGGAGCTTGCCGATTTCAAAAATCGCGTCGCCGACAGCGGCGGCAACTGGGAAACGATTTTTGGAGGCATGCTCATAATCAATGTGCCGAGCCATATTGATTTTGATCCCGATGTGGAAATAAATAATATTACGGTGAGCAAGGACCGATAAGATCCTTTTCAATACCATTACCCTATGGCATCCAATATCGATTTGGATGCTTTTTTTGTTTTTCTGGCTCTATTGTGAAAGGAAAAGGCGCAGCCTGTCCATTCCATCCTCCTATGGCAACCCTATAGTTTTTTCCAATTAGCTATTGAAATTATCTATATGCGTTTACATTGACGGTAGAGAACGAGTAATGCTATTGTTTTCAACAAGTTAAAACATACTAATCACATCAGATTTATCAAGTTAATGTTTCGAGTGAGGGGAGAACACATCTAATGTTTCGCATCGAACCAAGAGTACAAGGAGTAACGGCTGAGTTGCTTGAGCTTTATGAACACATCAGCCCTTCAACGATTGGCCATTTGACGGATTTCGGGTTTCTCACCGGCCTGCAGCCGCTGTTTCGCCCGATTCGCCTCTTAGGCAACGCAGTCACCGTACGGATTCCTCATATTGACGCTTCCGCCATTCGGCATGCTTTCGAGCTCGCGCAGCCAGGCGATATTATCGTGGTCGATATGTCCGGTGATGAACAGCGTGCCTGCTGGGGAGAATTTGTGACGTATGCTGCACTGGACAAAAAGATTGCTGGAGCCATTATATCCGGCTGCGTCACCGACGTACGGCCGATCACACAGCTTCGTTTTCCGGTCTATTCCAAGGGTATTAGCGCGCTGACTACCCGCTCGCTCCAGCTCGAAGGCGAAGTCAATACACCTGTCAGCGTCAGCGGCGTCAGCATTCAGCCAGGCGACCTCATCGTCGGCGATGATGATGGCGTATTCGTCATCAATCCGCTTCATGCCAAGGAGCTTGGGCTCATCGCCCAAGAAAAGCAGCTCAAGGAACAACAGCGCCGGAAGGAACTCGGCTACGATAAACGGCTCGCTGGATGTACAGACCAGCTAGCGGCAACCGACAATCAAGGGGGAAACAACTAGATGAGAAGGAATCTTTTCAAAAACAAGCTGGGCCTTGCCCTTATAGCCTTATCCCTGTTCGCTGCTGGCTGCGGCAATGGCGGCGGAGCAAACAGCACTGCAAATACGAATACCGCAGCGCCGAATACAGCGTCAAGCAGCACAGGCGCAGCTTCCGATACAGCGGCAGCGAAAAGCCTGACGATCGCCTTGACGGGCGATGCCATTGGATTTGATCCACAAAATGCGACTGACTCTATCTCCAGCTTTATTAATTATCAAATCTATGATCGTCTTGTCACCTTCAACGATAAGCTTGAAATCGTTCCTCAGCTTGCAGAAAGCTGGAAAGCCTCGGCAGACGGCAAAACATGGACCTTCCAGCTGCGTCAAAACGTGACTTTCCAAGATGGCGCCCCTTTTAATAGCGAAGCGGTTAAAACTAATTTTGAACGCCTGATCAACCCGGATAAAAAGCTGTCCCAATATGCGACCTTGGGCCAATTCATTGAATCCGTCAGCACGAACGGCGATTCCGAAGTCATTTTTCAGCTCAAAGAGCCGCAGGGCGCTTTCCTTAACAATATTGCCGTCACTTCCGGGAGCATCATTAGTCCTAAATCAATTCAGGAAGATGAAGCAGGCATTGCTAAAAAGCCAGTCGGCACAGGCCCCTTTAAGCTCAAAAGCTGGAGCTCCGGCAACGAGATTGTACTGGAGGCAAACGATCAATATTGGGGCGGCAAGCCGGGCGTAAGCAGCATTACGTTCAAAACGGTAACCGAAAATGCGGCTCGCGTTATTATGCTTGAATCCGGCGAAGCGGATCTCATTGACAAAGTGCCGGGGACAGACGTTGAACGCTTGTCAAATGACAGTAAGTTTACCGTCAATACTCGCTCTACCAATCGCGTTGGCTATATCGGCATCAATACGAAGCATGCTCCTCTGGATAATGTGTTGGTACGCAATGCGCTCAATCTGGCGATCAATCGTGAAACGCTGGTCAACAAGCTTTATGAAGGCAGAGTTGAGGTTGCCACTTCGTTTATTTCAAAAAATTCATTTGGCTACACCGATGTGGGCGCATACGCCTATGATGTGGAAGCGGCGAAAAAGCTGCTGCAGGAAGCTGGCGTGAAGGAAGGAACGACGCTGCGAATTGTGCTTGCGGCAAATGCCGTGCAGGATCGCCCGGCCGCCGAATTTGTGCAAAACAGCTTGCAGCAGTTGGGCTTCAAAGCAGAGCTGCAGGTGCTGGAGCTTGCTTCTTATCTCGATGTGCTGAAAAATCCGGACAGCTATGATTTATTCGTCCGGGGCGCGTCTTCCGTTACAGGTGACGGCGATGCTCTGCTGCGCGACAGCTTCCTTTCGACGAGCAAGTCCAATTATGCCTTCTATGCCAATCCCAAAGTAGACGAGCTCATTCTTGCGGGAGGCCAAGCGCTTGACAAGGCGGAACGCCAGAAAAATTACAACGAAGCTTTACAGCTCATAAAAGCGGACGCGCCTTGGATTCCTTTGTATGAGGATACCGTCCAAATTGCATATTCCAGCAAAATTGAAGGCATCACCTTTCTGCCTTCCTTGCTCTGGGACCTGCGCGGCGTGAAATTCAAGTAAGCATGATGGTGCTGCGCGAGCGGCACCATTCGCATGGAAAGCCCGTTTTTTCAAAAAATTGGATACAGGAGTGAAAGCATCTATGACCTTTCAAATCGTAATGGCACAGTTCGGTTCTTCAAGCAGCAAGCAGGAAAATTTGGACAAGGCGGAAAAGGCGCTGCAGGACGCGACCTCGCTGCACCAGGCCGATCTGGTCGTTTTCCCGGAAGCCTTTATGAGCTTCTATCAAATCGGCACGCCAAGAGAACGCAAGCTGGAGGATGCCGAGCCGCTGGAAGGGCATTTCGTTGCGACGATGCAGTCGCTGGCCAAGCATTATGGCGTATGGGTCATTTTCGGTACGCGGGAGACTACGGAGGATTCCGCGGATGACCGCGTATACAACTCCACGGTCATTATTGACTCGGACGGCCAAATCGTCGGCCATTATCGCAAAACGCATTTATATGATGCATTCGGCGCGCAGGAATCACGCGATATTAAACCCGGCACGGCGCTCTTCGAGCCGATTGATACGCCATTCGGCAAGCTGGGACTTTTCGTCTGCTATGAGCTGCGCTTCCCGGAAATCGCCCGCTACCAGGCGCTGCATGGGGCCGACGTGATTATTGTGCCATCCGGCTGGGTACGCGGTCCGGTGAAGGAACGCCACTGGGAAAATCTCGTTACGACGCGGGCGCTGGAAAATACCGCTTATGTCGTTGCCGTTAATCAGGTCAACGAGTTTTACATCGGCCAGAGCCTGATCGTTGATCCGATGGGCGTTGTCGTAGCACGCGGTGCAGAAACGGAGACGCTTATTCCCTACCGGATTGATCTGGCGCGCGTGCGCGAAGTCCGCACCAAGCTCCCGTCGCATATTCATCGGCAGGCGCATTTGTACGGCTAATCGCTTGGCCGCTTCATTTTAGTGGTCAGGAAGGAGTTTTCCCCTTGTTTAACTATGTACTAAAACGATTGCTGCAAATGATCCCGACGCTAATCGGCGTTTCCCTGCTCTCTTTTATCATTTTGCAGCTCGTGCCTGGCGATCCCGCTGAATTAGTTGCTGGTCTAGACGCCAGTCCCGAGGAAGTGCAAATCATCCGGGAGCGGCTCGGAACCGACCGTCCGCTCTACGAGCAATATATCGATTATAATTGGCAGCTGCTGCAAGGCGATTTCGGCACTTCGCTGCGATCGGACAATCCGGTGCTGCAGGAAATTATGGAGCGGTTCCCGAGCACGGTGAAGCTGACGATTTTGGCTACGCTGGTTACCGTTGTCATCGGGCTATTTTCCGGTATTATCGCTGCAACCAAACCCGGCAGTGCCCGCGATCATGCGGCCATGGCTTTCTCTTTGTTCGGCATATCGATGCCCGTTTTTTGGCTGGGCATAATTCTCATTCTTATTTTTGCCTATTATATTCCCATATTGCCTTCCGGAGGCAGCAGCGAGCTGAAGCATTTTGTGCTTCCGGCACTCGTTCTCGGCATTTCCTCTGCCGCTGTGCTCGCACGGCTTACACGCTCCAGCATTCTTGAGGTCATTAATCAAGACTATATTCGTACTGCAAAAGCCAAAGGGGTCCGTCAATGGCTCATCATTTACAAACACGCGCTTAAAAATGCCTTCGTTCCGATTATTACCGTCATCGGCATGGAAATCGGCAATCTGCTCGGCGGCGCAGTGCTTACGGAGACCGTCTTCTCCATGAATGGTCTGGGCCGCTATATCATTCAATCGATTCAGTTTAGAGATTATTCGGCTGTGCAGGGCAGCATTTTATTCGTTGCGTTTATTTTCGTCATCGTCAATCTGCTCGTTGATTTGTGTTATGCCGCTGTCGATCCGCGAATCCGTTATGACCGGAAGGAGGCCTAACGATGAGTGAACCCAAAGCTGCATCCCTGCTTGCCCAAAGCATTCCATCGGCTTATGACGATGGGCCTGCCAAACGAGAGGCCCTTTACAAGCAAGTGCTCAAGCGGCTCATAAGCAACAAACGCTCTCTGCTGGGCCTATGGATCGTTGGCCTCTTTATTTTTATTGCCATACTGGCACCTTGGATCTCCCCTTATGATCCACTCGAGCAAAACATGGATATGCTGCTGCAAGCGCCATCCCTTAGCCACCCATTCGGAACGGACGAATATGGGCGGGATATTTTGTCACGGATATTTTATGGGTCGCGCATCTCGCTCATGGTAGGTATTGTCGGCGTCGTCATTTCTGTCGTTTTTGGCGTAGCCTTCGGCACAATAGCGGGTTATTTTGGCGGCAAAATCGAATCGGTCATTATGCGGATCACCGATATTTTCATGGCCTTTCCCGGCTTTCTGCTGGCTCTTGCCATTGTAAGCGTGCTTGGTCCTGGAATGGTGAATCTCATGATTGCCATCGGCATTTTTTCCGTGCCGTCGTTCATCTGGATTACCCGCAGTGCTGTACTGTCGGTTAAAAACAAAGAATATATTGAAGCCTCGCGCTCCATGGGCGCCAAGCACAGACGCATTATTTTGAAGCATATTATTCCGAACAGCATTGCTCCCATTATTGTGCTTTCGGCGCTGCGCGTAGCTACCGCCATTTTATCGGCATCAGGGTTAAGCTTCCTTGGAATGGGCGCACAACCGCCATCTCCGGAATGGGGGGCCATGCTGAGCGCAGGCCGGGAATTTCTTCGCACCGCGCCCCATCTGTCCATCGTGCCGGGCATCGCTATTATGCTCGTTGTCCTTGGGTTCAATCTGCTCGGCGATGGGCTGCGCGATGCCCTTGATCCAAAAATGAAGGTTTAGCTAAGGAGGGCCCGCATTGAAACGCAAGCTACTGGAAATAAAGACGCTCAAAACGTATTTTCATACAAGCGATGGCGTCATTCCCGCTGTAGACGGCATTGATATTACGATTTATGAAGGCGAGACGGTCGGTATTGTCGGAGAATCCGGCTCAGGCAAAAGCGTGACATCGCTGACCGCCATGCGTTTAACGCCAGGCAAAGTCGTCGAAGGCTCCGTCACCTTCGATGGCCGGGATATTCTTGCGCTTTCCGAGAAGGAAATGCGCAGCGTGCGCGGCAATGACATGGCGATGATTTTTCAAGAACCGATGACCGCGCTTAATCCCGTGTTTACGATCGGCGAACAGCTGCTTGAAGCCATTCGCATTCATATGAAGCTCAGCCGCTCTGAGACGAAAGCAAGGGCAATTGAAATGCTGCGTCTGGTTGGCATTCCTCGCCCCGAGCAAATGCTGCGGGAGTACCCCCACCGCTTGTCCGGCGGCATGCGGCAACGGGTTATGATCGCCATCGCGATGGCCTGCAATCCCAAGCTGCTCATTGCCGATGAACCGACGACCGCACTAGACGTTACGATACAGGCCCAAATTCTGGAGCTAATGCAGCAGCTAAAAACGAGCCATGGCACCTCCATCTTGCTTATTACGCATGATCTTGGCGTCGTTGCGGAAATGTGCGACCGCGTAGCCGTTATGTATGGGGGACAAATTGTCGAGGAATGCGACGTGCTTACCCTTTTCACAAGTCCCAAGCATCCCTATACACAAGGCTTAATGAAGTCGATGCCCACGCTTGAAACGGATGAGCGCAGACTATATTCCATTCCGGGCAGCGTTCCGCCGCCCGGAAGCTTGCGGGAAGGCTGCCGTTTCAGCCCCCGCTGTGAATTTGCGCAAGCGATTTGCCATGAGCAGCATCCGCAGCTCGAAGCAGTAGGGGCTGGGCATTCAGCCAGATGCTGGCTCCATGCATCCGAAGCAAAGGAGGCGTTCCAATGAATGAACCGCTGCTTGAGGTAAGCCATTTAACCAAATATTTTCCGATCAAAAAAGGGCTGTTCAATCGGACGGTAGGACATGTGAAGGCGGTCGATGGCCTGCGATTTACGATTTTCAAAGGCGAAACGCTGGGCCTTGTGGGTGAAAGCGGCTGCGGCAAATCTACAACAGGCCGTACGCTGCTGCAATTGCTTCGTCCAACGGCAGGCGAAATTAAGTATGAGGGCCGCAATTTGGTCGGCCTTCCGGTGGAGGAGCTGCGCAAGCTGCGGAAGGATATGCAGATGGTGTTCCAGGACCCATACGCCTCGCTTGATCCCCGTATGACGGTGGGCGAGCTCATTGCCGAGCCGCTCGACATTCATCAAGCAGCAACCGGCAAGGAAAGGACTAGACGGATCGATGAGCTGCTGGAAACCGTCGGCTTAAACAGCCGTTATGCGGATCGCTATGGCCATGAGTTCAGCGGCGGGCAGCGGCAGCGGATCGGCATTGCCCGCGCACTTGCGCTGAACCCCAAGCTGATCGTCGCAGATGAGCCCGTCTCCGCTCTCGACGTTTCCATTCAATCGCAAATTATTAATTTGCTTCAGGATTTGCAGGAGCAGTTCAAGCTTACCTATTTATTTATCGCCCATGATTTAAGCGTAGTCAAGCATATAAGCGATCGGATCGGCGTAATGTATTTGGGCGGAATTGTAGAGCTGGCAGGCAAACGCGAATTGTTTGCAGAGCCGCTGCATCCCTATACGCAGGCGTTATTGTCCGCCGTACCCACCCCTGATCCGCTTGCCAAAAAGAGCCGCATTGTGCTGCCGGGCGATGTGCCGAGCCCGGCGAGCCCGCCTCCCGGCTGTGCTTTTCATACGCGCTGCCATGCCTGCATGGCCGTTTGCCGTACCGACAAGCCTGAGCTGCGGGATGTCGGCGGAAGGCAGGTCGCCTGCCATTTGTACAACCAAGCTTAGACAGGCCCATCTTTGATGGAGCGAGATTCATCAGTTATATTTTAAAATTCATACAATTGGGAGAGCGCATTATGACGAAAAGCCGCAAATTAAGAGACATCAGCTGGACCGTCTTCGAGGAATACAAAAAACAAACGGAGCTGGTCATTGTTCCTGTAGGCGCAATCGAGGTATATGGCCCTCATCTGCCTCTTGGCTCGGATGGGCTGCTGGCAGCCAAATTGGCAGAGCTCGTTGCCGAGTGTGTTGGCGCACTGATCGGACCAAACGTAGAGGCTGGAGATTCCACCGTACTAAATGATTTTCCCGGAACCATTACGATTCGCCCCGAAAGCTTAAAAGCTTATCTCGGCGACATAGTAACCAGCTTGTTAAAATGGGGCTTCAAACGTATACTCTTCATTAACGGCCACGCTGGAAATGTATCGGTTATTAATCAAATCGTGCATCAGATCAAGGAACAGCATAGCGATGTATTGGCCGCCCAAATCGATTGCTGGCGGTTCATCAAGGCGCAGGATGACGGCATTTCCGAATCTGGAAAATTTTCAAACGGCCATGCTGGTGAAATCGGCACCTCCGTCCTGCTTCATCTTTACCCTCAGCTTGTAAACCAGTCCATTATCATCGATGAACAGCCCGCGTTTGAAGATCCTTTTCCCGAAATCATCAAATACAACCGTCTGTCTTCCATTTCCAAATCAGGCGTCGTTGGACATCCATCTTTTGCGACAGCCGGGAAAGGCGAAGCCTTAGTGCAGCGCTCTGTTGACCGTATTCTCGCTTTCCTAAGCGAAGCTTGGGACATTAAACCGCTGTAAATGCCGGTGAAAGGAGTTTTAAATGAACATTATCGATTTGCATTGCGATGCTTTAATGAAGCTGGGGGAGAAGAAAGGCAGCCTTTCCTTCAACGATGCACCTGAGCTGGATACGAACAAGCAGCGCCTGCTTACTGGGGGCGTCAAGGTACAAGGCTTCGCCATTTTCGTCATGCCGAACTTGACTGATCAAGAGAAGTTTCAATCGGCGCTCGACCAGGTGCATTATTTTTACGAGGAAGTATTAGGGAAAAATCCGGACATGAAGCACATCAAGGAATGGAAGGATATCGGCAAGCTGGCCGAGCACGAGATTGGCGCTTTTCTGACGCTTGAAGGCGTTGATCCGGTCGGTAATGACTTGCATAAGCTGAATATTTTTCACCGCCTTGGCGTGTTGTCGGTCGGCCTGACCTGGAATTTCGCCAATCTTGCTGCTGATGGGGTGCTGGAGCCTCGCGGAGCGGGACTTTCCTCCCTCGGCCGCAAAATGGTACAGTTCCACAATGAGCACCGGATTTTGACCGATGTGAGCCACTTGAATGAGCAGAGCTTCTGGGACGTCGTGGAAACAGCCGATTATTTGATCGCCAGCCACTCGAACGCCAAGGCCGTATTCGATCATCCGCGAGGGTTGTCTGATGAGCAAGCGCAAGCGCTGTTCGCCAAAAATGCAACCGTTCATGTCGTCTATTATCCTGAGTTTATTAAGCCCGAATCGGACGGAATTACGACAATCTCCGATCTAATTAAGCATATTGACCATTACTGTGCCATTGGCGGCGTTCATCATGTTGGCCTTGGCTCCGATTTTGACGGCATCAACGCTTACGTGCATAATCTCGAAAACGCCGCAAAAAGCCAAAACCTGATTAATGAGCTGCTTAAGCATTACTCTGAGGAGCAGGTGCGGGGCTTTGCCCATAATAATTTTCTGCGCCGGGTTTCCTCCCTTTAATGCAAAAGACACTTTTCGAAAATATTATAGTTCTCTGATTAAAAGAGCGTAGCAAGCCCCCACCTTTCACTGGTGGGGGCTTGCTCGGTGTTTAGTATAGTATATTTGCCACTTTCTCTGCGTCTTGAATACCTCGTTCCGAAAGAGGTCTCCCCAACTCATCAGGGTTATAGACTGAATGAGCATGACGAACAAAATATATGTTTGTATCCATTTCTACACGCTAACCTGCCTTTCTACAAGCCCGTTTAGAACTTCGTGCGGAATGACCTGTTGCCCCGTTCACTTTATGAATCCTCAAAACCAAACATAGATGCGCCTAGCATCATTATTTTAGAAATCAGTAAAAAAAGACGCCGCAGCGCTGCTTTCCTCCCTTGCGGGCAGGCGATACAAACGCTGCGGCTTTTTCTTTTTCTTTATCCGGCTTAACCTTCTGCTTGTTTGTTCAATTATTATTTACGTTTCCAGACAGAGCCGTCGGAGTATGCAACCCGATCAATTTGAATATTTTTGAGCTTGGTTGTGTCGCTGTAGGAGTAGAGATCCCATGTGAATATGTGACTATAACCGCTCAATACTTTAACATTGGCACCTTTTCCGTAGAAACGGTTTGTGTACGGATAACCACCCTTTACCGGGTCGCCGTAAGCGTCATAGGTGCTAAAAGAAAGCTCGAATGAAACTATCGTTTTAGCTGTCAAATTCCATAGCTCTATATTCGCTTCCGGATATCCTAATGAATCATAAGTAATGCTAGAATCAACAACTTTAAAAGGAACATTATTATTTTTCTTAAGCTCCTCTTTCAGCTTCTTCTTGTAGTCCTCTTCCTTCTGTTTGTAGAGAGCTCTCATCTGCTTTTCAATCGTGCCGCCATTGCCATAAAGCTGTTTAGCCAGCTTGTAGCTTTTGCTTACCGTTTCTTCTTCTCCCACCACTATGCTATAAACGGTTCTGCCGAAAAAGGTATAGTTCGTGCCATTCGAATCAAAATTTTCGCCTGGCTTTACGGTCGCATTGTTAAAAGCGGCTTTGCCGCGCGCATTCAACGATGCTGTAAAATCATAGGCCTGCACAGCGCCACCGGCATAATAATATTCCACATAATTAACAACGATTTTTTCCGTGCCTAGATTTTTCACAGCGGAATTCGTAATTTGCAGCGGCAGGCCTGTATAATATTTGCTTTTGCTTGGGTCTACCGTTTTAATGCTGATTTGGTTGCCTTTCGTTTCCATAGAAGCGCCTAGACCATCTGTCAACAGGCGAAGCGGAACCATGGTGCGGCCATTTCGTTCTACAGCGGGCGTTCCCAAAAATATAGAAATGCCATTAACCGTAGCAACGGGCTCATTCAAAATAATCGAAATCGTCATTTCGCCGCTTGAAGCGATGATCCGCTTGTTGCCCTTGTCCCAGCTGAAGGCGAGGCCAAGTGCTTCAATCGTTTCTTTTGCCGATACAAGCGTTGTGCCGTTCTCGCTTATTGGTGCCTGCGCGTAAGCGATTTTCTTGCCGTTTACAAAAACGCTCTGGCTCTCCGCCTTAGCGGCCGAAAGCCCCGTTGGGATTGCCAGCAGCATGACCATAGCCAGCAAAACTGTAATTACTTTCTGTTTCATATTTCATTCTCCCTCTATTTATATATTTCGCGAAGCGGCTATTCGCTGCGCAACGAGTAGACGTATTCCTTGCCTTCAATCGTAACGATAATATCAATCGGCTTTTTGTCTTTGGCCGCTTCCTTAGGCAGCTCAGCGATAAAGTGAAGAACTCCCGTTTTTAATGGTTCAATATTCGTTATGTTTGTATAGGTAAAGTTGCCTCCACCCGACTCTTCAATTGCAGAAAAGCTTTCGTACTCGTATTTGCTATCATATTTCACTTGTACATTGGCAAATTCATCTGCGCCTTTGGACGAGCTGAGCAAGCTTTTGAACTTAAGAACGATGTCCAAATAAATATTTTCGGCATCCTTTATCTCGTAGTAATTGTAGAAGCTGTCAGGCTTCGGCGGAACGACTTTGGACGTAAACTCTGTCTTCGTGAGCGTAACCTCTGCAAAGTCGGCAATAACGAGCGCTTTTTTCAATTCTAGTACACTGCCTGCGTCAGCGGATGGCTCCGGTGCCGGCTCCGAAGACGCCTCGCTTACCGCAGCAGTATTAGCGGCCTCGGCAAGCTCTGCCTTCAGCTTCTCATTTTCAGCACTCAACTGGCTTACTTGCTCCTTTAATTGACTTACCTCTGTGGAAAAATCCTCCGTTTGGCCGGCGCAGCCAGCCATGACGAGCATAGCGGCAACTGCAAAAATAGCTTTTTTCATAATGGTAAATACCCCCTATCATCTTTAGCTATTAAATTTTCTACATAAAGTGCTAAAATCCTCTAAAATCATTTCATTTTACTGAAAATTCATCATTTATTTTTTCGATCTCTGTCATATTTTATCGAACTTCAATCATTAACTGCTCCAATTATGATTTCAAACCGCCATAACAAATTTACCAAAATAACGGACAGGGGCTTTTGCAAACAAATAAAAAACGTTGCTTCCGCAAGGGGAAACAACGTTTAAGCAACATATCATCACTCATTATGCTTATCAATTTACAAGATCAAATCACCGAACAGGCCAAACAACAATAAGTAAGCACAAACCGAAAGAACGATATACGACCACAGCTTCTCCTTCGTCACCTGGCTGGCCACCGATGCGCCGACCAAGGAAATGCCAAGAGTAGACAGCAGTGCCGCCGCCATTACCAAAAGGCCCAGCTTAAAGCTAATGAGCGAAACGACGCCCGCTATTAAAAATCCAGCTCCAGAAACGAGCTGCATCGCTCCAATCGATGTAATGAAAGCTCTGAGTGTTAGACGCTGCGTCGCTCTCCACAAGCTGATTCCCCATAAAGAACCGAGGAAGGCAATCGTCGATATTAGCGACAGCAGCAAGATTTTGCCGAATAGCGCTGCGCTCATGCCGCTTCCCTCACGCAATAGATCGGATACCCCATAGCCGAAAAATAGCTGGATGGCACTGCCTGTAAGCAGCCAGAACAAGAGGAAACCTATTATCGCACTGACAATCCCGATTATACCGTAGCTCAAATCTTTGGCCGGGTTTAAATTCAGCCCCTCCAGCGGATTTTTCAGCAGCTTCAGCAATATTTGCATATCGATCTGCTTAACCGAGCCGGATATATTTTGCAGCAGCTTGTTTGCAGCCCCTGCTGCTCCGCTTTTGGCTCCTGCTCCTGCACTTGCGCCAGCACCAGCGCCCGCAGCGCCTGCCATTCCGGCAGCTTCATTTCTCACTGATGCAGCCGTTCCAGCTGCCTCATTTCTTGCTGTCGCCGCCGTAACAGCTGGCTCAGCATCATCTGCATCGTATTCGCTATTGTCATCGCCGTATGCGTCATATTCCCCATACTCGCCGTAACGTTCCCGTTGTCCCGGCTCTTCCTCCAAATCCTCGCGCTTCTGCAAAGCGGCTTGCTCCCGCGTCGCCTCAAGCAAGCGCGCATCTTCCTCTTGGCGCGCCAGTTCCTCCTGCCGTGCTGCTTCCGCACGCCGCAAAATCTCTTCCTGCCTCGCCGCCTCTGACTGGCGGGCAACCTCCACCTGCCTTGCCGCTTCCGCTAGGCGGGCTGCCTCGGCCCGCTGCGCCGCTTCTTCCCGCGCAGCCTGGGCTGCTGCTTGCGCTGCCGCCAGTGACTGCTGCGACTCCCGCGGCTGGCGGAACACATGCACCGCCTGGCTAGCTGGCTCGCTCTTTTCTAAATCAAACGGCCGCACCTTTTCCGAATGCTGCTCTTGCTGCTTTTTATCATCCTGATCATCCATCTCTGCATCCTCCTCTTGCTGTCAAGAACCGCCCTAACGAGAGGCAGCCTTATTATGCTAGTCCATATCCCGATAATTCGCCTCATCCGCAATGCTCTGAATATCATCCGAGCTGATGCTGATGTAGCGATAACCATCGGCCTGCTGCCGGCGGAGCGCACGCTCCTTGAAGTAGCGCGGACTTCCTTCCCCCGCATCCTCATCGTACACGAGCAAAATACCCTCGGTTTTGCGAAACAGCAGCTCATCCCTCGCCTGCAGCTGCCAAATGCCGTCATAAGGCTTGTCGCTGACCGACGCATAATAATCGACGCCCTTCAGCACCTGCTCATAATATTCCTTCTTGTCATCCTTCCACTTCTCTTCCGGATTGCTATACGCCGTAATAATAGAAAGCCTGAGCTGCGGGTATTGCGGCTTAAGCGCGATGACGGCTTCACATGCCCATAGATCAACGCCATATTGGCCCGGCGTAATGACCCATTGCAAGCCATCATCAATGAGCGGCAGCAGCTTATTCGTAATCGCCTGCTTAATATAGGCAATGCCTTCATGCTTTTGATTAAAAATGTTCAGCTCATGCGCGCGGTAGCCCGACACTAGCAAATTGTTCATGCCTTCGGCGCATTTCTAAAGGTTCGTTCGTAATCCTCGAACCGGATTTTACGAATCATTTTGCGATCAGCCGTTCGTGCAATAATTCCTTCTGACTTTCCGGATGCATCCATTCCTACACGCGTGGCCGCAAAATCGCTGAGAAAACGGCTCGTCTCCTCCAGCCCGACCGGAAACGCAGCTCCACCCAGCTCAGCCAGCAGCGGCGCAGCGTCGAGGCTCCAGCGCTCGATAAATGCTGCTTTCTCCGCCTCTTTATAAAAAGGCTGGCCGCCATGATCGCGCCACTTGGCAATTTGGTCAATCGGCAGTTCCAGCAAATGCTTAAGCTCCTCATGCGTCAGCGAAAACAGATCGAATACCCGGTAGCCTTGGCTGCCGCTGGACGTATAATTTTTGGCCGCCTTTGTTTTACCGCCATAGCTCTCCTGATAAATAACGGTAAGTCCAAGCTTACCATCCGCCAAGCTGGCCTGCATCCGCTCCGCAATCGGGGTTAGCAAAGCCGCCATATTGCCATAGGGATTGCCAATTCGGTCCCCCTTGGCAAACAGCAGCTCCTCTCGTGAGCCAATAAAATAGTCCGTCCCGGCTTCATTATGAAGCAAAATTATGCGCGCATTTTCCCCGTCTACTTTTTCATAAACATAAACGGGCTTATCCGAATCGAAGGCCTCACCTTCGGTTAATGTGTCGTTTAAACGGCCGCGTTCCCCAAGCTGGTGATAGGTGAGGATACTCGGATATTTCGTTAAGGAATTCAGTTTTGTAAAATCCATTATTCATCTCCTGCATCTTAATAAGTCTGTTCTCCCATCATAATACCATCGTTTCCCGCTCTTGGTTAGTCCGAAGGCAAGTTTGGGTAAGTAAAGAATAAGCGAGAGGAGGGTATATGATGTCTATTCATAACGAAAAGCCGATCGATTTACCAGAGCCGAATCCAGACAAATCGCCGGAACTCATACCGCCGAACCCACCTGAGATTTTGCCCGAGCAGCCCGCGCCCGAAATGAATCCCAGCACTCCAACACCCGAGATTGAGCCTGTGCCTGCACCGAATGTCGAAACGGACTTCCCAACCGAAATGCCGCCTGACCACTTTTAAAATAGCGTAAAGCAAAGGAGCGTTTGCCGACCTGCACAGCAGCGGCGAATGCTCCTTTACTTTGGTTAGCCATGCATTACTGTACCTTGCAATTATCTTGCAATGCTTTGCGGGTACGCTCGCCTCCTGCCTGATCGTTATGCGCCGCAAGAAGCCAGCCTCCACAGACTGTGAGGGCTGGCTTCTTGATGAACGATGCGGCTATAGCCAAGCTTGCAGCCGCCATCTACCTGCTGATTTTATTTTTGAGCTCGCCGATTTTTTCTTGGGCGATACCTTTGGCTTTATCCAGCTTGCCTTCTCCTTGCAGCGATTCATTGTTCGTCGCTTTGCCGATCTGGTCTTTAATCTCGCCTTTTACTTGATTGACTTTGCCTTTTATTTTATCGCCTAAACCGTTATTTGAAGCTGTCATATGATCATCTCCTCTTTGGTTATATGTCTCTTTACCTCTTAAAAGAGATTATGAAACATAGCGATGCAAGTATCAGCTTTCATCAAGCTTATTTCCCTCTCGTAATGGGATGCTCCAAATCGGCATGTCCCATTAAGCTTTCCAGTTGCTCCCCGTCGACGAGCAAATCAATTGTTTTCACTTCTACGAATTGAAATAGCGTCCATGTTAAAGCATCCAAAGCGAATATTTCACTGCCAGATCCGAGACGCGCCGTGTCAGGCATATGAATGTCGAGCGTGAGCGCTCCGTTTTTAAAATGGACGGATTTCAGTTCGATCTCCTTCGACCAGAGTGGTATCAGCTCGGCATTGTCGCTTTGCTGCAAAGCTTTAAAGGCTTCTGTATATTTTACTACAGGTGTGGAAAAAGAAATCTGCACACCCGCTTTATCAAGCTTTTCCCCCTGCGGGTCTGAGAAAAAAACTTCAATTGTCCGCTTCTTCACTTCCGCAGCAGATACCGGAGCCTCAGCCGTTTGCTGCGGCTCCACGACTGTGGCTGCTGTGACCGTCTTGGATTGGGTAGCATCTAGAGTAACCTCTTGCGCCGGATGGGCTGATGACTTGTCCGCGCAGCCGGCTGTCGTCATAACGATTAATAGGAGCGCCGCAATAGCAATCTTTGTGTTCATTCAAACTCCACCTCCCTCAGGAATTGAAAGAAACAAGCTGTACTATTTAATACCCAAATATTCTTTAATTCCCTCAACGATGCCTTTTGCCATACGCATTTCCACCGTTTCATTCGTAATAACCGCCAAATCCGACGCATTGCTCATAAAGCCTGTCTCGAGCAGAACCGCCGGCATCGTTGTCTCTCGTATGACGTGATAGTTGCCATATTTCACTCCGCGATCTCTCAGACCAGTCGCTTCCACCAAATAGCGATGAATCGTCTTAGCTAATGGTATGCTCGAATCCCGCGCATAATACGTCTCTGTGCCTGAAGCTGTGGTTGTCGTGTAGCCGTTGGCATGCAGGGAGACGAACAAATCGGCATTCAGTGCATTTGCCAGCTTCGCACGATTCGAAAGACTAAGTGTAGTATCATCCTTTCGCGTCATCACCACATTAATGGCAGACACCTGCTTCAGCAGCTGCTCGACCTTCAAGGAAAGCTTCAGATTGATTATTTTTTCCTGCAGCCCTGTCAGCGCCACCTTGCCTGGCTCAACACCGCCGTGGCCGGGATCAATGACGACGATTTTTTTGCCGTCTGAACTGATTGGCGGCACAATCGGCGGACCGCCTACGTCGCCGTCCACATTAAGGTCTACGACATAAAGGCCAGAATCATCGCTGACAAGCTGATAGGAGGTCGCCTGTCTCAAATCCAAAACGATGCGAATAGCCGACGGCTCGCGGGTAAACAAAGAATAACGCACCTTCGTAACATCTGAGCTGTCCGTAATGACAAGCTCGCCCATCTGGCTGCCATTCAAAGCTTGTCCATCGCCAAACGACGGTGCAAAAGCCGAATTTGGCAAATCGATGACGAGGCGATCCGGCGCCTTCATCGCGAAAATTTTCGGCCCTACTTTGCCGCTTGTCGTGACGATAAGGCGGTTGTCATTAAAGCTGATAGCGCTTACTGTTGACACGCCACTCGGGATAGCTCCATCAATAATGGTGCCTCCCGTGCCGGAAGAGGGCGGAATAACCGGGTCCGTTTCCCCCTCATCGATGACCACTTCTGGAATCGGGCTCGTTAAAGTGACCGTCTTCGTCGTATTGTTCCAGCCAACCTTGAGATTCATCTGCTCGCCTACGAAGCGCAGTGGAACGAGCGTTGTTCCTTTTTTAATCACAGGAGGAGCATCTATTTCTATGGCAGCCGTATTGATCTTTGCCGCTTTCTGGCCTACCGTCATTTCAATGAGCGTGCCTTCCTTGCTAATCGTGACCGTCTGTGCCTGCTTATCCCAGAGCACGTCGTAGCCCAAGCTTTCCGATACGATCCGAATTGGGATCATGACTTTTTTGTCAATGATTTCGGCTTTCGTATTTTCCGGCTGCACAAGCTCTGTTCCGTCCAAAATCACCTTCGTATCCACCGCTGCTGCAAAGCTATCGTTTGGGAACGCCACTAAAAACATAAATAATACCATTAAAAACCCTAGCTTCTTCATCCTACTCTCCTGCCATTGTGTCTTTTTTTGAATCATTGCAACCTCTCTTCTCTGTACAATTTCAATTTTTCCCATAAAAAATTAGACGAACTAATATGGAAAAAGTTGCAGGAATCTAGCATTTATGATGAGATTTCTTTTATGATTAAAATAAGGGAATATATTGACCAAATAATAAGAACGAGTTATGTTTGTCACTGTGTTCGTCCTTTATGTTAGATTATGGATCAGCTAAAGTGAATTGAACATCTCGATTTTATACATAATCAGGGGGAAAACAGATGAAAAAATGGTTTAGCAGTTTATCACTGAGTCTATTTGTTATTTGCTTTATTTGTTCAAATACTATATTCGCTCAAGGCTTGGTGGATCATTCAAGATTGAGTACAACCCCAGTCCCCTTCTCTTTGGAAGGATCGTACGAATACTATGTAAAATTTGACTCCAATCGGGTTGTAACGGTCGAAGGGATCATCATCAATAGCGCAAATTTAACCGTGGACTTAGAATTTATTGATCCAAGCAGCGGATATACCTTAATCAAAACGTTGCAAACCCCACTCAATGCTAAAGGCTACTTTAAAGTTGTAACTGAACCACTCGATATCAGTGTAAGGCCCATTGTTGAAATCCAAAGTCCTACAGGTGCCCGCTATGGAACAGTGGATACAGAACCTGGCACTCTGCTAAAAAAATATGAAAGCAGCTTGGAATATGATCAAACAAAATCCAGCATTGACAGCACAAAAACGAGAGAAGAAATACAGGATTTAAAAAACCGTCTGGCTCTCGGAGATAGAGTTACTTACTCTGTTGATTCTAATGGACAGTTATGGGCATGGGGCAGCATTCCGCAGGCACTATGCGATTCATCTAAAGTCTGCAATTCGACTGCTCCGAAAAAAATAACGAAGTTTAAAAATGTCAAACAAATAGCTGCCAACTATTCAACTGCAGCAGTATTGACAACAAAAGGCGAAGTCTATTTATGGCGTCATAATATTTCTTCTCCTATTTTAATGAAAGAGCTCCAGGGAGCTGTTCAAGTACAAGTAGGTGGACAAGGGCATGGGATGGTTTTAAAAAAAGATGGAACGGTAACCGAATGGGTTTTACCTTTCAATGAACCCTACCATGATGTTTATGAAACGGAAATAACGAAAGCACAAATTAAAACCAATCAGGTAAAGGGCCTGAAAAGCGTCACAAAAATTTTGATCGGCCTATCCTTCTATGGCGATTCCTATCTCGCATTAAAAAATGATGGGTCTGTCTGGGCATGGAAGGATGTAAGTGTAGCACTTAGTTATAAACAAAAAGGAAAATCAACAGATACAGGCATCTTACAGCATGTATTAGCAAGCACAGATAACCCACAAGAGCTAAAGGGCTTTCCCAAAGTAATGGATATTGGCTCACAGGATGCTGGGCCGCTGCTGCTTACGGAAGCCTATGATTTATGGGGTTATACAGATACGAAGGATAAGAAGGTTAGCCTACCTGAAAAAGTCGCCAGCGGTGTCATTAGCACTTTTCAAAATATGAGATATGTGATGAAGGAAGATGGACGGTATTATCAGTATGAAGCTGCCGGCAAACAAATATCGAATGACCCTTTCACCCCCTTTAATGACTACAAAATAATTGCTAGCGGTACGACATGGATTAATAATAGTTTGCATTATGCTGGAGTTAAAATAGATGGAACCTTAATGAGCTGGGGTGGAAATAATGGCGGTCAACTGGGAATTGGAAAAACGGCTGCCCTCAGTTTTGCTGTAAATCACATTCAAAGCATAAAAGACCCAATCGCTTTATCTGCAAATAGCAGTCATGTGCTTGCGCTAAATAAACAAGGTGATATCTATGGCTGGGGAAGCAATAAAGAGCATGAAGTTAAAAGCGGCAGTACGGAGGATGTTCTTGCCCCTTTTAAAATTACGACTATTAAATCTGCGATACAAGTAGCTGCTGGGAATGAATTTTCTCTCGCATTAACCAAAGAGGGCAAGCTTTACGGCTGGGGTAAACTAACGCGTTTAGGGGCAGCAGCCGATTCGGATAAGCCACTTCCTTTAGACCTGATCCAAGAGCCTATCAAAGAAATCGCTGCATATAATAAGAGTGTCGTTATTTGGACATCGAGTGGAAAAGTATACCACCTCGGGGAGTGGGGCTCCAGCAACGTCACGAAAAATAAAAAGCTAGTGTGGCAGGTTAATATTAGCGATGTTATATCTGTAGGTGTTAGCAACGATCGGGGATTTGCAGCCAAAAAAGATGGCTCTGTGTGGTACTGGTCAGGTCCAAAAAAAGAAGGCACTATTACCGCTTCAAAAATCTCCGGCTTTTCAGGTATTACTAAAGTGTTTGCAGGCGGAGATTCATTTAATGGAGATACGTTAATCGGAATCGATAAAAACAAAGGGCTATGGCGCTGGAATAGTTCGCAAAGCTTGGTTAGCAATATTAGGCAGAAGCCTTATCGAGCGACCAATACCTATGTTGGACCCGTAAAAGAAAAATTAGATTATAGTACAGTTTCAACTACTGGACGATTAAGCCTTTATATAACGACACAAAAAGAATTATTATACGAAGGAAAGTCAATGGGTCGTTTGCTAGAGCAGGACGGGGGGAATAAAAACGTTACAGCGATTGCAGCTTATGGAGAGAATTATTACTGGGTGTCTAAAGGCCGGTTATTGACCTATGGTTCAAGCAATAATGCTGGAGAGCTGGGTATTGGCACAAAAGGCTGGTATGAAGAGCCGCAAAAAGTAGTGGCTGCAACCAAGTTATTTTAAATGTACAGTGAGCAGGGCATGATGATTTATCGAATACATGAATACGAAAAGTGAGATTCATAGTAGCTCTTCAAAGTGAAGTTCATCGAGTCTACCGAATAGGTAGGCTCTTTTATTTCAGAGCTTACATCACACAAAATGTTGCCATGACAGTCGTATCGCACAGCATTGCTTATGACTTTGACACCTTATCCCATTTTGAAAATGGAACCGAGATAAATTGGGGGGGTGGTCACTGCCCCCATCGATCCCGCTAATCCAGAGTATTCTTCTTCCTACTCCATATATGATATTTTTGGCGTTTCAACAAACACACAGCATCACGACGAAGCGGCATTATTAATGGATTTTATTGCTCATGATTCATCAAACAGCCGATTAATTGCAAAAAACAAAACGAATTATGGCTTACCCGCAGTAACCGACTATATGAACCCTATAGGCGATCATGACCTGTCTCCTTTCTATGAACTCAAGCCCATTCCTAATCAGAAATTTCGGATGATTTAACGATTGAGGAAGCTTTAAATGAGTTAGATGTAACAGGTCAGATGGCCATCGATGATGCCTTGCTCAAATTGAACATAGAAAAGTAGCTTAAAGTATTTATTCGAAAAGCATTACGTCACGGCTCAGACTCCATGCGCTGGGCCTCTTCTTTTCCAAGCCATTGCCGCATAATCTAGGGTTAAAATTATACCCTGGGGGGGGTGCTGTCGTGAACAGCCAACCGCTCTCAAGAAAAAAGCCTAATTTTCTTGTCATTCTCGTCGATGAGGAGCGCTATCCTCCCATCTATGAGAACGCGGAAATTAAGCAATGGAGCAAGGAAAATCTCGTTGACCAGCAATTTCTGAGAAAAGCGCACAGCATGGAATTTCACAGGCATTATATCGGAAGTGCTGCTTGCTGTCCGAGCCGAGCTACGTTAATGACCGGGCAATATCCTTCGCTCCACGGGGTCAGCCAAACAACAGGGATTGCCAAGGATCCGTTTGACTCGGATATGTTTTGGCTGGGCAGCAATACGGTGCCTACGCATGGGAACTATTTTCGCGAGGCAGGTTACCAAACCTATTATAAGGGAAAATGGCATTTTTCCTACCAAGATATCATTATTCCTGGCACGCATCAAAGCGTCCTCAGCTATTCCCCCGATAACGGTATTCCAGATCGAGCACGGGAGGAGCTGTATTTGCATGCCAATCGAATGGACGATTTCGGATTTTCCGGCTGGATTGGCCCAGAGCCTCACGGTAGAGACCCGCGAAACTCCGGCTCGTCTGCTGCTAAAGGGCTGAGCGGCCGAGATATCGTCTATGCCTCCGAAGTGGTTTCACTGATTCAGGCTATTGCCCATGAGAAAGAGCGAAATGATGCGGCAAAGCCATGGCTCGTTGTGTCTTCATTTGTGAACCCGCATGATATTGTTTTATACGGGGCTCTCGCTGCACAGCTGCCTGCCTTCAATTTCGACATAGGGCCAATGCCTCCGGTCGCGCCAGCGCCGACCCAAAATGAACCTTTAGATACGAAACCGCGCTGCCAAAAAAGCTACCAGCAAATTTACCCGCGCGCGCTGCAGCCCATTATTAATGAGCCTCATTACCGCAAGCTTTATTACCATCTGCAAAAACAAGCCGATATGCAAATGCAGAAAGTGCTTGAAGCGCTTGTCCAATCCTCTGCCTATGAAGAAATGCTCCATGTCCCTTTAGTCATTCACAGCAAGCAGCTGTTTCCGAAGCCAGAGTCAAAGCCTTTCAATACCCTTACAAGCCATGTTGATCTGCTCCCGACTATGCTTGGGCTGGCCCAGGCTAACGTAGGAGACATCCAAAGCCGCTTGCAAAAAAAATTCAGCGAGGCCCATCCCTTTGTCGGCCGTGACCTGTCCAGCTTTATTTTAGGGCAAAACACATCCGAGCCCGTAGAATCACCGATTTATTTTATGATCGACGACGACGTTACGCGGGGCCAGCACCAAGTTAACCCAATCGGAATACCATTTCCTTCCGTTGATCAGCCCAATCATATTGAAACGGTAATTGCCCCTCTCTATAACGATAACAACAAACAATTATGGAAGTATTCCCGCTATTATGATAACGAGCAGTTTTGGAGCGAGCCGGGAGCTAGAGACGTAACTTTTCAGCCGACCGCTCAGCATATCGGTAGTGCAGCCTCCGTGTCACTCTCTGCCTCTAATATCTGCTATGTTGCAGCTATCAAAACCGTTCCTGTTGCTGAGGAATACGAGCTGTATAATTTGACCGCTGACCCGCTTGAAACACGCAATCTCGCCCATCCTGCCTTCGCGACCGAGCAGACGAAACGCGTCCAACAACAGATGGCACAGCTGCTTGACGAACAACGGCATCAAAAAAGGATAAAGCCTTACCTTACTGGCTTATCGCCAGACGAATTATAAATTCGGCAGCCTGAAATTCCTTTCCCTGCCGAACATAAAAAGAGTATGGAGGCTATTAAAACCTTCATACTCTTTTTGATTTGTTTGAAAAACGCAGTCTGACGAGATGCAACAGATGTTTCAGTCATTTGTTGTTGCCTTATTGTGCGACCATAAAAATGTTTTTCTCGTAGCACTCCATACGGAGTGCGACAAATAATGAGGAGCAAGCGACATGATCATGATTGATTTCAATCCACGCACTCCATACGGAGTGCGACATTCATAATTGCAACCTCCTAAATTTGGTAATGATTTCAATCCACGCACTCCATACGGAGTGCGACTCCGTCAAGCATGCACGGGCCGATTCGTAGTGTATCTCTGTCAATAGAGTAGACACAAGAAACCGAGATTTTTAAGCTGCCTTTCGGTACCTGCGTTCGCATTCATTGGGAGTGAGATACCCGATGGTCGAGTGAATGCGT